>DAOTVD010000376.1:0-1906 GCA_034437075.1 Anaerolineae bacterium
AATAGACGCAGACATGACAAAACCCCCTTCGGTATCAGTTAATGGTATATGCTATACGTTCCGAAGGGGGTATGGGTTGCGCGCGAGCAACGCCCTACCAGCTAAACACGCCGAAGGTGCCTTCCGCAATGGGCATGGGCTCCGCGCCGGGGTCATCTGCCGCGAATAAAAAGACAACCGGAATGCCGCCCGTGACGGCGCTATACACCACCTGCGCACTATCCGGCGACCAAACGCGATGGCTGCGTGAAAATTGGCTGAAGAAGCTCAAGAAATAGAGTTGGTCCTCGCTGGGGACGAACACCGGCCCGGCCTGGCTGGTGTCGTTGGCTACGTCGTACACGAACCAATCGAAGACCAGCGCATCGTCAAACTGAGCGCGTTCCAACAGCGCGCCGGGGCTGGGCTGGGCGCCATGCAAGGCCAAATACGCGATGCGCTGGCCATCCGGCGACCAGAAAAAGGCCAACACATCCCGCGCGATGAAGCGTTCGTCGCCGCTGGCCGGGTCAATGATGTTCAAAAAGCCAACATCGCGCTCTAGGTAAGCGACCCATGCGGCATCTGGTGACCAGCTATACGCGACCGGGCCAGGCAAGCCGCCGATCAGCGTTTCGCGCCCATCGGCGTCATCAATCACCAAATCGGTGCCGTCCGCGCCCGCCACGCCCAGCAACACGCGATCATCCACGGGCGACCAATGCGGCGAGGTCACGTCGCCAGGCGCGGTCTCCAGATTGCGCGCGATGTCGTCATCGGCGGCGTTGTAAATCTCGTATTGGGTACCAAAACGCTGCCAGATCATCTGCTGGCCATCTGGCGACCAGTCCCAGTAATGCGGGCCACCCTGCGAGACTTCGGTGATGGTGACTTCTTCCGCACTACGGATCAGGCGCGTGGCCAGGCCATCCCGCGCGGTGTAGAGCAAGGCCAGGTCGCGGCAAAGGCCATCGGCGCAATCGCCCGGCGCCCAGTGTGCGTAGGAATACGCTTCTTCTTGGCTACTGTACACGAATTTGGGGTTGGTTTCTGGCTGCCACAGGAAGACGCCCAGCGCATAGCCCGTTTCGGGGTCGCTCACATCGGTGCCAAAATAGGCGAGTTGCCCATCACTGGCCCAGGTGGGGAACCGATAGCGCCGGGTTTCGCCCGCGTCGTCGGTCAGGTCGGTCAGGTCGTCGGCGGCAACGTCAAAGAGCCGAATATTGCCATCCGTACCCACCAGCGCGACCGTCCCAGCATCAGAGTTTTGCTGAGCCAGGCCCAGCGGCACGAGCGCTAATAAGCCGCAGATGAGTAAAGCGAGAAGTTTGGATCGCATGGTGCGCCTCCTGAGGATTCTTGCGTTATCATAGTGCGCAGATTATCGCACAAACTGTTGATTTGAGGAGCAATTCACCCTATGGCCGACCAAATTACCTCGGTGGACGAACTCAAGGCCACCCTAAGCGAGAACTTCAACCCCGACAAAGCACAAGGTATGAATGCCGTTTTTCAATTTGACCTCACTGGCGACAATGGCGACCAATTTTGGGTCGAGATCGACGACGGCGAGATGGAACAAGGCGACGGCACCCACGACGACCCCACCATTACCCTGACCTCCGACGCGAATGACTTTATGAAAGTGGTCAATGGCGAAACCGCCGCCATGTCCGCGTTCATGCAAGGCAAGATCAAGATTAAGGGCGATATGGGCCTGGCGATGAAGTTGCAAAGCGTCTTTGGGATCGGCGGCTAAGCGCGGCCCCGACACCCCAAACGCCCAGCAACACCAGACCCAAGCGCAGCGGATGCCACGCGCGCGCGGCTAATGGCCCCCAAGTCGGGGCCACCCCAGTGACCGACGGCGCCAAGGGCCGCATGTCGGTTCCATCTGCGCGCGCGATGAACATCCGCGCCTGGG
>DAOTVD010000377.1:0-4272 GCA_034437075.1 Anaerolineae bacterium
TATCCAGGCCAGACCCGCGCAGGCGGTCCGGCTCGTGGCCGCTGCGCACCGCCAAGATGCCGCCCCCCGCGAAGCGAATCTGGCGATTACCGCACTCAACCTTGATGCCCTCTAGCGCCGCCACATAAAATTCCAGATCGCTCCAGGCTTCCTGCGCCATGGTATAGGTCGGCAGCACCCACCACGCGACCCCGCCATCAATGGCCGTCAAGAGCGCGTCCAGCTTAGCGAGCAGGGATTTACCGAAGCGCCGCCCGCAAGCCACCACGCGGAACCGTGCCGGATGATTCAGGATAATGGCTTGGCCAGGGTGCGGCATCGGGAAGGGCAAATCGGCCCAGGTGGTCATAACAGCACTTGTCCTTATCTCTGGTGACATAACCCCCCAAGCCTAGCGCATCCGCGCGCGCGTAACGTGCATAACGCGCAAAAAAAGACGCGGTCGCCCGCGCCTTTCGTCAATATCATGCGGCCAAATCGTCCTCGGATGGCCATTCGCCGCCGTCTTGCAAGGCTTCGAAACGCCGCAGATCATCCGCCGACCAGGGCGGTTCATCCGCGCTAATCTGATAGGCCGGACGGACGCCGCCCCCGCCATCGACCGGGCCGCGCGGGGGGAGTTGCGCGTCGTCTTCCGCCAAACGGGCCGCGCGGAGTGCCGCGCGCCGCGCCCGCGCCCGAATATAATCCAGATACGTTTGCCAGCGTGCGCCCATAAGCACCTCCTCTCATATGATCCTTGAGCGGCGAATCATCCAGCTTAGCAGATTGCCGCGCGCGTAACGCGCACAACGCGCGCCTAGGGAGCGGGGCTAGCCGCGCGAGGAGAGCCAGCGCATCAAATTTTTCGGTTCAAAATAGATCATAAAGGTTCAAATTGTGTTCAATCCTACACAAACTAACCTTGTGCAAAATATATACAAAGGCCCAAAAAGTCTATCCAGCCCCCAATTGATGCAATCGCCCTGGCCGCGCGAACGCGCAGTTGGCACGAAGGGGCCATGTCCGTTAGAGTGGAAGCAGAGAACTTGCACACCAAACCCACAAGGAGCATTCATGACCCCACGCACCATCGCGCTGATCGCGCATGATGGCAAAAAGGCCGATATGGTCGCCTTTGCCAAAGACAACGCGGGCCTACTGCGCCAATACGACATCATCGCCACGGGCACCACCGGGCGCTATTTGCAAGAGAAATCGGGCTTGAAGGTTACGCGCATGTCGTCTGGCCCGCTGGGCGGGGATGCGCAAATCGCCGCTCATATCGTGGATGGCAAAGTGACCGCCATGTTTTTCTTTGTCGATCCGCTGGGCAAACACCCCCACGACCCCGATATTCAGATGCTGTTGCGCATCTGCAACGTGCATAATGTGCCCCTGGCTACCAACGAAGCGACCGCGTTATGCATCATCGCGGCCATGGAAATAGCGCAAATGGACGACGCGCCCCCGCGCATTGCGGAATTAAAGACCGAACTGACGCGCTTGCTGCCACCCGATGCCGAGGAAGTTCACGAGCAATAACCCGGCCAACACGCGCGCCGCCGCGAAGGATTTTTCGGCGGGGGGCGCCCAGGCCGGGTCAATATCGCTAGCGGGCGACCGGGTGACCTGGCGCAAGCGCCCATCCGCCGCCCCCCAAGCAAAAATATCATAATTGGCCAGTTTGAGGGTCGAGAAAAAGGTTAAGGCGTCCCCGCCTGGCGACCAAGCAACGCGCGGTTCGAAACCGGGGTTCAAATCCGCGATAGGCTGGGGCCGCCCGGTGTCCGCCGTCAATGCCCATAAGCGCGCGGTGTTATACGCCCCGGTGACAAAAGCCAGGCGTTGGCCATCCGGCGCGGGGGCGGGCGCGTTGAACATGGCGTTGGTATCCGGCGAGAGCAGGTCGGGTTGTGGGTTGGGGACATCCAGGGGCAGGCGGTAGAGCAGCAGGCCCAGTTGCGGCGGATGGGTGAGGCCCGTAGCGGCGAAATAGATCGCGCGACCATCCGGCGCCCAGGCTGGGTTACGGAAGATGACATCCCCCGTATCGCGTTCGATGAGCGCGCGCTGGTCGGAGCCGTCTAAGTTGCTGGTGTAAACGCCGCGCCGCGAGCCGCGCGTGGCCAGATACAGCAAGCGGTCGTTATGGATGGTGGCGGCTAGGCTCTCGTAGCGTTGATCGGGCCGGGAGGCGGGCAGGCGTTCGGGCGTACCGCCCGCGCTGCGGACGCGCGCGAGTTGGCCACTGCGGCGACCATCGTCTATCGCGTAGATAATATAGCGCATATCGGGCGTATAAACGGGGTAGCTCTCGCGCCAAGGCGAATGGGTTAGGCGTTGAGGGGTGCGGCCATCGGGGCGGATGCGGTAGAGTTCGGGGGTGCCGTCGCGATGGCTGACGAAGACAAGAAAGGGGCTTTGCGGCATCGCGCGGCGCTCGGCCATCAGCCAGAGCGTGCACAGCAGCGCGCATACACTGCCGATGAGCACCAACGCGCGCCAGAATCTCATACGTGGCGGCGCAATCTGACGCCGAGCAGGGCCAGCCCCACGACCAGCACGCCCCAGGCCGAGCCCGCGAGTTGGCTTGGCGGCATCCAGGTGCTAAAGCCACTGCCTCGGCTGTGGGTCAGGCGCGTTTCGGAGCCATCCACCAGGCTATGTTTATAAATGTCCGTAGCGCCTTGCATCTCGCGATCAAAAGTAATGTAGCGCCCGTCCGGCGACCAGGCGCTGGCGAAGTGCCAATAGTCGCGGCGGGTGAGTTGCTCTAGGGTATCGCTGGCCAGGTGCAGGCGATAGACTTGCGCGCCGCCGCCTCGGTTGGAGGTAAACAATAGCCACGCGCCATCCGGCGACCAAACTACGCCAGACAAGCGCGGCGCGCTGAGCAACACGGTGCGCACGACCGGCCCGCCCGCCAAGAGCAGCACCAGCCCCAACACCCGGCATAGCAAATGGGCTAACGCGCGCATCGGATGAGCGGGTGGTTAATCGGCAAATATGATGCGGTCATCATCCATGCTGGCGATGCGCGCCAGGGCCTCGACGCGCACCTCGGGGTAACGCTCGTTCAACAGCGCGCGCCCGCCCTCGAAGATTTTTTCGACCACGCCACCAATACCCACCAGTTCACACTCCGCGCCGCGCGTGATGCGCACCAGCGCGCGCATGGTGTTTCCGGTGGCCAGAAAATCATCAATGATGAGCACGCGCTCGCCAGGCGGCATGTACTCCGCCGAGACGAGTAGCATAGCCTCGTGGCCTTTGGTGTGGCTGGGGGCGGTTTCTAGCAACACGGGCCCGTACATGGTGATTGGCTTCTTTTTGCGGGCGTAGACCACGGGCACATCCAGCGCCAGGGCAGTCATGAGCGCCGGGCCAATGCCGGAAACCTCGGCGGTTAGGACGCGCTGGGGCTGCATGTCCTGAAAGCGGCGGGCGAATTCCTGGCCCATGGCTTGAATCAAGCGGGGTTGCATCTGGTGGTTCAAGATGCCGTCAATTTTCAGAATGCCATCGCCTAGGTTTTTGCCCTCGCGCAAGATGGCGTCTTTGAGCGCTTGCATCGCGCCTCCCTCGGGTTGCCGAACAAACAGATGGCGGGATTGTACCGCCACTTGGCCCCCTCGGCCAGGCCAGGCGGATGAGCGTCATGTGAGTTATATCCGCTTAAACGTAAGGGGCGGGGCAGGATATTGTGGGCAAGGTGTATATTATTTACGATTGCCGGGATTTTCCCCTGAGCTTTGGTGACCTAGTCGAGAAGATGGCGGCGCAATCGCGCGGGGTCGCTGTCCGATCATCGCCTAGAGACCATCACCGTTGGCGCGGGGAATATGTTTTATTTGGCCGTGGAGAGCTTCAAGCAAGCGCAGTATGGCGGCTTAGGCTTTTCCAGAAAAATAATTACCCCTCCCCAGCCCCTCCCCGAATTCAGGGAGGGGCTATTATGCGCACGAGTAAGTTCTCCCCCCGAATTCGGGGGGAGCTAGAGGGGGGTAAAATCAAGCCGGTACCCTTTTCGACAAAAGCAAGCGGCATAGTTAAATACTTGGAAAAGCCTTATACGTGCATCTGACTGAAGACCTAGACGAAGCCTTCCGCCTGGTGGAAGAGATGGCGCGGGCGCACAACGCGGGTTAGTTAATCGGCGCGCGGCAAATGATCGGCGATGAGGGCGAGCAGTTCGGCAAATCGAAACGGCTTGGTAATGTAGCCCGACGCGCCCAATTCATACGCCCGTTCGCGCGAGGTGCGCGTAGCATGGGCTGTGATCACAATAAA
>DAOTVD010000378.1:0-7386 GCA_034437075.1 Anaerolineae bacterium
ATTCTACTTGGGCCGGGTCCATGGGGGCGGGGTCGTTGCGCGCTTCAAAATAGTAGGTTTCCATGCCCGCGCGCGTCTCCTCGCGGATGAATTCCAGGGGGCGCGTCTGGCGGAAGTCCTCCACCCAGCCGTCATAGTCTTGCGGTTGGGTGCCGATCTCCCACTGGATAACGAAGCCGTCTCGATCCCAAAAACCGGGGAAATCACGCCATTCATTCGGGATGTTCTCGGCCTGGCGCAAGTCGCGCCGGTCAAGCGCGTAGTGATAAACCAGTTCAATCAGCGGATCGCCCGCATTGATAATCTGTTGATCTTCGCGGATGAGCATGGCATCGCCATCCACGGCTTCGACGCGCACCTGACGTTCGAAGCGGACATCGTCCGTGGCGCCGGGTTCGGCGCGAAAGAATTTCATTTCCTCTGGGCGAAATAGGGTAAGGTAATCTAGCTCTAAAATCCGCTCGGACTCGGCATCGTCAGGGAAGATGGCCAAGGTCGGCACCACGACAAACGCCAGGGCCAATGCGCCTACGATCAACACCCCGCCTATCCCTATGAGCAACCAGCTTGTTTGTCGGCTCATCTATCTCAGTTCCTGCCTTCGATTATCAGCACCATACTTTACCATACTCTGGGGCAACGAGGCACGATTTTCTGTGCCACGACGGCATGAGGTACAATGTGCGCAGCACAGACTGGCACGATGCGCAGGAGATCACCATGGATGCGGTGTACGAGTTCATTTTTCGTAATGCGGCAGAAGGCATTTTGATTATCGACGCCGACGGACGCTTATTGCATCTTAACCCCGCTGCAACATCTATGTTGGGCTTGGGGTCAGAACGAGTGATTGGTGAAGATGCTACTCATGTTCTGGCGGCGTTCCCGGCGTTGCTACGCCTGGCCACCCGAGGCGGCGCCTGGCAATTAGATGTGCGGTTGCATAATGGCCGCCTGGCGACAGGGGTCGCGGGCACGCTGCACAATCAGCGCGTGATTATCCTAAACGACATTACTGAAAAGCGCGACCTAGAAGCCCGGCGCGAAGCGCTCATTAAAGCCATTACCCACGACCTACGCAATCCGCTCAATGCGCTGGCCGGCTATGCCGATTTAGTCGAAAAGCTGGGTGATTTAACCCCCCAACAAGCGAAATACTCGGCGCGCATCCAGCAAACCGTCAATAAGTTGTACGAACTCTCGGGTAAGCTCATCGATCTTTCGTGGATCGAAGCCGGAATGCCCCTGGAACATATGCCCGTTGAACTGGCCAGCCTGACCCGCGCTGTGATCGACCAATTAGCGGGTTTGGAACAGCGCCACGAGGTGATCATCGTGAACAGCATGCCGGACTCGCTGCCGACCGTTTTGGGCGATGCTGGGCGTTTGCAGCAAACCATCTATAATGTGCTGGATAACGCCATCCGCTATTCTTTCCCTGGCGGCACGGTGGTCATCCATGCCTGGCATCAGGATACGGACGTGTTCTACACGATTGCCGATAAGGGCATCGGCATTGCAAAGGATGAATTGCCGCTTATCTGGGATCGGATGTGGCGCTCTGTCGATGAGCGCATTCGCGATATTCCAGGCGGGGGCGTGGGGTTGGCTTTTGCGCAGACGATCATCAAGCGCCATGGCGGGCAAATCTGGGCAGAAAGCACACTCGATGCCGGGACGACCGTCGGGTTTCGTTTACCGGTTGCCGCCGGAGGCTAAGCGCGTGTTTGGTACGATGCTCGCGGCAATTCGCGCGTTTTATGCGCATAGCTTCTGGCACTACCCCGAAGCCGATACACGCTATGGCCTGGGCTATGTGCTCAGTTATAGTGGCCGTACCTGGCTCAGCGGAGCTAATCAACTGTGGATTGATGTGCCTGGGCAGGTGAACGCAGCGCTGCTGGATGATGCGGTGCGTTTCTTTCGGCCCTATCAAGCCGAATGGAGCGTGTTCACCCTGCCAAAAGCCCAGCCCGGTCTGCAAGAGCGCTTGTTACACCTGGGGGCATACACCCGTTGGAGTAGCCCCTTAATGTTGTTAGATGGCCCTCCGGCGCGCGTGCGGCCTCTGCCCCCCGTAACCGTCCAAGCCGTGCAAGGCGAAGCGTTACGCCGCGCTGCCCATCGGATTATTGCCGAAGCGTTTCATATGCATCCAGAGGTGAGCCCGCGCATGGTGCGCGCCGAAGACGAAGCCGATTCGGAAATCCACCATGCAATTGCTCTGGTGGACGGCATACCAGCGGGGGTTGCGTCTCTGAGCCTGAAAGGCCAAATCGCCAGCATATGGAATGTCGGCACGCGCCGCCGCTTTCGGCGCCGAGGGGTTGCGTATGCCCTCATGCACGATCTACTCGAAAAAGCGCAGCTAGCCCAATGCCCGCGTTCCATCCTGCTGGCGAGCAGCATGGGCCGCCCGTTATATGAAACACTGGGCTACCAAACCATCGCGCAAGTCTACTATATGGGGGTGGCTGCCCACTGATGCTAGCTTGGCGAACCATCAACTAACGTGGGCCTGCGACATGGTTTATAATGATGGGGGAATTCACCAGGCTTCATACTCGGGACGCAAGATAAGAAAAGCGAATTGTCATGACTGAATCACAGACGCCATCGCCCTCCGTTCATCATACGCATCGCCGTCGTCAGAATTTGCTGGGAATAGCGCTGGCCGTGGGTGGGGCCCTCAGCGCTTTTGGCTGTGTCTCCCTCATCATCGCCGCGATCCTCCTGCCGCCTATCTATCGCGCGCAACCACCCTATGTACAAGAGCAATGGTGTGTGCGCGTACGGGATAATCTGGGCTCGGAGATCGTATGTGATTGGAAGCCGACCCCGCCTTTCGAGGTTATCCCTACCCTCAGCGGCCCAACCCAAGACCCGGACTTTGATCCGCTCTCTTTGCTGACACCCGCAACGCTACCGCCGGATGAAACCACACCCGCCGCCACGGAATCCGGTTTGCAAACGACGCCGTTTAATGTCAACACCAGCGGTATGCTGCCGGAAGCCATGCCCACTTTATCGCCCACCGCGTCCCCGACTTTTACGCCCACGCCGCCGCCGACCTTAGCGCCGACCGCGCTACCCAGCCCGACGCCCACCGCCACAACGACCCCCATCCCGCGCCCAGCCAGCTATCGTCTGGACTTGTCCCGCATCACGCCCCATCCGCAATGGTGGAACAATTGCGGCCCCGCCACATTAACCATGGCCCTCAGTTATTATGGTTACAACGCCAGCCAAGGCCCCGCCGCCAATTTCTTAAAACCCAATAGCGAAGATAAAAACGTCAGCCCCTTCCAGATGGTGCAATATGCCAACCAGCAAACCCGCACGTCTCAGGAAGTCTATGCCGAATATCGCGTGGGGGGTGATCTGGATGCAGTGCGCACGCTGTTAGCGTATGATTTCCCCGTGATTATTGAAATGGGCTTCGAGTTCGATGACCTGGGCTGGATGGGGCATTATTTGCTGCTGGTGGGCTACGATGATGCTCAGCAGATTTTCTATACCTTTGATAGCTTTCGGGGCCATGGCAATTCGCAGGGATTACAAGAACCATATGCCGAAATTGCCGCTAATTGGCGCCACTTCAATCATACCTTCATCGTGCTGTACGACGCCCCCCGGCGCGCGCAACTCGTCCGGCTATTGGGTGAACTGGCCGAACCCCGGCGCGCAGCAGAAATCGCACTGCAAATGGCTCAAACAGACGCCAGCGAAAACCCAAATGATCGCTGGGCCTGGTTTAATATGGGCCATTCATTCACGAACTTGCGCGATTATGAACGAGCAGCCCAGGCTTTCGATCAAGCGTTTCAGCTTGGTATGCCCTATCGCACTTTGTGGTATCAGCATTCTCCCTATGTGGCCTATTTTGCCGTAGGGCGCTATGACGATGTCTTGAACCATGCCAGCGCCACAGCCCAAACGACGCCTTATGTCGAAGAAACGTTTTTCTTCCGAGGTGCCGCGCTGGCGCAGCAAGGCGACACCAACGGCGCGCGGGCAGCTTTCAACAGCGCATTAAGCTACAATGCAAACTTTGTTTATGCCCGTCTGGCTCGCGAAGCGTTGGACAATGGCTCGTTTAATGCCGATCTGGTGTTGAATACCGGTATGGGGGGCGCATATTAGGAACTCGGCACAGTATATAACAGCGGATATTTATCCTGCCCGGCCAGATTAACTGGCGCCAATTGGGTTTCATCAATTATTAAACGCGCTAGCGGAACAGTCGCGCGTACAGCATCTCGTTCGCGTAGCGAATAGGTCGTCACCAGTAGATAGCCCTTCGGAGCCAGGATGGCTGGTGTGGTCTCAAAAAATGCGCGCCAACTGACTGGACGCCGGATAATATCTGGATGCCGCACCACCACGAGATCAAAATGGCAACGGAATGGTAACGCTTGCAGATTGGCTTGCACCGGGCTGATGCGTTCCCGAATGAGGTTCAAATCCGGCCAGTTGACATCTAAACCAATATGCAGCGCATCGGGCCAGTGCCTGACGATGATATCAGCTTCGGTATACAAGCCACAGCCAGCATTCAGCGTCCGTTTAGGGGGCTCAGGAATAATCGTCAGCAGGCTGTAAAAACGTTCTAGCAGAGAAGCGTTACGCACTGGCATCCCGTAATTGTTGCCGCACAGCCTCGCCTTTGGGGTGCTCGGCCAGGGCATCCAACGTAGGTTGCATATCGTAAGCCACGCGCCGGAGATCGATATGCAGTGGGGCGTCATCGGCTTGGGTCAAGATGGCATAAGCGGCGCGTGTGTCACCATCGAAGGGCAGGCCCACGCTCCCCGGATTCACCATGCGCATATCGCCCAGGTCACGATCCATGGCCAGGTGAGTATGCCCGCCAAAGAGCAAGCGACTTTCGGCGTCGAGCAACGCATCCCGCAGATCAAATTCATCGGTGTCGGGTGTGACGATGCCTTCATCATCGCCAGGGATGGCATGAAAAGCGCTGATCCACCCGAAGCCTTCGGCTTCTAAGCTTAAGCTATGGCCCAGCTTATACAAATAGGTGGCTTGTTCGCCATCCAGGCGTTCGCGCGCCCAGTTGATGCTCGCGTCGCGCAAGGCCAGGGCCGTACGCTGGGTTTCCCAATCATCGGCCTCAAACGCGCTGATGATCGGCGCAGCGCCCGTAACGATGTAGCGGTCGGTATTACCCTGGATCACTTTGGCTTCGCGCTCCTCTTGCAATTTGCGCACCGCGTCCACGCATGCGCCAGGCTGCGGACCAAACAACGCCAGATCGCCCAAAACCCAGATATGATCCACGGTGGGTTGGGCCTCCAGATCGGCTAATACGGCCTCTAGCGCGGCTAAATTTCCATGAATATCGGCTAAAACGGCTAATCGCATCGTACAACGGCCTCCATTTTGGTCATATTGTAACATCTGCGTGGGTCGATGGGGTACTTTCGCCCGTATGCCAGATGCACTACAATTTAATTAAATGGACACGGAGAAACAACTTGATGCATAAAACAGCTTTAGTGCTGAGCCTTTGCGTTCTGCTTTTAGCGGCTTTCGGGAGCGTATCGGCCCAGGCGCCAGACGATTGCGTGAATACGGTCATGGTGTGGGATAACGATACCCTAACTAGCATTGCCGCGCGCGAAGACGTCAGCGTTAATGAACTGGCTCAGTTAAATAATTTGTCGCCCAATGCCCGGCTACGGATTGGCCAGGTCCTCTGCACAGATGGCCTTGTGTCGGCGCAGCCCATGCCCGATGATGATGATATGGACGAGGAGCCCGCCTCCGAGACTGACGAGGACGACGAAGACATGGGCACCGGGGGGCCACTGACGGATGAACCGACGCCTAGCGGGAACTTTGTACGTGGGCAAGACCCCAACCTCTTTCGCGGATGGCGCACCCACACCGTAACGGACGATGATACATTGTTCGGCATCTCGCAACAGTATGACGAAGCGATCTCGCAGATTGCGCAAGCCAACAATATTGATAATCTGCAATTGGTCTTTGTGGGCGAGGCGCTGCTCATTCCGCCTGTAGAGGGCACGTTACCGCCGCCTTTAACGGGTGGTGGCACAGACCCCGAAACCCAACCACCAGCCACAGGTGGCGTACACCAACCGCCGCCCGACACCATCCCGAATTTGAGCATTACGCCCCGCACGGCAGGCCCTGGCGATACCGTCACCGTGAGTGGCAGCAACTACCCCGGCAATACGGAGGTCGTGCTCTATCTGGATAAACCCAGCCAAAATCTACGTAGCGATGCGCTAGAGAGTGTGCAAACAGCCGCCGATGGCACCTTCACCACCATGTTGGAAATCCCGCAAACCTGGGATGGGACATTATCGGTCACGCAGCCAACGGTGAGCATCAGTGGTTATGCCCAAAGCGGCGGCTACTGGGCCATGAATTATTTTGTCAACGACAACCGTTGATATCTTCCATAAGGGGGGGGATTGCATGAAAATCAAATACGTTTTGATCCTGTCCGTCATCGGCTTGGTGGCGCTGGGGGTGATGCCTGCCAGTGCTGATGGCCCGGGCAACTACGCGCAGGTCAGCCTGGATATACCATCTCTGGGCGTGTCGTCGTCACTGTTCTTTATGGACATTCGCGTGAATGCAAATCAAGGCGGATACTGGCATATCGGGCCATACGAAAGCCGCGTGGGTCATCTGCAAGGGACGCCCTGGCTGGGTGAAGGCGGCAATACTGTGCTGGCTGGCCATGCGTTGTACCCCAATGGTGTGCCGGGTGTCTTCAATCGCCTGGATGAACTCTCACCCGGCGACCTGATTATCGTGCGCGAAGGGCGTCAACATTACTACTACACTGTGAGCTATATGCAGGTGATCCTCGCTACCGATACGCGCGTGGTGTACGAGCCTGGCCATCGCCTGACCCTCATCACTTGCTCGGGAGATTATGACCCGCGCACCCGCGATTATGAAGAACGGGTCGTGATTATCGCCGAGCCAGTGCCCATTTTTTACTAAGCCTGGCTGGTTGCCCAGACTGTTGAAGTTGACGATGGGCAAATCGGCAGAAGCTGTGTTAGGCTCTTGTGTCAATCTGAATGTTCAGGACAAGAGTAGAGTAAAACCTTATGCAGCTTTCCGATCTTTCGGCGTGGATTGAAGCGCAGCAAGATGGATTCACCGCCCGCCTAGCAGAGTTAGTTAATTTGAATACCTTTACCGAGAACATCCATGGTGTGGATCATGCCATGGATGTTTTTTGTCGGTGGGCGCAGGATTTCGGCTTCGCGGTAGAGGTCATCAACGGACGGCATCGGCTTATTCGGGCCAGTCATCGCCCTGCGGAAGCCACGCCCATTTTGCTCATCGCCCATATGGATACGGTGCACCCGCCCGAGGCGG
>DAOTVD010000379.1:0-2332 GCA_034437075.1 Anaerolineae bacterium
CGCGTGATGACCCCGTTTCGCCAATTGGGGCTGGGCACGGAGTTGATTCGCCAGGGAGAAGCCCAACTACGTCACCGCAACATTTTCTATGCGACCATTGCGGTAGCGAAGGATAACGTGGGCGCACTACGGTTGTACGAACGTAACGGGTATCGCATTTATGATGATGATGAAGGCCAATGGTCGTATACCGATCATAAAGGTAAGTTAATCCATGTTCACGAACCGTGTTGGATGCTGGAAAAGCATATAGATTCCTAACTGGATGCGCCGAGCATGATACAATAATCCTGATACCAGGCATAACCAAACGGGATATTTATGAAACGCTTCTGGCGACGCAAAAACGAAGACGACAACATTATCGAAGGCGAAGTCGAAGAGTTACAAGATGATGATCACGCGCGCTTTGCGCCCCCTTCGGCAGAAAGCCCGACCCTAGAACGGGTCGCGCCGGACATCCCCACTCCCGAGGAAGCAAAACTTTCGACAGTGGTTCGCCCGGCGGACGAAACCGACACGCCAATGCCCCGGCGGGCTCGGCGATTACGGCTGCCGCGCTTACCGCGTCTGATTGATTGGAACGAGATCAACCCTGGGTTGGCGCTCCTGACGACCGGACTCATCGCGGGCGGCGTCTTCTGGACGTTGGCCAACCTCGGCGCGACCTCCCCGGCGCTGGATACCTGGTGGCCAGGCGCATTGCTTGGGTTGGCCGCGCTGTGGGGCTTGCAAGCCTTGCTGACGCGCCAGGCCGCGCAGTTTTTAGCCGCTTCGGCGCTCATCGGCGCCAGTGTGAGCCTGTTGCTACACACTCACGATCTGATGCTCTGGCGGGAAACCTTCGTGGGGAGCATGCTCATCGCTATCGGCTTAGGGGTCATTGTGCGTGGCTTGGTGCTGCGCCAAGGCTCTATGGCGTAACGCAAAATGATGATGTTGCGACGTAAAACCGTGCCCATTTTATCTGCTGACGATTGGTCGTTACTTGTCGAAGGTCTCGCGGATGGTGAATCGCGTGTGTTGACTTTAGCCGACTTGCGCGCCTTCCCCCTGCGCGAGGAAACGTTAGCCATCGAAAACGCGGGCAATCCGCCCGGCGGCGATTTGTTGCATGTGGCGACCTGGCGCGGCCTGCGCCTGGCGGATTTGCTGGCCAATCTGGCGCCCAACCGGCACGCTGACCGACTGAAATTGACTGGGGCAGACGGCTACCAGACCGCGATTCCGCTATCACTCGCACATGATCCGGCGGCGCTGCTGGCCTTCGGCATGCATGGCCATTCGCTGGCACCTGCTGAGGGTGGCCCAGTGCGCGTCATTTTGCCGGATGTGTATGATTACAAGCAACCCAAATGGCTCGTGCATATGAGTTTTATCCCTGGTGCTTTTTTGGGTTTTTGGGAATCGCGTGGCTGGCCGGATGATGGGCGTGTGCAACCCCGCGCGCGCATCCTGGCGCCGCAAACCCATACCCAAAGCGGGCTAACGTGCGCGATCCGGGGGGATGCTTTCGCGGGCGCGCGCCGCATCCAGGCCGTGGAGGTGCGCATTGATGGCGGCCCGTGGTTGCCTGCGCGCCTAGACCCGACGCCGCGCCATATGCCAACCCCCTGGGCGCTCGATTGGACGTTTACCGAACCGGGCTATTACACGCTGGAAGCGCGGGCCACGGACGAAAACGGCACAACCCAACCCGCTACCGCCCCCGATCCTTTTGCCGTGCCACCAATATTGCCAACCACCCACCATGTGACGATTCAGGTAGGGCCAGCATGAACCTTTCGCGACGCGACTTTTTCAAGCTCTCTGGCGCAGCCCTAACAACCCTGGGCCTCAGTCAGTTCGATACCTTACCCGGTACGGCGCAAGCTGCTTTGCCCAGCGCGCGTGTGCGTATTTTGCAGATGACGCACACGCGCGCTATGCCTGACGCTACATCATCGGCAATCGCGCGGCTCCTGCCGGATACGGTACATGCTTTGCATGGGATTTCCGGCGCTTGGGCGCAATTGGCGGATGGTTATTACGTGCCGCTGGCTCATCTTCAGCCCATGGTGACGCCCAACGCTGCGCCCAGCGGGGTAGGTTGGGCTCAGGTCGGCGCGCCCTTTGCGGGGGTGCGCGCTTATGCCGCCCCAGATGCGCCCTTGCTGGCCCGCTTGGGGCACGGTGCCATCCTCGCCCCAGATGCCGTTTTGAAGGATGCTCAGGGCGTCGCCTGGCAGCGTGCAGCCCTGAACGGCCAGACTGGCTGGGTGCAATCCGCGCATTTGCAAGCCGTGCCAGCATACGAAAAGGCCGCGCCAGGTTATGCACGCCTGGTGGATAA
>DAOTVD010000380.1:0-6070 GCA_034437075.1 Anaerolineae bacterium
CGGTATCCTTTTCGACAAAAGCAAGCGGCATAGTTAAATACTTGGAAAAGCCTAATCGGATAACCACATGTTCTAACAAGGGGCTTAAGCCCCTTGTTATATTTTTCGTGCTTAGCGGCCTCGCCTGGCAATCGAATCACACCCCAACCCTGGGCCTTAAGCGCCAGATTTAGCACCCGCGTGCTGATGTGTTCAATCGGGGATGTCAATAGCCTGAATTCGTTTTCTGTTTGGCCGAAGTGGGCTAAGTTTCGGCTTCGTCGTCCTTGGGTTTGTGCTCGCGGAAGCGGTCGCGCATGGCGGAACGGGGCTGGATGCGCGGCGAGTTCTGCGCGGCTTGCTGGTAGCTATCGGGCACTTCCCAGCTATCAATATCCAGCAGCAACTTAATCCGCTCGCGCAGGGCCAGAATATCGAAAGGTTTGGTCATGTAATAGTCGATCAAGCTGCGCGTGAATTGCACCCGCTGCTGAAAGGCTTGCTCGGTCACGCTTAGGAAAATAACCGGGATGCTGCGCGTGGGGGGGTTCTGGCGGATTTCAGCGTGGATTTCTAGGCCAGACATCCCCGGCACTTTGACATCCAGCAGCACCAAATCGGGTATTTCATCCAGGATGGCGTTCAGGCCGCTGGGGCCATCTTGATAGGTGCGAATATTTACTTCATCGGACTCCAGCAAGACTTCGATTAACTCTGAGATTTGCGGGTCATCTTCTATGGCGATAATGGTTTTCACCATGGTGTGTCTCCGGTCGTCAAGCTGTCTCGCGCATATCATATCATATCCGCCTAGCGTGAATAAACCACAGGTTATAGCGGACCTGAGCATCCGATTTGAGCAAGGCAGATTTCAGGCGGGTTCGTTTGCATCGCGGGCAGGCGCGCTCCATAAAATTAACAAGGGGCTTAGGCCCCTTGTTAGGAAAATATAGGGTTATCCGATCCAATTCCACTCAGGAATCGTCAAAAGCCCCGCCCGGCCTAATCCGCTGCCGAGCCTTCGGGCACGAGCGGCAAACAACACAGCACGAGTTGCTTGGCCGCGCGCACCTCATCCACGCGGCGCACGGGGGCCTCGTGGGGGGCGGTGTGCAGCATCTCGGGATTATCGCGCGCTTCCTGGGCGATTTTCTGCATGGCCTCCACAAAGCCATCTAGCACGCGCTTGGTTTCCGTTTCGGTCGGCTCGATGAGCAGCGCCTCTGGCACGATGAGCGGGAAGTAATTGGTCGGCGGATGGTAGCCATAGTCGATGAGCCGCTTGGAAATATCCAGCGCGTGAATGTCGGGCGCGTCCTTAAAATGACCTTCTAGTACGAATTCATGGCCGCAGAGGCGGTCATACGGCATGTTGAAGGTGTCTTTCAGGCGGGCGCGTAGGTAATTGGCATTCAGCACGGCATGCTGCGTGACGGCCTTCAAGCCATCGCCGCCATAGGCCATGATGTAGCTGATGGCGCGGATATGCATACCGAAATTGCCCCAAAACGACTTCAAGCGCCCGATGCTGTGCGCGGGCATGGTCCAGCCATATAGCGGCGCGTCGTTGTCCTCCCCGGCTTCTTCGGTGATGCCAACGATAGGGCCGGGCAAAAAGTCCTTCAGTTGATCGTTGCACGCCACGGGGCCGCTACCGGGGCCGCCGCCGCCGTGGGGCGTGCTGAAGGTCTTGTGCAGGTTATAGTGCATAACATCGAAACCCAGTTCGCCGGGTTTCATGACGCCCAGCATGGCGTTCATGTTGGCCCCGTCCATGTACATCAGGCCGCCGCAAGCGTGCACCGCCGCGATGATGTCTTCGATATGTTCTTCGAAGACGCCTAGCGTGCTGGGGACGGTGATCATCATCCCCGCGACGGTGTCGTCGCAAGCGGCGCGCAGGGCCTCCATATCGACATCGCCCTTATCATCGCTGCCGATTTCGATAACCTCTAGCCCGGCCATGGTCGTGGTGGCGGGGTTGGTGCCATGGGCCGAGTCCGGCACAATGATTTTGGTGCGTTTTTCGTCGCCACGCGCCTTGTGATAGGCGCGGATCATCAAAATCCCGGCGAATTCGCCCTGGGCCCCGGCGGCGGGCTGCAAGCTGACGGCGCGCATACCGCTGATTTCGGCCAGGTATTGTTGTAATTGCCACATCAGGGCCAGGGCGCCTTGGGCTTGGGCGGTGGCCTGGGCGGGGTGCAAGGCCGCGAAGCCTGGCAAACGGGCCATATTTTCGTTGATGCGCGGGTTGTGCTTCATGGTGCACGAGCCCAGCGGATAAAAGGTCTTGTCGATGGCCATATTCAGGCCGCTGAGGCGCGTAAAATGGCGCACGACCTCGGCCTCGCCCACCTCGGGCAAGGGCAGATCATCCCGGCGCAGTTCGGCGGGTATTTCCGTGGTTGGCACATCCGGCGCGGGGAGGCTGATGCCCTGGCGGCCCGGCGTGCTCAGTTCGTAAATCAGCGGTTCGAGCGGCGCGGCGGCGGGTTCGGGGGTTTGGGTCGTGGGGGGCGTCGCGACATTATCGGTCATGATGGCCTCGCAATCTGTTTCAAGGCTTCCACAAAGGAATCAATTTCGGTGCGGGTATTCATTTCGGTGACGGCGACGAGCATCTCGTTTTCGCGCCCGGGGTGGCTCTGGCCCAGGTCATAGCCGCCGATGATCCCGTGCTGCTCTAGCAAGGTTTGGTTGATTTCGGCGGCGGGCTGGGGCGTGGTGACGACAAATTCCTTGAAGAACGGCGCTTCGCGCTTGACGCTGTAGCCTTCTAGCGCGTCGATTTGGTCGGCGGCGTAGTGGGCTTTGTGCCAGCATAGTTCGGCCACTTGGCGCAGGCCGGATTTACCCATGGCGCTCATATATACGGCGGCGGCGGTGGACATCAAGCCCTGGTTGGTGCAGATATTGCTGGTGGCTTTCTCGCGGCGGATGTCTTGCTCGCGGGGACGTAGGGTCATCACGAAGGCACGGCGGCCTTCGGTATCGAGCGTTTCGCCCACGATACGCCCGGCAATTTTACGGACGTGTTGGTTCCGCGTGGCGAAGATGCCCAAGTACGGCCCGCCGAAGCTGAGCGGAATACCCAGGGATTGCCCCTCCGCCACCACAATATCGGCCCCGAATGCGCCGGGCGGTTTCAGCAGCGCGCAGGCGATTGGGTCGGTGACGACGCACAAGAGCGCTTTATGCTCCTGGCATGCTTTGGCCAGTTCATCCAGGGAATGGATTTCGCCGAAAAAGTTCGGGTATTGCACGGCCACCAGGGCGGTGCTGTCGTCAATCATGTCAATCAAATCGGGGATGGTGGCGTTGCCCCGGTGCCCCACAAATTTTAGATCGCGCCATTGATGGTAAGTGCTCGCGACTTCGAGATACTGCGGATGAATGCCGGGCGAGAGGACGATTTTGCGCCGTTTGCCCCGGTGGATTTCCGTGGCCATGGTGATAGCTTCAGCCAGGGCGGTGGCGGCGTCATAGTGGCTAGCGTTGGCCGCTTCCATATCCAGCAAGGCGCAGACCATGCTCTGAAATTCATAGGTCGCTTGCAGCGTGCCCTGGCTGACTTCGGGCTGATAGGGCGTGTAGGCGGTCAGGAATTCGCCACGCAGGATCATATGATCCACCACGGCGGGGATAAAATGCTGGTAGGCCCCGGCCCCGAGAAAGCTGGGGTAACGATCCGTCGCGACGTTGGCATTGGCCACGGCGGTCAGTTCGCGCGCGATTTCCAGTTCGCTCAGCGCGGGGGGTAAATCCAACAGCGGGAAGCGCTTGCCGTCCGGCACGGCATCGAACAACGCATCCAGCGAATCGACGCCGATGCTGGCCAGCATGGCCGCTCGGTCTTGGTCGGTGTGCGGGATGTATCCCATCGGTTATGCGTTTCTCCTGTTAACGTTTAATTTGGCGACACACACATCAACATAGCAACATAGAGCGCTTTAGTTATAGCAAAAATTGGGAGCCCCGCCGAACCCATTGGTTTGACGGGGTATTTTGGCGCGCTAGCCGCGATCTTCGTTGTAGGACTGATACGCGGCCTTATCCATCAGGCCGTCTAGCGCGCTTTTGTCGGTGATTTTAATTTTGATGATCCAGCCCTTGCCATACGGGTCTGTGTTGATGGCTTCGGGCTCGTCTTCTAAGCTCTCGTTGACCTCGGTCACTTCCCCCGCGACGGGCATTTTCAAATCGGCGGCGGCTTTGACGCTCTCCACCACGCCGAAGACATCCCCCGCGCCGAAGGCGTCGCCCACGCTGGGCAGTTCCACATACACGATGTCGTTCAGTTGGTCCTGGGCATAGTCGCTGATGCCCACGGTGGCGTTATCCCCATCCACCCGCACCCATTCGTCGGCCTGGGTATATTTTACGTCATCGGGATATTTGAGTTCGGCCATTCTTCACCCTCCATGATTGTGTAGATGCGCTGATTATAACACAGGCGCGGGTTTGTTAGACTATACACAGACGGGGCCATATGACGAATTGGCTCCCCTATTGCATGGCTCAAAAAAAGGATACCCTATGCCCTATACCCCCATCGAAAATTACGGCCTCATCGGCAACATGCACACCGCCGCGCTGGTGAGCCTGCATGGCAGCATCGACTGGTTCTGCTATCCGCATTTCGACTCGCCCAGCGTGTTTGGTGCCATCCTGGATGACACCCAAGGCGGCTATTTTCGCATCTCGCCGCGCGACAAAGACGGCACGCACTACAAACAACTCTATTGGCCAGAAACCAATGTCTTGGTCACGCGCTTTTTGTCCGATGCGGGCATCGCCGAAATGCTGGATTTCATGCCCATCCCAGACGACGCCAACCCGCATAATCGCCTGCTGCGTATTGTGCGCGTGGTGCATGGCGCGGTGGATTTCGAGATGGTTTGCCAGCCCGCGTTCAACTACGCCCGCGACGCGCATACGCTGAGCCTGCAAGAGGGCGGCGCGGTCTTCGACACCGAGAGCTTGCGCTTGGCCCTGGCCACCCGCGCCCCCCTGCAAGCCACCGCTGCCGACGGCCTGCGCGCCGAATTTCACCTGGAAGACGGCGAAAGCCTGGCCTTTATGCTGCAAAGCGTGGCCGGCGATTGCCCCCCGCCGCTCTCTGCCACCGAGGCCGAAGCGCTGTTTGAGAGCACCGTTAAATATTGGCGTGCCTGGCTGAGCCAATGCAGCTATACGGGCCGCTGGCGCGAGACGGTGCAGCGCAGCGCCTTGACCATGAAGCTGCTGACCTTCGCGCCGACCGGGGCCATTGTCGCCGCGCCGACGGCGGGCTTGCCCGAAACCCTGGGCGGCATTCGTAACTGGGATTATCGCTATACCTGGCTGCGCGATGCGGCTTTTACACTCTACGGCTTTATGCGCATCGGCTTTACGCAAGAGGCCGCCGCGTTCATCGACTGGTTGCAGGCCCGCGCCCACGAGCAGAACCCCGGCGGCGGCTTGCAGATCATGTACGGCATCCGAGGCGAGCACGAACTGACCGAAACCACGCTCGATCACCTGGACGGCTATCGCGGGTCGCAGCCCGTGCGCGTGGGCAACGCGGCCCACGACCAACTGCAATTAGACATCTACGGCGAATTGATGGATGCCGTCTATCTCTATAATAAGTACGGCGAACCCGTCAGCTACGACCTATGGCGCGAACTGTGCGCTCTGCTCGATTGGGTGGTGGACAATTGGCAGCGTCCCGACGCGGGCGTGTGGGAGATGCGCGGCGAGCCGCAGCATTTTGTCTACTCTAAGCTCATGTGTTGGGTCGCGCTGGATCGCGGCTTGCGCCTGGCCGACAAGCGTTCGTTCCCCGCCCCGCGTGATCGCTGGCTGCAAGCGCGCGATGCCATCTATGAGGAAATTATGGACAAGGGTTGGAGCGACGAACGCGGCGCTTTCATCCAAGCCTACGGCAACACCACCCTGGACGCCAGCAACCTGATTATGCCCCTGGTCTTTTTCGTGTCGCCCACCGACCCACGTATGCTCAGCACCATCGACGCCATCCGTCAAGCGCCCGAAGACGGCGGCCTGACTATCGACAGCCTGGTGTATCGCTACGATACCGATGCCG
>DAOTVD010000381.1:0-19138 GCA_034437075.1 Anaerolineae bacterium
CTGGGGACGCGCTTGGGTATCAGTACCCTGACGGACAGCAGCCGTTTTGACCTGGCATTGACGCTCGGCGGCGGCGAGGTCATGCTGACGGAACTTACAAGCGCGTATGCCCCGTTCGCCAATGGTGGCCAGCGCATCGACCCGGTTTATATTCTGGAAGTGCGCGACAGCGACGGCGATATTCTTTACGAATGGCAGCCCCCGGAGTGGGGTACGCCCGAACTCGACCCGCGCGTGGCCTATCTCATCACCAGCATTCTATCGGACGAAAACGCGCGCTATCCGTCCTTTGGGCACGGCAGCGCCTTGAACCTCGGCGCGCGGCCTGCCGCCGCCAAAACGGGCACCACAACCGACTTCCGCGATAATTGGACGGTCGGCTATACGCCGAATCTGGTCACTGGGGTGTGGGTCGGCAATGCGGATAATACGCCCATGGATAATGTTTCCGGCATCAGTGGCGCGGGGCCGATCTGGAACCAATTTATGCGCGCCGTCCTACAAGGCCAGCCGTATTTAAGTTTCGATGTGCCCGAGGGCATCACGCGCGCGCAGGTTTGTGCAGTGAGTGGCCTGTTGCCCACGCCAGATTGCCCCCAGCGCCGCTGGGAATGGTTCATTGAAGGCACCGTGCCCACCGAGGAAGATCACTTCTACCAGGCGTTTGAGATCGACCGTCGTACGGGCCAACTCGCCACGCAGGCCACCCCGCCCGCCGACCGCGTCCGCGAGGTGTTTCTGGTGTTGCCGCCCGAAGCGCGCGATTGGGCCGCCCGGCAGGGCATCCCCGCGCCGCCTGTGGGCGCGCGCCTAGTGGGCTACGACGCGCAGCCCGTGCGTTTGTTGGCCCCCGATCCGTATACGGTGTTTCAGCTTTCGCCGTTTACACCCTACGAGAATCAACGCATCCGTTTACAGACCGCCACACCGCCGGATACCGTGCGCGTCCGGTATATGCTAGATGGCGAACCATTAGCCAGCAGCGACACGGCACCTTTTGAAATCTGGTGGGCGCTGACACCCGGCCCGCACGAATTGCAAGCCGTGGCCACGCTGGCGGATGGTCAAACAATCGAAAGCGCTGTGGTGCCGTTCCGGGTGACTTCCTGGGTGCCGCCGGATGACCGCCCGGTCAGTGGCGAAGCAGAATAGATAACATCATCGGGTTTAGGAGGACGTCTATGGGTTATACGATACGATTATTTACGAAAGCCCCCCTGGGGAGCCTCGTACCTTTACAGGCGCAGATGATCCAGCGTGGGTATCATGTGCAACCAGCGGGCACTAATCAGATGGACATTTTCTATACTCAGGAGGCCGCGCCGCTGGTGGTTGATCTGGTTGATGCGGGCCAAGACATCACCCGCCGCGAAATTCAGACATTTTTGCAACGGGTTTCCGCCCTGGGCAACGAACCCGACCAGGGTTTGGTGCTAGATGTCTTGACACGCACCCAAGCGATCATCATGATTGGCGTGCCAGACGATTATGATAATGCCGCGCCCGCCTTGGATGATACGCTGGACATCGTGAGCAACGCCGCCGAAGGATTGTTCCAAGTGGACGGCGAAGGCTTTTATGACGGCAATCGCCTCATTTTGCCCTTAGCATAAGACGACGAGACGAGATTATTTTATGTCCAACATTCCGCGCGACGAATACGGCGAACAGTATTTCCAGAATTACAACTACGCAGATCGTAAGCTCAGCCGCTTTAGCATGTATTGGTTTGCGCGGCGCTATTACGCGGCCCTGGTGCGGCGTTATGCGCCGGAAGGCGGCGGCCAATTGCTCGAAATCGGCACGGGGCTAGGTCATCTGCTGGGGCTGTTGCAGGCGGATTTTCAGTGCGTGGGCATCGACATTGACGAATATCCGGTGGAGCAGACGCGCCTGAATGCTCCGCAAGCCGAAGCGTTTGTCTACCAGGCCGATGATTTGAACGTTTTTCAGGATGAACAATTCGCCGCGATTGTGTCATTGCATGTCTTCGAACATCTGCCGAACCCGGCGTTCACGTTAAGCGAGGTGCGGCGTGTGTTGCAGCCCGGTGGCGTGTTGCTTTTCGCAACGCCCAACCCTGGGTATAGTTTGCGCCGCTTCAAAGACCACGCCACGGACGCCATCGGCAAAGACCCCACGCATATCAACGTCCAACCGCCGCAGCAATGGCGGGCATGGCTGGCCGAGAATAACCTGCGCGTGGCGCGGCATTTTGGCGATGGCCTATGGGATGTGCCCTACCTGCCCGTGCTACCCAAAGGGGTTCAGTTCGGCCTGTTTGGCTTGCCGGCTTTGCTGCAAGTGCTGACGCGCACCACTTGGACGCCGCTGCCGTTGGGCGTGAACCAGATCATCATCGCCTACCGGGACGACGCGCTTTAGAACTCATCTTGCAAGGCCCGCGCCCGCGCGCCGAGTTCAGGCACGTCTAACAACAGGGTCAATAAATCGCGCACAAAATTGGTTGGGTCTAATGGTTTGGACAGATAATTATGAAACCCGGCGGCGATAGCGCGCGTGCGGTCATCATGTTTGGCATGGGCCGTCAGCGCGATGACGGGTATGTCGGCTGTCGCGCGGTCGTTCTTCAGGCGTTTGACCATTTCCCAGCCGTCCATGTGCGGCATAGAAAGGTCAGAGACGATAAAATCGGGTTTTTCATTTTGCGCGCGGGCTAAACCTTCCTGCCCATTGGGGGCGGTGCCCACATCTGCTCCACACATTCGCAAAAGCGTCTCGGCAATTTCGATGCTCACCGGGTCATCATCCACGACCAACACGCGCCAGCCTTGCAGCAGATCATTCCTTAGCGAAAACGACATAGCAACTATCTCACCTTAATCACTTCGTTTGCAGACGTATCATATTTTGCCCTTAGCATACTACCATCTGCTTCACGAAGACAACCAGCGCGCTAGCACCGCGCGGGTGCTCTCGAAGGCCACCGGCGGCAGTTCATCGGGCGCGAACCAGGCGGCTTCTAGGGCATCGTCGCCCGCGCCGAGCATCCCGCCTACGGGATAGCCCTGGTAAATGATGACGATCACGGCCAGATAGGCTTCGTAGTACATCACGTCAACCAATTGTGAAATGGCAATCTGCAAGCCGGTTTCTTCGTGCGTTTCGCGGATGGCGGCGCGTTCGGGGTCTTCGCCATAATCCACATAGCCCGCCGGGAGCGCCCATTTACCCAGTTCGGGTGCCACACCCCGCCGCACGAGTAACACCTTACCCCCATCTACGACAAATGCGCAGGCCGCGACCTTTGGATCACGAAAATGGACATAGCCGCAGGCCGAGCACGCGCGGCGCAACTTGCCAAAAACCGTCTTTTCGACCAAGGGCGTACCGCATTGCGGGCAAAAGTTCGGCGGCGCGACCATCTCGACCCGATCCTAAAACCCGGTCAAGAAACGAACCACGGCCCGTACAAGTTCGCCTATGCCGAAAACACTACCCAGTAGGGCCAGATTCAGCGGCGGGGCGTCGTCTGCGGTGATGCCAGTCCGGGCTTCGGGGGCGTCGTCTGCGGGCGCGGCGTCTTCATCCCCGGCGGCCTCTGGCATGGTCATGATTTCGGCTTCTTCTGCGGCCATGGTGTCGGCCTCATCGGCCAGCGCAGCATCAGCGGCGCCCAGGCCATCACCCGAGGGGAGAGGCGGCTCCTGGGGCACAGCTTCCGCTTGCGCCCCCCCGGCGAAGGTATCCGGCGGCGCGACATTAGGCGGCATCACGGCGGCGGTCGGCGGTGGCGATGATACCGGGAGATTCGTTGGGCTGGCGGTCGGCAATTGGGTAGGGCGGTTCGTTGGCGCCACGGCTTGTTGCGTAGCGGTTGCAAATGCCTGGGCAACATCCGTAACCATGGCTTCGTCCGTCAGGGGCACGACCGATGTCGGTTGCGGGGGGGCTTCAAAAGCTTGATCGGCATTGTCAAATTGGGTGGCGGCCTCGTCTCCGGCCAAGGTCATCAGGAAAAAGACGAGCCCGATGACGGCGACAAACATCGCGGCTAGCGCGGGCACCCATAGCGCCAGATTGACCACGCGCCCCCCTCCGGAACGGCCTTGTGATGGTGATCCTTCGCCGAGCATCTCGGGCGTTAGGGTATAGTCGCGGGGGGCGCGCAAGGTTGGCATCTCGCGCAGCAATGCGACCGTCGCGCGCAGGTCGTCCAGTTCGGCCCGCAAATCGGCATCTTGCGCCAGGCGTGCTTCCAGGGCGGCGCGTGCCTGGGGGGCAAGTTCATCGTCAATGTATGCCGATAGTTGCAGGCTGTCCTGCTCGTTTGGGGTCATGGTTGCATCACGAACTTATCAGGTCACGTACGATTAGAACAATACTTAGCGGGCAAAAGTTCCCCGGCGGTTTGCAAACAGGCGCGCAGATTGGCCCGTGCGCGGCTAATGCGGGACTTAACCGTGCCCAGCGAGATGTCCGCCGCCTGCGCGATTTCGTCATAGGCATAATCTTGCACATCGGCCATCATGATGACCAGGCGTTGGTCTGGGCTGAGCGCGGCCAAACAGCGTTCGATGGCGCTACGCAGTTCGCCGCGCTGAGCGTGGCCTTCTGGCCCTTCGGCGGGGCTGGCCAGGCGCGCGTCGGCTTCGGGGCCAGGGCCATCCTCGGGGTCGTCATCCAGCGATTCGGTGGGGCGGCGCTTATGGCGGCGCAGTTCGTCATAGCAGGCATTGGTGGCGATGCGCAATAGCCAAGCGCGAAAATTACCGCCCTGAAATTGATCTAATTTGCGATAGGCAGAAATGAAAGTTTCCTGGGTGATGTCGTCTGCGCCTGCTGGGTCTTGCAGAATGCGCATCGTCAGGCTGTAGACCTGATCTTGATAGGCCAACACCAGCGCATTGAAGGCTCCTAGGTCGCCGCGTTGCGCGGCTGCGATTTGCACATCTTGCTGTACCATTGACGTGTTGCTCGAAAGCCCGTATACTTGCCGCATCTTCGCCGGAGTGGCGGAATTGGTAGACGCACACGACTCAAAATCGTGCGGGGAAACCCTTGTGGGTTCGAGTCCCACCTCCGGTATCTTTTTGGTCATTTGTAGACCATGCCACTAAACGCTGTAGTATAGCACACGCATTATCTCTATGCGACAATTTATCGGTACAGCCCTGGTTGCAACTATTCTCGGTATCGGACTGGGGATTTTTTTGGGTTGGGAGCAATTCCCCCGCTCGCCCGAAAACAGCAGCATGTGCCAATTCTCGCGCGATAACCTAGAAGACTATACGCTGATGGTGGCACGTGGCTTTCGCGTAGACCAGGCCGCCGATACGTCCATTACGGCGCGCGATGCTGCGCTAGAACGGCTCTTGCCTCTGAACGCCAACAACAGCACCGTTTGCGAAAATGGCCAGAGCGCGGTGCAGATCGACAACATCCCCGCTTGGGTGCAAGATGTCACCGAACGCTATCGCACACGGGGCGCCGACTTGCGCGATATTTGCGACTTGGCGAATCTCTCGGCGGCCTTTGGGCGGCAAATCCCCGGCTATGCGGATGGCAGCCCCAGCGCCATCTGCAATCAATTTGGCTCATGACCCAACAGGCCCCCCAAGACGAAATTTTAACCCCCATCGAGCGCTCTGGCTTGGGCTTATCGCTCTCTGGCGGGCTGCTAGGGCTAGTTTTGGGCGTGCTGTTGGGCTTATTCTATGCCTGGCAAATCGACCCGGTGATCGTGACGAACACCGCGCCCGCCGACCTAGACAGCAGTGACAAACGCATGTATATCGCGGCCATCGCGCAAGAATACGGCGCCACGGGCGATCTGCAACAGGCCGTTACGCGCTTGCTAGACGTGGAGCCAGACGGCAACCCGTTCGAAGTGGCGGCGAATGCGGCCTGCGGGCTGATGCGTTCCGGCGATATTAACCACGTTAGCGATACCGAAATCATCCGCAGTTTGCGCGCGATTTACGAGCCACAAGGTATCGTGGCTGAGTGCGATATTTCCGCGTTTAATACGCCCGTCCCGGTGACGATCATCCCAGCCACGCCCACGCCCAGCCCCACGACGACGATCACGCCCGTGGCCACTAAAACGCCGACACCCCAACTTGACCCCGGCCCGCTCAGCACCCCCCTGCCCACGCATACGCCGGTCGGCGTGGCAGGTTTTCGGCAAGCCTTTGTGGAGCCCTTCTGCACGCCGGGTATCAGCGGCATTATTGAAATTTATGTGCGCGATGCGAACGGCGCTGGCTTGCCAGGCATCCCCGTAGAGGTCATTGATAGCGACCGCAACCGCGCGGTATTTTTTACGGGGCTGAAGCCCGAACGCGGCGACGATTACGCCGATTTCGCAATGGCGCCGGACGAGCGCTATCGGGTCGGGGTGGTGGATGCGGGCCAACCCACGCAAGAACTCGCCGCGACGCCTTGCGACGAAGTCGGCACCCTGCAAAGTTATCGGGTCGTGCTACAACGTATTGAGCCCTAGCCAGCGCCGCGCGCCCTCACCCAAGCCTGCCGCAATGATCGCCTTGGCGATGTCTAGCACGATGAACGGCGCCACGCCTGCTGCCCAGGCCGCCGCCCACGAAATCTCCAAATAGGCTTTCAGATAGGCCGTACCACATAGATAGATCACAAGAATGCCCAGCCAGGACGCCGCAAAGCGAACCCCAAAGCGCGGATGCATCCCCAACCAGCCGACCAACCCCGCCGCCAACGGGAAGCTGAGCAGATAGCCTAATGTGGGCGTGGTGAACGCGGCAAACCCGCCCAGACCATTAGCCGCCAGGGGTGCGCCGCCCGCAATCAACATCAAATAAGCCACCTGGCTGGCGAAGGCATCACGCGGGCCAAGCGCCAGCCCCGCGAGCAAGACGACCAACACTTGCAGGGTGATGGGCACAGGCTGCAAAGGGATGGATACTTGCGCGCCCAACCCGGTCAGTAACCCGGTCGCCAAGATGAGCAGCCAGCGCAAGCGTGTATCGGTGGCCATAGCCGGATAAGCATGATAGAGCATGGTTAATTCTCCTGAAATTGTTTGCGTTTAATGATCGTTTCTATTCAGTAGGCGAATCATCGCGCGACCTATGGTACAGTTAGGGCATTTGAAACAGCAAGCATGGATGTTATGCGCGTTTTTGGTATTCTGAGTTTACTCATCCTGACCATTTTCTTGTTGGTATTGCCTACTGCCTGGAGCCAGCCCGCGTTGCCCGAGGTGTTCGCGGAAGCTGTCGGCACCGCGAACACACGCTCCGGCCCTGGCACGGATTTCGACATCGTGGCAGAAATTGCCAGCGGCACGCCCTACCGCGTGTTGCGCCAACACGAAACCCTGCCTTGGCTAATGCTCGAATTGCCCGACACACCCAACCGCGCGGGCTGGGTCTTTCGTGACCTGGTGCAGATCACGCAAGGGGACTTGGCCACCGTGCCCTTTGAGAGCCGCGTTGTTGAAATCGAGAGTGTGCCCTCCGAGCTACAAGCCGCCCCCGCAACCGCCAATCCAGAGCAATCCCCCACGCCAATGGCCACGGTGAACCCCGAAGCGAATGCGATCCAAGCCACGACGGATGTTATTACCGCGCGCCTGACGGGCCGTTCGAATATCCGCTATGCGCCGGGCGTGGATTATCCAGTAATTGTGACGCTGGACGCGGGCGCGGTGCTGACCGTGCTGGCGCGCCATGCCTCGCTGCCGTGGTATCAAGTCGTTGTGGAAGGCTCGCCCACGGGCGCAGGCTGGGTCTTCGAAGAAGTCATCGAGATCGACGGCGACGCCTTCGCACTGGATGTTATCAGCGAAACGGTGTTCGACTTCCCCCTCCCCAGCCCCACGCCCAATACCGTGGTGGTTGTACCGCCGCCCTTCACGGCCAGCGAGGCGGAATTCGCCAGCGATAGCGCCCGCCTAGCGCGCACCCTGGGCGAACCACTGCATTCATTCATGCTCTCGCAAGGACTCGCGCCGCGCACCGACCGCGAAGGCTCGCTGTTTGTGATGGATTTACTCACGGGGGAGCATTTCACGCTGAATGGCGGCGTGGCCTATAGCGGCATGAGTATCATGAAAATCCCGGTGTTGGTGTCCTATTTCATCCAGCGCGACCGGGGCCTGGAACGTGCCGACGCCGAACTCGTGGCCGAAACTATGATTTGTAGCGAGAACACCAGCACCAACCGCATGATGACCCTGATAGGCGATGGCGATATTCTAGCGGGCGGGCAGCGGGTGACGGAATATATGCAGCAGTTTGGTTTGGGCAATTCGTTTGTGGTGGCGCCCTTTTTCACGGGCAACCCGGATGCGACCCCCGCCCCAGTGACCTCCCTCACGACAAATGTTGACCAGCAGCGTACCCTACCCGACCCATTTAACCAGATGACGGTGGAGGAAATCGGCTGGTTGCTGGGTAGCATGTACCAATGCGCTGCCGAAGGTAGCGGCCCGTTGACCGATACCTTCCCGGACCAGCTTAATCAGCTTGAATGCCAGCAGATGATCCGCGTGATGAGCGCCAACCGCATTGGCGCGTTGATCGAGGCCGGGGTGCAGCCGGGCGCGACGGTCGCCCATAAACATGGCTGGATCGACAACACGCACGGCGACGCGGGTATCGTCTTCGGGCCAGAGGGGCGCTATGTGCTGGTGATGATTTATCACGAGCGCACCCAATGGTTGGACTTCTCGCGCTCGTTCCCGGTCATCGAAGAAATCGCACGCCAGACTTGGAATCACTTCAACCCGAATAACACCATTTCGCAGACTTTCGCGCAGGACGTGCCCGCCACGTGTAATATCTATGGCGAACCCGTCATTGAGGACATTCTGAGCGGGAATGTTGGCTTACCACCGCTGAGTGCATCCGCCAACACGCCGCCCCCAGCGGCGCAGGAACCATCACCGCCAGCGGAAGACGCGGCCCCCACGGCAACGCCCAGCCCGACACCAAGCGCCACGCCCCAAGCCCTGCAATTGCCGCCCACGCCCGCGCCGTAATCAAGGTTGCCAGCGGTAGGTCAATACAGCAAATTCCGGGTCGATGTTCAGTTCATCCAACGAAGCAACGACCCGGCGCGCGCCATTCAGGCCATAGACCACCAGCGCCCCATCCTCGCGCAGGATAACCTGCTCGCGCACGGGGTCGAAACCCAGCGGGGACGCCGCGAAACCGGGATAGTCCGCGCGGATGAAGCCGCCGCCCTGTAAACTGAGCGGCACAACGTAAAGCTGATACGTCAGATCATCTGGCAGAGCGTCCCAGGCGCGCGGGTCGTCGGTGGCTGTCAGCGCGATATGGCTGCCGCCAGCGAGCAAAATACATTCGGTGTGCGTCCAGCTGGCCGCGCCCAGGGCATCCCGCACAAATTGCACCTGGCCGCTGGCCGCATCTAGCAGGACACATTCGGCAAAATCGCCATCTGGCAGGTTGATGAAGGTATTCAGCACCAACGCGCCGACCCCCGCCGCGAAGCCCGGCGCGACGGCATCCACGCCGACCACGGGCCGCGTGTTGGTTTCGCCCGTTGTGACATCCAACAACGCTATCGCATCGCCATCTAGGGCGGCGATACGCGGATCGTCCGGCAATAGACGCACGCCAAAGGGATCATCAAAGGGCGGCGGCAGGGCGGTCGGCGCGGATGATCTATCGGTCAGGACGGCGTAGGTCTGGGTGAGGTTATCATCCACGAAGACATACGCGCGGCGGTCGCGCGTCCAGCCTGTGCTGGCGAAGGGCAAACGCGCCGGGATGAAATCATCGCCGCTGTGTAGCGGATAACTGGCCGTCGTATCCGTATCCATATGCACCAGATCACCCTCAGCCGTGCGGTAGATGATGCGCCGCCCATCGGGTGCCCAATCTAGCCAGGTCGCGCGCGAAAACGCGAATTCAGCCAGATAGTTAATGTCTTCGGGCTGGGTATAGAGCACATACAGGCCGTCGCGGTCGCGATTCGTCAGCGTGGCGGTTGCCAAAAAGTTAAAGGCCGGATTCCAATCAGCCGCGACCACCTCGCGATTGATGGCGAAAAACGGGGCGCGCGTGCTCGGGAAATCTCGGCTGGCGTTGCCCAGCCACAGTTCGAAATGCGTCCCGCGCCGCGCCGGGGCCAAGAAGGCGAAACGCGCGCCATCTGGCGACCAGCCGAACCAAGGCGCGAAGACGCTTTCGTTTTGCACCAACAATTCGCTGATGCCGCCCTCAGGTCCCACATCCGCAATAAACAAACGGTGCGGATCATCGGCGTTGGGGTCGGAGGCACGCACCAGCACCAAGCCCTCGGTTTGGGGAGCCTGCTGGGCAAAACTCGCCGGAGCAACCAGCAAGGCCAATGCAATAATCAGGAGCAAAAAGCGCATAGCATCATCTCGCCTGAACACGTTAAGATATTGTGTATTGTCGCGCAAGGAGACACTTATGCCGAGCATCAAAACGGCTGATGAGGCCACGATTCACTATGACATCACCGGAACGGGGCCGCCCTTGCTCTTGTTACATGGCTTTATGGGCACAGGCGCGACCGAATTTCCAGGCTTACGCGCCCATCTGGCGCGGCGCTACCGGGTCATCACGCCGGATTTACGCGGCTATGGTGCCAGTGCCCCCAAACCCCGTACTTATGGCCCGGACTTTTACGAACGTGATGCGCATGATATGGTCGCGCTCCTGGCGCATCTGGATGTATCCGGCGCGGGGATTGTGGGGTATAGCGATGGCGGCGAGGTCGCACTATGGCTGCCGCTTCTCGCGCCGGAGCGCGTCCGCGCGGTGGCGGCCTGGGGCGCGGTGGGGCATTTCTCGCCGCAGATTAAACCCGGTGTACTCGCTCATTTGGCGATGCCCTGGCGCACCCCCGCGCTGGATGCCCTCCACGGCGCGGAATACATCGGGCCCATGACGCAACGCTGGGTGCAGGCGATGTTGGCCATCATCGACCAAGGCGGCGACATCACATTTTCGCGCGCGGGGGAAATCACCTGCCCAGTGCTGATGATGCTAGGCGACGCGGACAATCTGAACCCGGTAGAACAAGCCCGCAGCATGGCCGAGGCCCTGCCCGCTGGTCGGCTGGAAGTCTTCAAGCGGACGGGGCACGCTATCCACACCGAGCGCCCGCGCCGTTTTCGGCGGCAGTTGGGCCTTTTTCTGAAAACACATTTGGCATAAAAAAACCGCCCCAACGGGACGGTCTTCTGATAGGGTTTGATGCGCAACGCGCGTTACGCGATGGTCACGTCGTCGCAGAGATAAACGTCCTGGATGCGTTGCAAGAGCTCCGCGCCTTCGCTCATGGGGCGTTGGAACGCCTTTCGACCACTGATGAGGCCCATACCGCCCGCGCGCTTGTTGATGACGGCAGTGCGTACCGCGTCGGCGAAGTCCGTGGCCCCGCTGGAGCCACCACTGCTGATGAGGCCCGCGCGGCCCATAAAGCCATTGGCCACCTGGTAGCGCGTCAGGTCGATGGGATGGTCGCTGCTGAGTTTGGTATAGATTTCTTCGTCCAGCTTACCGTAGGACGAAGCGCCCGTGTTCAGCGCCTTGTAGCCCCCGTTGACGGTCGGCAATTTCTGCTTGACGATGTCCGCCGAGATGGTCACGCCCAGATGATTAGCCTGGCCGGTCAGGTCAGCGGCGGTGTGGTAATCCGTGCCGTCGATCTTGAAAGCGTTGTTGCGCATGTAGCACCATAAAATGGTCGCCATGCCGAGTTCGTGCGCTTCGGCGAACATATTCGCGACTTCGACAATCTGCCGCGCTGATTCTTCCGAACCGAAATACACGGTCGCGCCGACGGCCACCGCGCCCATGTCCCAGGCTTGTTTGATGGTACCAAACGTGATCTGGTCATAGGTATTGGGGTAGGTCAGCAGTTCGTTGTGGTTAAACTTGACGATAAAGGGAATTTTATGGGCGTACTTGCGCGCGACCTGGCCCAACACACCAAAGGTGCTCGCCACGGCATTGCAGCCGCCTTCAATCGCCAGCTTGATGATATTTTCGGGGTCGAAGTATTGCGGGTTGGGCGCAAAGGACGCCCCGGCGGAATGCTCCACGCCCTGGTCTACGGGCAAGATCGAGACATAGCCCGTGCCGCCCAAGCGGCCATGATCCAGGATTTGCTGCAAGTTGCGCAGCACGCGCGGCGAGCGATCCGATTGCATGTAAATATCGTCAACATAGGTCGGGGATGGCAGGTGCAAATCCTCGGCGGGGATGGTCTGGCTTTTGTGCTCCAGATAGTAAGCGGCGTCGTCGCCGAGGCAATCTTGTATGTATTTAATCGCGTCTGACATGCGATGTATTGTCCTTCCTTGGCTCTGTGTATGCCTGTATAGTCTAGTATAACAGGGTGAGGTATTCGGTGTTGAGGTAACTCCCTCCGCTTGCTATACTACTGCTGTTATCCGCCCGCTGACAAGTGTTTTTGCTTGGATTGGTTTTGAGAAAGGAGGCCGCCATGCTACACAACCAAGATAACCAAACCGCTTTCGGTCGCCTCCGAGGATGGCAGCGCTAACCCCGCATAATCGACACCCCCTCGGCTGCGACGTCGCCCGACACGCAGTTTTTTACGGAGAACCACATGCACGAAAAAGCGCTTTTTACGCTGGAACTGCCCAAAGTTCTGGATCAATTATCCCATTTCACCAGCTTTTCGGCGGGCGAAGACCTAGCGCTAACCCTGGAACCCACCGCCGATGCCGAAACCGCGCGCCGTTGGGTGGCCGAAGTCACCGAAGCGCGTATCTTGCTGGAAGAACGCGGCGACCAATTCACGCTGGGGGGCGTGCGCGACGTCCGCGAAGCGGCGCTTTCTACCCAACGCGGCGCCGTGCTGGATACGAGCACGCTGCTGGACATTCGTAGCACGTTACGCCGCGCGACGACCTTGCGCCGCATGCTGACCAACATGCGCGGGCAGTATCCCCTGCTGGCGAGGATCGTAGACCCGCTAGAAGAATGCTCCGGCTTGCAGCATGAAATCGCGCGGGTTATCAGCGAAGACGGCCATGTGCTGGATTCCGCCAGTACGAAATTGGCCATCATCCGCCGCGATTTGAAACAAGCGTTTGACCGCCTGCAAAGCAAGCTGAACAGCATCATCAACAACAGCAACAACGCGCAATATCTGCAAGAGCAACTCATCACCCAACGCAATGGGCGCTATGTCATCCCCGTGAAGGCGGATTTCAAAGGCCGGATTCCGGGCATTGTCCACGACCAGAGTTCCTCCGGCGCGACGCTGTGGGTCGAGCCACTCAAGACGGTCGAGATCAATAACGACTATCGCGATTTGCAATTGCAAGAAGAAAAAGAAATTCGGCGCATTCTGCGCGAACTGTGCGAACTCGTCGCGCATGAGTCGGAATACATCGTGCGCACGGTGGACGGCCTGGCGTATATTGACCTGATTTTTGCGAAAGCGCAGTATGCCGCCGCCTTGCGGGCCAACGCGCCCAAGCTGGTGGAATTCCAACCGCGAGAGGACGCGCCCTACCATCCTGGCGTAACACTGAAACTCAACCAGGCGCGCCATCCGTTGCTAAGCGGGCATGTCGTGCCCATCGACCTGGAACTCGACCCCGACACGTATTGCCTGGTTATCACCGGGCCGAACACGGGTGGCAAAACAGTCGCGCTGAAAACCGTCGGGCTAATGGTATTGATGGCCCAATGCGGCATGCACTTGCCCGCCGACCCTGGCACGACGCTCTCGGTTTTCAAGGACGTGTACGCCGATATTGGCGATGAACAGAGCATCGAGCAATCGCTTTCGACCTTTTCATCGCACATGACCAACATCATTCGCATCATCGAGCAAGCGGGCGATCAATCGCTGGTGATTCTGGACGAAGTCGGCGCGGGAACCGACCCCGCCGAAGGCTCGGCGCTCGCGCGCGCGCTTCTGAATCGCTTTGTGGATAGTGGCATCACGACCCTAGTGACGACGCATCACCCCGAACTGAAGCTCTATAGCCACGACAAGCGCGGCGTACGGAATGCCAGCGTGGAATTCGACCTGGAAACGCTCGCGCCGACCTATCGGCTGATGGTGGGCTTGCCGGGGCGCTCCAATGCGCTAGCCATCGCGACGCGCTTGGGCTTGCCCGAAGACATCATTGACGACGCGCGCAGCATGGTGGCGACTGAAGACCTTGTTGCGGATGATCTGCTGGATGAAATCACCCAAACGCGCGAGGATACGCGCATCGCTTACGCCCGTGCGGCGGCGGCGGAAGCCGAAGCCCAGCAATTACGCGCCGAATTGCGCCAACGCCTAGACGAACTAGAAACCGAACGGCGCGACGTGCTGGCCGAAGCGCGCCGCAAAGCCGATTACGAACTACGCGAACTGCGCCGCGAGATCAAACGTTTGCGCAAAGACATGGAAGGCGCACGCCAACCGCTGGACGCCCTGCGTAAGCTAGAACGCGCCACGGATAACCTCGATATAGAAATCGAAGTGCCCGCCGAGCCCGCCACCCAAGAATTGGACGACGACGGGCACAAGCTCCGCTTGGGGGATAGCGTGTGGGTGCCTGCGCTGAAAGCCCAGGGGCAAATCACCGAGTTGTCGGCATCGGATGCCGAAGTGGCGGTGGGGCAGTTGCGCGTGCGCGCCAAACTGGCCGATTTGGAATATCGCAAGCCAGAAGAAACCAAGCAGCGCAAACGCAAGAAAAGCGCCGACACGAGCTACGAGCGCGGCAAGTCGCCGGGCCTAGAACTCGATTTGCGCGGCTCGCGCGTGGAAGATGCCGTGATGCGTGTCGAGGAATATATCGACGCGGCGTATATGGCGAGCTTGCCCTGGGTGCGCATTATCCACGGCAAGGGGACAGGCGCGCTACGGCAAGCCGTGCGCGACAGCCTGAAGAATAATGCGCTGATCGAAAAATATCAGCCCGCCGCCCCCAAAGAAGGTGGCGACGGGGTGACGGTGGTGCATTTGTCGGAGCAGTTCTAGTTTTTGGCGTCGTCCGCGCTAAGAATGCGCACATAGCGATGCGGCTCGGTGCCGTAGCTATGCGAGACAAGCTGCGCTTGGCGGGCGAGGTCATGCTGACGGCGGCGCAAGTGGTTCGGTTGGGGGCGTAAATCCACCGACCGTTGCCCCACTTGCACCGCCCGGATGGCCTCCTCGGCTTCTTCGATGGCTTCGGCGGCGGGGTCACCCGAGCGCGTTTCCAGGTCAAACACATCAAACAGAAAATCTTCGATTTGTGTGACCGTATTGGCACGCAAGACATAGACGCTGATGCCGCGTCGTTCGGCATCCACGATGAGCTTGGGCCGGCGCCGGTAGTAATTCTTGAGCGTCACGAGCGCGTTAGCCTCGTCGATGTCATCCACAATTTCGAGCGGCACATTCAAGCGCCGTGCGGATTGGCCCAGGCGATTACGCGCCACGCCGTAAGGGTAAACCCGCATGGTCTGGATGGCCGCACGCGGGGCGGTTTCGCGCGGGGTGTCGCGCATTGGGTCGCGTTCGCGTTGCGCTTTGCCGTTTAAGGTGGCCTCTTGTGGGGCGACTTCTTCGCGCCGCCCATGGTGGCTCCCTCGGCGCGGGTCAAGCACCTGGCCATCGATATGTACCTGGCCGCTTTCATCGCGGTAGCGCATTTCGATATTCAGGGGCATATTGCGCAAACTGGCATCTACAGCGGCGGCGACATCTTCATGCACGAGCAAGCGGTCACGAGTCTGGATTTCCACCAGCACATCAAACGTCGGCGGCGCGCGGCGTTCTAGCACGGTTTTTTGGGTGCCCCGGCGACGGGCTTCGTCGTCGGAGAGCGTGACGGACTCAATGCCGCCGATGAGGTCGGAGAGCGTCGGGTTGGCCAACAGATTATCTAACGAATTGCCGTGCGCCGTGCCGATGAGTTGCACGCCGCGTTCGGCAATCGTGCGCGCGGCCAGGGCTTCTAGCTCGCGGCCAATTTCGTCAATGACGATCACTTCTGGGTTGTGGTTTTCCACGGCTTCGATCATCACTTCGTGTTGTAAGGCGGGTTGCGGCACCTGCATCCGGCGGGCGCGCCCCACGGCGGGATGCGGCACGTCGCCATCACCGCCAATTTCATTTGAGGTATCCACAATGACCACGCGCCGCGTTTCGGCCAGCACGCGCGCGGCCTCGCGCAGCAGGGTCGTTTTGCCTACCCCAGGCGAGCCCAGCAGCAAAATGCTTTTGCCAGACTGGATCATATCGTGCAGGATGTCGATGGTGCCATAGACCGCGCGGCCAATGCGGCACGTCAGGCCGACAACGTCACCCGTGCGGTTGCGAATCGCGCTGATGCGGTGCAAGGTGCGTTCGATCCCGGCGCGGTTATCCGCGTCGAACTGGCCGATACGGGCCGTCACATAGGCGATATGGCGGGGCTCGATTTCGTTATCATCTAGCACGACTTCCCGGTTGACATAGCGCGCGGTTGGTACGCGGCCCAAATCCAGGATAATTTCGATTAGGTTGTTCTCATCGCCCTGACGTTCTATCGCGTTGATGAGGTAGTCGGGCAATACGGCTTTCAAATCGTCAATGTCGTCTGTAATCAAATGTCCCATGAAGCGCTTACACTCGGTCTTCTTGCCGATATTCCAACGCAACTTCTATATTAGGCGAAAGTGCCATATTTTCTAGCACGGATTTTGCAGAAAAGGCGGGTTGGTGTTTATGCACCACCGTATGCCGGGCCATCAATACATAGCGACCATGTTCTACAAAACCTGCATCATGTTCCAGGGTATGCCGGAGCCACTCTTGATAGGCATGAATCCGCACGAAAATCTGCGTATTGGGCAACGTATAGAGCAACTGGCCCAACACGTAGGGCACCAGGTCGTATAGCTCGGGATGCAAGTATGGTTGCACCAAAACGGTGCCCTTGGCGCAGATGGTCGAGAGCACGCCTTGCACCCGGCCTTCCAGCAGGATGGTGTAGCCCTGCCAGCGCCCATTCAGGGGCGGGGATACTTGCTGGATAAGATGCGGCACTAGCGAGGTATATAGCGCATTGAGCCGAAAGGTATCGCTGTCTTCTGTCGGGCGCAGCATGAGTGCCTCGTGTTGGTGGGGCAGCGTTAGCGGTGCCTTGGGGTCGCGGCGGAACAAACGCTCACGCGAATAGACGCTGAAATGTGACGACCGAAACACCGATACGCAATAATGGTCTATGGGCACTTCTACGGCAATGATATGCGCACCCCGCCGCCCCGCTTGATAGACAAGATAATCAACCAACGAAAGCCAGGCATAGTCGGCTTGGTGGGGGTTCGGGGCAGGTGAGATAAGGGTAATTTGGGCGTAGGTGTCATCCAGCCGCAGTTGCGCAATATGGTTATGGGTAGGGGTTCGCAGGATGTAGGTGGGGCGTCCGCGCCCGGTGAGGCCCACAGCGCCCAACATGGCACTTTCTAGCGGATGCACGGCTTCGATCTGTTCGCCAATATCCAAGAAAAGACCATCAAGCGCAGCACGGCGCAAAAGTGCAACATCAATTGGTGTGAAGTTTTTAATATCGCTCATGAACGTTAGTTGCTCAGTCGATTACATTGTAACACCATGCCCAAGCAATGACAATATATCCCGGTTCTCTTGCTATTCCTCACATCTCATGGAAGGCTAAAAGCAGAGCCTATGTCTTAAGGAGGTATCATCATGCTACGGCTTTTACCCTTGTTCATCGTTTTGGCGGTGAGTTTTTACCCGCCAAGCAGCCCCGCGACCGCCCAAATCCCCTGCCAGGTATCCGAAATTGATCAGGAAACCTTTTCCGAAAATAGCCGTTTTATATTCCGGGTTTTGGCCATGATGCGTGACCCGAATTCGCCATTGCAGCAAGCTTCCACAGTCGGCATTTATCATACGACGCTGGGTTCGATGCGCGATTATCATCATGAATTGGCGACTCGTTTGCCCGGTTGCGCTCAACCGTTGAACACCGCCACGATCCAGACCATTAGCGCCGCGCAAGATGTGCTGGCCATGATGTTGCTGGCCGATGCCGTACCCGGGTCCCGATCCCAGCGGCAGGTCGAACGGCAATTCAACGATTTGCTAGACCAATACCAGCTTTTTTTGCAAGTTAGCGAGAATATTGCCTTGCAAGTTGAAGGCTAAGCGGCTTTAGGTCGCCAAAATTTCGGCGATTTGCGAGGCCGTGCCCAGGTTGACGCGCGCCGTTTGGCGGTCGATGCGTTTAACCAGCCCGGTCAGCACATCGCCAGGCCATCGATCTGAACCTGCTGAAAAAACGTGAACATGTGGCTGAAATATTGGCTGCAATGGGAGGTATCAAACGCGCGCATTTCAGTCGCCTGAAAGCACTATTGCGCTTATCAGATGAAGCAATGGAATTAGCTGATCGCTTCAATATTGATGAAAGCTTATTGCGCTTTGTGGTGCAGTTGGAGCCGGAAGAACAAGACGAGCTTGTACGCCAAATGATCGAGTTCAAGCTAACCCGCAAGCAAGTACAGGAGGTCGTCGAGGGACAAACGGATGATGATCCGCCAAACGATGATGGTGTGAGCAAGGAAGCCCTGCGCGCCATCAAGCTATTGCGCTCGACTTCCAAAGCCAACCCGTATGACATTGCCCGTGGATTGTTCGAGCAAGAAGGTGATGTGCACCTGGCGCGCGCATATGTCCAACGTCTGAAGGGCATGCTCGATGAGATTGAGAGTTACCTAGACGAGGGCTGAAAAGGTTTCCCCGGGGAAACCTTTTTGAAGAAGGGTTTTGTGATGTATCGTGCGCGTGGGCCACCGGAAATAAAAAAAACCGCTTCTGATTTGGGCGGGGGACGTACTCAATACTCGATGTGGTTATCGGTATTGTAGTACGTCCCGCCGCTGACGACAACCCATAACAACGAAATTTTCACGCGCTCAGCGTGTGAGCTTAGAAACCTTTTGCCAGGAGGCAAAAAATGACCGCAACAACCAAGCCCGCCATCATCACTGCGGCGGAGAAAAAAACGGTACTCGAAGCAGCGTGCGACTACGCGCATATGGGGCTGAGCGTCTTGCCCTTGCACGGCAAACGACCCTCAGTCAACGAATGGAAATCGTATCAGGCCCAGCGCGCGGTGGATGCCGTGATCCGAGGCTGGGGTAGCAGCGGGAAGCTTCAAAAT
>DAOTVD010000382.1:0-3826 GCA_034437075.1 Anaerolineae bacterium
GATTTACGGCGCGGGACGTTCCGCGTACGGGGCGACACGCTCGAAATCCGCCCGGCTTATGACGAAATCGCGTATCGAATCTTGCTGTTTGGCGACGAAATCGAACGGATGGTGGAGTACGACCCGCTGACCGGGGAAATTCTGGCCGAGCATGCGCATATTCGTATCTTTCCGGCGGCGCAGTTCGTCGCGGATAACGAAAATATGCGGACGATTTTGCATAATATCGAAACCGAGTTGGATGACCAACTGCGCACCTTCAAACAGGATAATAAGCTATTAGAGGCTCAACGCTTAGAGCAGCGCGTGCGCTATGATATTGAAATGCTACGCGAAGTCGGGTTTTGTAGCGGCATTGAAAACTACTCGCGGCATATTGACCTGCGCCCGGCCAGCAGCCCGCCTTACACGCTCATTGATTACTTCCCCGATGATTTTCTGATGGTGCTGGACGAAAGCCACATCACCCTGCCCCAGATTCGCGGCATGTACGGCGGCGACCAATCCCGTAAGCGGAATTTGGTTGAATACGGCTTTCGCTTGCCCTCCGCGCTGGATAATCGCCCGCTGAACTTCGAAGAATTTGATGAACGGGTGCCCCGGCGCATTTACATGAGCGCCACACCCGGCCCCTATGAACTCGACCTTGCCCAGCAGATTACACAACAAGTCATCCGCCCGACAGGTATTCTTGATCCCGAAGTCGAAGTGCGGCCCATCGACGGCCAAGTGGATGATGTGCTGAAAGAAATTCACGCGCGCGTCCAGCAGGGCCAGCGCGTCCTGGTGACGACCTTAACACAGCGCATGTCCGAAGACCTCTCGCAATATCTCATCGAGATGGACATCCGCGCGACGTATTTGCATGCCGAAATCGACACCATCGAGCGTGTCGAAATCCTGCGCGACTTGCGCATGGGCGTCTATGATGTGTTGGTGGGCATTAACCTCTTGCGCGAAGGGCTTGACCTGCCCGAAGTATCTTTGGTGGCCATTCTGGACGCGGACAAAGAAGGCTTTTTGCGCTCGGAGCGCTCGCTCATCCAAACGTTAGGGCGCGCGGCGCGGCATACGCAGGGCAAAGCAATTATGTACGCCAACAAAATGACGGACTCCATGCGCAAGGCTATCGATGAGACGAATCGCCGCCGGGAAATCCAAGCCGCTTACAATGAAGAACATGGCATTATCCCGCAGAATATTATCAAAGAGATTCGCGACCTAACCACCCGTGTGCAACAAATGGCCGCCGAAGCGCATCCCGACAAAAGCGGCGAGCTTGACCCGCGCGAGTTGCCCAAAGACCGTTTGCGCGACCTGATTGGCGATCTGGAATACGAAATGAAACAGGCCGCCACAGATTTGCAGTTCGAGAAAGCCGCCGCCTTGCGCGATCAAATTATCGAGCTACGCGGCATCATGGCCCTGAAAGACGACGGCGGTGACCCGGCTATGGCCCTAGTGCAGGGCGCCATCAGCAGTAAAAGCCGTGGTGACAATGCATGAATAGCTGAGTGGCGAAACCTTGCGGCTCGTGGAGGAAACGCCGCGCTAAGCTTCTACATTGACCAGGGCATTCAGCGCGACATCCAGCATACGCGCGGTGCCCTGGTGTACGATCTCGCGGTTGGGTTCGTAGACTTCACGCTCAAAAATGTAATTATCCACGTTCAAGATGGCCCCCGCGCGCGCGCCGCGTAGCCCGGCCACGATAAACAGCGTCGCGACTTCCATCTCTACCCCCAACACGCCCGCCTCGGCCCATAGGCGATGTCCGTCACCCAACACGCCAGGATAAAATGGGCCATCGGTCAGGCACAGCCCCACCCCATGGTTAACACCGTTTTGCGCCGCCGCTTCTGCCAACGCCGCCACGATGCGATAGTCGGCCACTGCCGGATAACCAGGCGGCACCAGGACATCGGAAACGCCATCATTCCGCACGGCGCCCGTAGCGATAATCAAGCTGCCTTCGCGGTAAGTCGGCTGAAACGAGCCACACGTCCCCGCGCGGATGAGCGTGCGCACGCCAGCCTGGATGAGTTCTTCAAAGCAAATAGACGCGCCGCCACCGCCGACCCCGTGCGAAGCCACAAGGACGCGCGTCCCGCCCCAATCGCCTGCAAAACAATGATATTCGCGCACTTGGCTAAGCGTCTGGGTATTTGTGAGCATCTGGGCGGCTTTGGCCGCCCGCGCCGGATCCCCCACGACTAACGCGCGGTCGGGGGCTTGGTCGTGGTCAAGTTGTAGGATGGCTGTTTTGGGCATCATTTTTCAGGTTCCAGTTGCGCTTCGTCAAAAAGATAGGCCATAATTTTAGCCTAAATGCTGCGCAAAACCGAAAACGATACTATATAGAAAGCCGCCTGATGCCCCAAGTTCTACGTACTTCAGATGACCGTTTCGATAATTTGCCCGATTTTGCCTTCGCGCCGCACTATGTGCAGCTAGACGATACACGCCTGCATTATGTGGATGAAAGCCAACATAATGAGACTATCCTCTGCCTACATGGCGAACCGTCCTGGAGCTTTTTGTATCGGCATATGCTGGCCCGCTTCGCCGCCGCTGGGTATCGTGCTATAGCGCCAGACTTGATTGGCTTTGGGCGTTCGGATAAATACGCGGATAAAGACGATTACAGCTTCGCGATGCATATGGATAAATTGCGCGGTTTTATCGGCCTCTTAGATTTACAGCACATCACGCTGGTCGTGCAAGATTGGGGCGGTTTGTTGGGCTTAACCCTCGTGCGCGAAATGCCCGAGCGCTTCGCGCGTTTGGTCATCATGAACACGGGTCTACCCACCGGCGAAGAAGCCATGCCGCGCGCGTTTTTGGCCTGGCGCCGGATGAGCGCCCAGATCAACGATATGCCCGTAGGCGAGGTCATCCAGCAGGGCACGGTGCAGCATTTACCTGACGATGTGCTTGCAGCATACGATGCGCCCTTTCCCGATGCGCGCTACAAGGCCGGCGCCCATATCTTCCCGTCCTTAGTGCCAATTTCCCCCGAGCAAGAGGGTGCTACGGAACTGAAAGCCACACGCAAATTCTTGCAGACATGGGATAAGCCGACCCTGGTTATGTTCTCGGACAGCGACCCGATCACACGCGGGGGCGCTGCGTTTTTTCGGGGCTTGATCCCGACCGCGAGCGCGCAACCCGACATCACGATTCAGGGTGCGGGACACTTCTTGCAAGAAGACAAAGGCCCAGAAATTGCCGAACATATCCTGGCGTTTGTTCACGCCACAACCCAATAAAGAAATTACTCACTGACGTTACGCAGCCTTATCAAAATCGGCTTTCTTCAAGGGGCTGAAGCCCCTTGTTAAGTGGCCACGCAAGGTCACTATGGGTTAACAAGGGGTTTTAACCCCTTGGATTCTAATGGAGAACGCAAAACAAATTCGTATAAAACCGAGGGCTTAAGCCCTCGGTTTTGGCAGAAAAAACATTTGTGTTTGTTTTGAACTGTCCATAAGTGAGTGCGTAACGTCAGTTACTCAGGCGTTTCTTATGCCTATCTTATAGACGGCCCAGGCTCACATGCTAAAATACACTTATACAAACGGACTACAGTCCGTTTGTTTTATCAGGTAAGGAGTAAACATTATGACCATTACAGGCTTGCATCATATTACGCTGGTCACCAGCGATGCCCAGAAAAATGTGGACTTTTACACGGGCGTGTTAGGCTTACGCCTGCTCAAGAAAACCGTGAATTTCGACGACCCCGGCAGCTACCATCTGTATTATGGAGATAGCATGGGCCGCCCAGGTACCGCGATTACCTTCTTCGAGTGGAAGCATGTGCCGC
>DAOTVD010000383.1:0-19679 GCA_034437075.1 Anaerolineae bacterium
GCGACCATGCTCGGCCAACCCTATTACCTGGTGACGCCCGAAGTCATCGGCTTTAAGCTAGTGGGCAACTTACCGGAAGGCACTACCGCCACCGACCTGACACTGACCGTCGTGGAGATGTTGCGCAAAAAAGGCGTGGTCGATAAGTTCGTTGAGTTTTATGGCGATGGGCTGAGCAATATGAGCGTTCCTGACCGCGCAACCATCGCCAATATGGCGCCCGAATACGGCGCGACGATGGGCTTCTTCCCCGTAGATGCTGGAACGCTGGATTACATGCGCCGCACCGGGCGCACCGCGCAAGAGGTCGCATTGCTAGAAGCCTACACCAAAGCCCAGGGCATCTTCCGCGAGGACGGTATGCCCGACCCGGTCTTTACGGATACGCTGGAACTTGACCTGAGCACGATCACCCCTAGCTTAGCCGGGCCGAAACGCCCCCAGGATCGCATTGACCTGACGAACATGCAGCAAGATTTCCAGTCTTCGCTTACTGCTCCGGTGGGCGCGAAAGGGTTTGGCTTAACGGACGAGCAACTCAGCGCCGCCGCCACCTACGCGGATGGCACGACCATGACCCATGGCGCGGTCGTTATCGCTGCGATTACCAGTTGCACCAACACCAGCAACCCCAGCGTGATGATCGGTGCCGGGCTGGTCGCCAAAAAGGCGGTTGAAAAAGGGCTGAGCGTTCCTGGCTATGTCAAAACCAGCCTGGCGCCTGGCTCGCGCGTTGTAACGGACTATCTGAATAAATCTGGCTTGCAGGAATACCTGAACCAAATCGGGTTTTACACGGTGGGCTATGGCTGCACGACCTGTATTGGCAATAGTGGCCCCCTGCCGGATGAAGTCATCGAGGCTATCCAGTCTGGTGATCTGGTGGCGGCTGGTGTGCTAAGCGGCAATCGCAACTTTGAAGGCCGCATTAATCCGTATGTGCGCGCTAACTATTTGGCCTCGCCGCCGCTGGTTGTGGCTTACGCGCTGGCCGGAACAGTCGATATTGATCTGTATAACGATCCGCTGGGGCAGGATGCCGAGGGTAACCCGGTGTATTTGAAAGACCTTTGGCCGACGCGCGCTGAAATCGAAGCGATTGTGGCCGCTAGCGTCACGCCGGAAATGTTCGAAACCCAATACGGCAACGTGTTTGATGGTAACGAAACCTGGAACGCGATTCAGGGCGTGGGCGAGCCTGTGTACGCCTGGGATGATAGCTCGACCTATGTGCAAGAGCCGCCATTTTTCATCGACATGCCGCTGGACCCGCAACCAATCCGCGACATCCAGGGCGCGCGGGTGCTGGTGAAAGTGGGCGATACCGTCACGACCGACCATATTTCGCCCGCTGGCCCCATCGCGCTGGACAGCCCCGCTGGTCAATATCTCATCGAGAAAGGCGTCGAGCGCAAAGACTTTAATGCCTATGGTGCACGCCGGGGTAACGACCGCGTGATGACGCGCGGCACCTTCGCCAACATCCGCCTGCGTAACCAACTCGCGCCGGATACCGAAGGCTGGTGGACGCGCCACCAACCCAGCGATGAGCAAATGACCATTTACGACGCCTCGTTACGTTACAAAACCGAAGATACGCCGCTGATCGTGCTCGCAGGTGCGGAATATGGCACGGGTAGTTCGCGGGACTGGGCCGCCAAAGGGACGTATCTGCTGGGCGTCAAAGCGGTTATCGCTTCCAGCTTCGAACGCATCCATCGCAATAATTTGGTGGGGATGGGGGTTCTGCCGCTGACCTTCCAGGCGGGGCAAAGCCACGAATCATTGGGCCTGACCGGCACGGAAGAGTATGCCATTTTGGATCTGGACGATGAACTGCAAGTGATGCAAGAGGTGGAAGTGCGCGCAACAAACGCCGCCGGGGAGATGACGACCTTTATGGCCACAGTGCGCTTGCATACCCCTGTAGAGATTGAATACTACCGCAATGGCGGAATTTTACAGACCGTGCTGCGGCGTATGCTCAAAGAAAGCCAGGGCGAAATCAGCCCTGCATAAATGAATGGCTGGGGCTCGTGTCGTAGCGGGCCTCTCAGCCGATGTTTTGTTCGCGGTCGGGTGGCAATTCACCTGTGACCATATACATCGTGCGTTCGCAGATATTGGTCACCCGATCCGCCATGCGCTCTAGGTTGTGCGACACCCACAACAGATACGTCGAGCAATCAATATTGCGTTGGTCTGCTTTCATCAGCGCGATCAGCTTTTCGTTAATCTGCGCTTGCAGCAAATCCACTTCGTCGTCACGCAGAAAAATTTCCCGAGCGCCTTTTTCATCCCAGTTGATGAAGGCGTCCTGACTGCCGCGTAGCATCTCTTGCGTAATGTGTTGCATCGACATCAGTTCGCGCGGGGGTTGGAAGACATAGCTCTGGGCCATCTGGCGAATAATTTTGGCAATCCCAGCGGCGTAATCTGCGATACGTTCAAGCTCCACCGTAATATGAATGGTGGCGATCAAAGCGCGCATGTCGCGCGCGGTAGGTTGCTGGGTGGCGACGGTTTGGTACGCCTTCTGCTCGATATGGTAGCGCAGTTGGTTAATATGACGATCATCGCGGATGATTTCACTGGCAGCCACGACATCCAAATTGACCAAAGCGGTCACGCTTCGCGCGATGGCCGTATCGGTCAGATCACTCATGCGCACCACATCATCGCGTAACATCAAAATGGTACGCTCTAATTGGCTGGTATAGTGTAATCCGCTGGTCTTCATACACAAACTTTTCGGCTCGTTGGTTTGGGTGGTGAGGCAATATAGAAGATATAGGTAGGTGGCTTCGCTATATAGCCACCTGCCTATATATTAGCTTAAACCGGGCTATAGCACCAAGGCTTTAGCCGAAGCGCCCGGTGATGTAATCTTCGGTGCGTGAATCCGACGGACGGTTGAAAATGACGTCGGTTTCGTCATATTCCACCAATTCACCCGTGCGCATACCATCGTCTGTTTGGGCCACCATCATAAAAGCGGTATGGTCAGAAACGCGCGCGGCTTGCTGCATGTTATGCGTTACGATGATGATCGTGTATTGTTCTTTCAGTTCGCGCATGAGTTCTTCAATGCGCAACGTTGCGATGGGGTCAAGCGCCGAGCAAGGCTCGTCCATCAAGATGATTTCCGGCTCTACGGCCAGCGCCCGCGCGATGCACAAGCGTTGTTGCTGCCCACCCGAGAGCGCCAAGCCAGATTTCTTCAAATCATCTTTCACTTCATCCCACAGCGCGGCCTGTTTCAAGCTACGCTCCACGATTTCATTCAGAACGCTCTTATCACGCTGGCCCAGAATGCGCGGGCCATAGGCGATATTATCAAAGATTGATTTTGGAAAAGGATTCGGCTTCTGGAAAACCATGCCAATCCGGCGCCGGACTTCTACTGGATCGACATCATCGGCGTACAGGTTTTTGCCGTGGAAAAGCAATTCACCCGTGGTGCGCGCCACTGGAATGAGATCGTTCATGCGGTTCATGGAACGCAACAAGGTACTCTTGCCGCATCCCGAAGGGCCGATCAGCGCCGTGATTTTATTGGGCTGAATATCCATCGAGACATCCCGCACGGCCAGAAAATCGCCATAGTAAATGTGTAAACCGCGCGTTTGCAGCGCAAATTTGCCATTTTGGGCGGTGTTCGTCATGGTTACCTACTCCTGCTGAAACGATTACGCAAAATGATAGCGACAGAATTGAGCGACAATAGAATGATCAACAAGACCACAATCGCCGCCGCCGAGGCATCGCGGAATTCGGGTTCCGGTTCGACAGTCCAGCGATAAATCTGGATGGGCAAAACGGTAAATTTCGAGAAGGGGCTATCTGGGTTGATCGTGATGTATGTGGCAGCCCCGACCACAATCATCGGCGCGGTTTCACCAATCGCGCGCGAAACGGCCAAAATTGTCCCGGTGAGGATACCTGGCAGGGCATAGGGCAATACGTGGTTCCAGATGGTTTGCCATTGGGTGGCCCCTAGCCCAAAGCTGGCCTGGCGCAACGAATTCGGCACTGCGCGGATGGCTTCTTGCGCATTAATGATCAGAATGGGCAAAATCAGCAGCGACATTGTCAGCGAAGCCGAAATGAGCGTACGTCCATTGGCCGTGGTGGGGTCACCAAAGCCAAAGACCTCGCCGCTGGTGAGGACTTCTAGCGCGCGCACAAACACTGCCAAACCCAAAATACCGTAGATGATCGAGGGCACGCCAGAAAGGTTATAGATATTGGTCTGGATGAGACGATTCAGGCGGTTGTTTTCGGCATATTCTTCCAGGTAAATGGCGGCGCCAATGCCCAGTGGAAAGGCAAAGAGCATGGTCATTAAAATCATCCAGATGGAACCCAACAGCGCCGTTCGGATACCGGCCAATTCGGGGCGGCTGTTCATAGGCTGGGTCAGGAAGTCGAGATTAACCCAGGAATAAAATTTCAGTTCCGCGCCTTCCAAGTCGGGGTTGGTTTCTAGCTCTTGCTCGATGCTGTTGTAGTCCAAAACGACTTCATTCAGGGGCCAACTGCGCGCGACCTGCAATTGCGCCACTTCAGCCTGCACGAAATCCCGCAATTGCTGTTCATCCAAGTTCATGAACAAGATTTCCTGGTAATCTTCGGACGCCAGAGGCGGGTTACCAATGGGTTTATTCCGCAAGCGTTCGGGGTATTGGCCAGGCTCTAGCAATTCGCCAACGGTTTGGTCACTCACATTGCGTAAGCGGTCGGCGCCATCGTCTAACGTGACACCCAAAACCCAGTCTAGCACCAGAATACGCAAACGGGCCGGATTAGCTTCAAAAGATTGTGTCGCAATGATGGAGAGTTGGTCGGTGGTTAATTCCTCGAATGGGATCGGTGGAGACGGCACCTCACCATAAACTTCGGTAGTGAGTGCGTTCAGGCGCACTTCGCCGATTTCGCCGATTTCAGTAGAGAACGTGTGGCCATCTACCTCCTCGCGCATAAATGCGTCGAAGCCCTCGCTGCCCAGGTTGGTATACAGCACGTTCAAATATTGGGCTACCGTGGGCGTGATATCTTGGGTGAAGTCACCAAAGCGCACATTTTCCAATTCGGCGGGGTACTGTCCTTCGTCCAGCAATTCGCCGAACGTTTGGTTGACCGTTTCCAGCACCGCTTCCCGATTTTCTAGGTCTACACCCAGAACGTATTCGGCAGTCAACAGGCGCAACCAGTCCGGTTGGCCTTCGAAGAAATGTTCGGCCACGGCCAGCTTATCTTCGTCGCTGAGCCCGGCGTAATCACGCTCGACCGTAATCCAGCGTTCGGCCAGGGTATCGGGATTATTGCGGAAGTTCTCGGCCACAACACCAAACGCTTCGCGAGCGATATTATAAAACAGGGCCGTTAAGGCAATCAGGGCGATGATAATCGCCATAAAGAACAACGTGCGCCACACCGCCCCAATCTGATTGCGGCGTTTGATGCCTTGCTGGAATGCTTCCTCGTCGGGTAGATAGGTCGTGCGGACGGGCGTACTCATTCGTATTCCTCCCGAAAGCGATTAACTACCACGCGCGCCAGGATATTCAGCGTTAAGGTAACGATGAACAACGTCAGACCAATTGCAAAAATACTGTTATAATCTGGCGTGCCAAAACCAGTGTCGCCACCACTAATGCGCGCGATATAACCCGTCATGGTCTCGGCAGCCACAAAGGGGTTAAACGTAAAGTTCGAGCCCGACCCGGCGGCGATGGCGACGATCATCGTCTCGCCTACTGCACGCGCAATCGCGATAATGAAGGCCGCGATAACGCCCGAAAGGGCCGCGGGAACAACGATTCTGGTACTGGCTTCAAACTTAGTGGAGCCCAGCCCATAGGCTGCTTCGCGCAGGGAACGGGGCACAGATTGCAGCGCGTCTTCGGCCATGGTGGCTACCATGGGCAAAATCATGATCCCCACGACGATGCCCGCCGAGGCCGTGTTCTGAAAGCCGACGGTATCATTACCGAAGATGAGCTTTAGCAATGGGGTCATAAAGGTGAGCGCAAAGAACCCATAAACCACCGTCGGGATGCCCGCCAGCACTTCCAAAATAGGTTTAATGACCCGCCGAAGCTGGGGTGAGGCATATTCACTGAGAAAGATCGCGGAGCCCAAACCCAAAGGCAACGCTACAAGCATGGCGAAGGTACTGGTCATCAGCGTCGCGTTGAGCAGGGGCAAAATGCCAAAATCATCCACTACCGGATTCCAACTTGTCGAGGTAAAAAACTCGACAATATTGACATCGCCTTGCGCAAACAGCCGGATCGATTCTTCACTGAGCACGACAACGATGCCAATCGTGGTCAGGATTGACGCCACCCCACACACAAACAACACAGACTGAATGACCGTTTCACCCAACCGAGGTCGCTTGCTCAGGTCGAGGTCACGCTCGCTGGCTGCCGCTGTGCTGTAATCTTGTGGTTGAGTTATGGCTTGGTTTTCCATTATCTACTCTCCTGTATTTTACAATCTGCTTCGGCAGAGCGAGCCCCCACCAGGTTGTCTGACAACAATATGGGGAGAGACAAAGCTCTCCCCAGTATTGCGAATTAGGGCTTACGCCCTACAGCCGCTTATTCGCGGTAGAGGTCGTACTCGCCTTCCATTTCGCCCATGGCGATCATCCAGTTCATGCGGGCACCGTTCAGGGCCGCGTCACTGGCGGGGAAGTAGCCGACTTCAATGACGATTTCATTGACGTTTTGCAGGTAGTAGCTGATGAAGGAGGCTACCTGAGCTTTTTCCTGCATGATGCTGGGCGCGCCGTAGATGAACAGCGGGCGGGCTAGCGGATAGGCATCATCGCCAACAGCTTCCACAGATTCTTGGCTGGGGGCCACGCCGTTAATGGGCAGGCTGGTCAGGATATCTTGGTTCTCCAGGTAGTAGGCATAACCAAAGTAGCCGATGGCGAAGGGGCTGTCGGACACGCCGTTCACCAGCACGTTGTCATCTTCGCTGAGCTGGATGCCACCCGCGTTCAGGATGTACTCGGCGGGGTCTTCGACGCCTTCTTCTTCGGCCAGGCCTTCGTACAGAGCTTCTACGAAGAAGTCAAAGGTACCGCTGTCGGTGCCAGGGCTGAACAACTGGATCGCTTCAGCAGGCCAATCTTCACCCGCACCCGGCACGTCGGCCCAGGTGACGTCGCTACCGTTGCTGAAGATGAATTGCAATTGCTCGATGGTCAGGCCATCTTCGCCGACGAAGTCATTGGTTTCGCTCACGGTCACCGCCAGAGCATCCGTACCAACACGGAAGGGCACCGGGAAACGATCATTTCCTTCGCAGGCTTCCACTTCGTCGGACTCGATCACGCGGCTCGCGTTAGAAATGTCGGTTTCAGCCGCCACACAGAAGCGCTCGAAACCCCCACCGCTACCGATGATGTCCAGGGTTACGGTACCACCGTAGCCACCTTCTTCGAAACGCTCGATCATGGCCTGGGTCAGCGGGCCGACCGTCGAGCTACCAGCGGTCACGATGTCGCCTTCGACCAACAACGGGTCAACCGGCGCCAACTCGACCATTTCCATATCTTCTTCGTCATCCTGAGCATTGACAGCGACAGCCGTCATGGCCAGTACGAGAACCAAAGCGAGCACGAGCAACTTAGACAGTTTCATGGTTTGTACATTCCTCCAAACTGAACTTGTTCTTTACTCGGGATACCCCGAGGCAGTAGGCTATACTAGAACTTGGAGATAAAGTCGCGCATAAGCTGTCGTTAAAGAAAATTTTGTTACGCATTAAATTTATTTTCTTCTTAGGGGCGTTCATGCCTCGCACATCCCCTTGGCCTTTGGTATCATTACGCTATCCAACCATCATTTGGATGCTAACGTCCTGCATACATGCGAGATTTGACGCACGGAGAGCTCACATGGCCACCAACGCAACCACCTGGTTTTATCGTGAACCCGAAACAGGCCGCCCTTACCTGATTGCCGAACGGATTAACCAAACCTTTTGGGCCAACCGCATCACGGACATCACATTTTATTGTGTCGATGCGACGCCCCCTTATCGGCTTGTTGGGGTCTGGCAGGGCATTGATGTCGAAATTGAATTCGAAGTTGGCAGTGTCTTTATTCTGCGGATGGCCGACAGTGCGCCGCGCTTCATGAAAGGTGTCGCCGAATTGCTCGGCTTTGCGCCCACCGTATCTTATACCGATGCTGACGGACGCTTCGTCGCAGAATGGTACGCCCAAGATGCCGCCCAACGCCTGAAGGAAGTCCAAGAAAATCGTAGTTTGCAAAATATCAAACTTTATAAGAGAGCATAATGTCTTACGACCCAGAACAAGACTTACGCGCCCTGGAGGCGATGGCTGCTAACCTGACCCCCTACCTGTATGAAAGTGAAATTTTCGGTGCCCTCTCCAACAGTTTGCCCAAACTAACGGTGGGCGGCATCCTACTACGCCGCTACCGCCTCATGCAGTTGTCAGAATCCCTAGACCACCAACAGCAGCAACGCCTGCATGATGCCCTGCTAAATTTCGAGCAACAGCGCTCCGAGTGGATGGTGCATTATGAAGAAAAATTGCAACAAGAAGCCCAGGCACGCCTCCGAAATTTGCAAGCCTTCAACCAAGACTATCAGCGCGATTGGCGCCAAGTGCGCGACAATCATCTGACCGTGGCCAGCAACCGCACCATTGTTTATCATGTGCATGTGGAAGCCGAAACGTATAATGCTTGGGAGCCAAGCTTACACGAAACCTTAAATCGTGTGGATCGGGGCTTAGGAGAAATGCTAGAGCAAGGTGGGGAATTTGTGTGGGATGCCGCTTTACAGCCCCTTTATCCCGCTGAAACATTCTGGTGGTTGTACGGCAAACCAGCGCCCAAATAAGCGCGATAGCATCCTGGCGCTATTGAACTCGTACAATGCGATCATGGCCGGCCAGGTCAGTCTCTACCTTTACCTGGCGATCTGGGAAGGCGGCTTGCGCTAGTTTCTGGACCGCTGGCCCCTGCGACATGCCGATTTCCATAAGCAATAACCCACCGGGCCGAAGCACCCGTGGCGCATTCTGCAAAAACTGTTCGATCAGCTCTAGCCCACTCGCGCCACCATGCAAAGCCTTGTAGGGTTCATACCGCGCGACGGGTAAGGTTTCGAGTTCTTCTGTGGCAATATAAGGTAGGTTTGCGACAATTAAATCGACCGTTTCACCCTGTGCCACAAGTGGTTCCAGCAGATTACCCTCTAGCCAGCGAATGCGGCTTTCTAACCCCAGATGTCTGCTATTAGCGCGCGCAATAGCTAGGGCGGTCGGTGAAATCTCGATGCCTGTGACGTGCGCGGTCGGCAGATGTTTGGCCAAAACTAGCGCGATAACCCCACTCCCTGCGCCAACGTCCACAATAAACGCATGGCGCCCCTTAGCCCAAGAAATGGCCTGCTCGACGAGCAATTCTGTTTCGGGCCGGGGGATCAAGACATCGGGCGTAACGCTCACCTGAATATCATAGAAGACTTGTTTCCCCAACAGATAAGGAATAGGCACGCCACGCGCCCGCTGAGACACCAGCGCTTGAAAAGCCGTGATTTCCTCGGTGGTCAGTACCCTATCCGGGTAGCGGATCAGATATTCTTGTTTGACGTGCAATACTTCGCACATCAAAATGCGTGCATCGAGTTGGTGCGTCTCAGACTGATCTGCCAGAAGCGCATAGGCCCATTGCAACGCGGTTTGGATGGTGGTGATGGGCCTATCAGACGTATCGGGCATAATAGCGTGCTCTTTCTCATAGGGTGGCGTAGTAGTCCAGCGTACGGGCTAGGCCATCCTGGAACGTGACGCGCGGCTCGTAGCCTAGCATCTGACGCGCTTTCTCAATAGAGGCTCGCGAATGTTTAATATCGCCTGGGCGGGTGGGGCCAAAATAGGGCGTAATTTCTTTGCCCAAGAGGGTGTTTAATTGCGCGACTAAATCCAGCAAGGTAATCCGATCTCCGCAAGCGATATTGAAAATTTCGCCCTGAGCTTCGGGCGTATGCATGGTCAGCATATTCCCCAGTACGACATTCTCAATGTAGGTGAAATCGCGCGATTGGGTGCCATCACCATGCACAATTGGTGGTTGGTCGTCTAGCATAGCTGTCGTGAACAACGGAATCACCGCCGCATAATCTGATTGTGGGTCTTGGCGCGGCCCAAAGACATTGAAATAGCGAATAACGGCTGTTTGCAGGTCATACACTTCATTAAAGGCCAGGCAATACCCCTCCGCAGCGACTTTGGCCGCGGCATAAGGCGACTTGACACGCGGCATCATGTCTTCGGATTTATGTTCTATGGGCACATCACCATAAGCAGAGGACGAACCGGCAAATACCACCCGCTGGACACCCGCATCACGCGCAGCTAACAGCACATTCACCGTGCCCGTGACGTTGACATCGTGGCTTTCTAGTGGGTTGGCCACCGAGCGCGGCACAGAGGGAAAGGCGGCTTGATGAAACACATAATCCACGCCTTGCATATGCGTGCTCAAGCCCTCGGCATCACGAATATCAACTTCGTATAACGCGACATCTTTAATAATGTGTTGCAAATTGTGCCGATGGCCTGTACTTAAATTATCAATGACGATCACTTCGTGGCCCTCATGGAGCAAATGCTCCACTAAATGAGAACCAATGAAGCCTGCGCCCCCCGTAACCATATACTTGCTCATGAAAACCTCGTGTAAGCGTATTCCAGCCAGCCGAACGCCGTGAGCGCTACTGACCCAAAAACAAACATCAGCACCAATGCTTCCGCCGGGGTTGCCTGGCTCAGATAAATGGCCAACACACCGCACAGCGCCGCAACGCTATACAAAGTGAGCACTGCGCGCGGCTGGCTGAGCCCAGCGCGCACAAGCCGATGGGAAACATGGTCTTTCCCGCCTAGAAATGGCGAACGCCCTTCTCTTAGGCGCGTAAATGTGACCAGCGACGTATCAAAAATGGGCACAAATAGCACCAACACCGGAATAATCCAGGTGACCTGGATGGTCTGCGCGGGGAACTGCAACTTAATCCCGAGCATGGCGAGCAAGAATCCCAGCACTAAGCTGCCTGTATCGCCCATGAAGGTCGAGGCGGGGTTAAAGTTATAGCGCAGAAAACCGAGCGTCGCGCCGCATAATGCCCCCGACAAGCTAGCGACCAAGATCAACTCTTGGCTGGCAGCCAATATAAAGAACGTACCGGCTGCAATCGCAGAGACGCCAGCGGCTAGGCCATCCATATTATCCATAAAATTGATGGCGTTAATGATGCCCACCATCCAGAACAAGGTCAGCGCATAATCCAAAAGTGGTAAATTAAAGATTTGAATCTGAATGCCAACCCCAATCATCAGCAAACCCGCGCACATTTGAGCGCCAAGCTTGACGAGTGGACGCATCCCATAGCGATCATCCCACAGCCCAACCCCTGCTAGCCAAACACACCCGATGACCACCCCGATAAACTCGATGAAGAATTCTTCAACTTGAAAGACGCTGGTGGCGAGGGCAAAGACGGCCAAGGTTGCGAATAAAAACGCCACCAAAATGGCCAACCCACCTAACATGGGCATCGGTTCGACATGGATTTTGCGATGATTGGGTTGGTCAACCACGTTCCAGCGCAAGGCGATTTGGCGTGTCACGGGCGTAAATCCATAAGCGACCAGAAAACCGATGACCACTAAGGGGACAAATTGCAACATATACCTTGCTTCGATGATCCAAACAGACACGAGGCAAGTATAACGCGCGTGGTGGGGAATGTATACCCTTGTCAGATCAGAAAAGGGTCAGCGCCCAAAACTATTCAGGGTTTAGGCGCTGACGGGTACTGCTAGGCTTAGCGTAGGATATAATCGGGCGGGATGGTGCTTACCGCGTCGATATACTGCGCCCGCTCAAACTGAGATGATGCGCCGCTCTTCATCTGGCTCATGCTGCCCTGCATTTGCTTCACGGATTCATACTCGTGTTCTTGCATCCAGGTCAGCATTTGGCTTTCCACTGTTTGGAAGCGCTCGACGCCATAGCGTAACAGTGCCGAGGCCATCATGGTGACATTCGCGCCGACCATCAGCATTTTGATGGCGTCGGTGCCCATATGAATGCCGCTTGTCGCCGCGAAATCAACCGCCACCCGGCCATATAGCATGGCAATCCAGCGCATGGGCAAGCGTAGCGATTGCTCGGTGCTTAGCAAAACGTTCGAGCGGACTTCGAGTTCTTCCAGGTCGATGTCCGGTTGGTAGAAGCGGTTGAACAACACCAGTGAGTCGGCGCCAGCTTGTTCAAGCTGCTTGGCCATATAAGACATATTGCTGAAGAATGGGCCCAGCTTGACCGCTAGCGGCAGCTTTACGGCCTCACGCACAGCTTTCACAATGTCGATATAAGCCTGCTCGACTTCCGCACTAGGCAGATTTATATCGGTTGGGATGTAGTAAATATTGAGTTCAAGCGCATCGGCCCCGGCGGCTTCGATTTCCTTCGCGAAGCCCGTCCAACCGCCTAATGAGGTGCCGTTCAAGCTGGCGATAATGGGAATATCTACCGCTGCCTTCACGGCCTGGATATGCTCTAGATAGTGCGCGGAGGTCACGTGCAGTTCATCTGGCTCCGGGAAGTAGGTGATCGCTTCGGCAAAGCTTTCGATGCCGTAAGTCAGATGGTGGTGGATTTCCTCTTGCTCTTGCTTGAGTTGTTCCTCAAAGAGTGAGTACAACACCACGGCGGAGGCGCCCGCGTCTTCCATCCGGCGCACGGAACTTACCTCATGAGACAGGGGAGAGGCCGAGGCCACCAACGGTGTCCTCAGATTCATCCCCAGGTACGTCGTACTTAAATCCATGCTCATCGTCTCCTTAGCTTTCGGGTGTTGGCCAGGGCTGGGCCAGTTGCTCGTAGAAGGCCCACCGCTCGTTGATTTCTTGCTGGGCCAGTTGCGCTAGTTCCTTGGCCGCTTGGGGGCGGCTCTTGGCCAGCATCTTGAAGCGGTTTTCCATCTTCATGTATTGATCGATAGGAAGCTTAGGCTTACGAGAGTCCAACATTAGCGGATTCTGGCCTTGCGCGGCACGCTCAGGATGGTAGCGATAAAGCAGCCATTGGCCGGAGTTCACCGCCGCTTTTTGATCTTCCATGGCTGTCGTCATATTGATACCATGCGCAACGCAATGGCTATAGGCGATGATGAGCGAGGGGCCATCGTAGGCTTCGGCTTCGATGAAGGCACGTAAGGTGTGTTCGTCTTTAGCCCCCATAGCCACACTCGCGATGTAGGCACTGCCGTAGGACATAGCCATCAGGCCGAGGTCTTTCTTGCCAACCGGCTTACCACCAGCCGCAAACTTGGCCACCGCTGCCAACGGCGTGGCTTTAGAAGCCTGGCCACCCGTGTTCGAGTAAACTTCTGTATCTAGCACCAGCAAGTTAACGTTGTAACCACTGGCCAGCACATGATCGACACCGCCGAAGCCAATGTCGTAGGCCCAACCATCGCCACCCAAAATCCATACGCTGCGTTTAACCAGATTGTCGGCTAGTTCCAGCAGATACTGCGCACGGGTTGTACCCAGTTTGGCGAGCGCCTCTTTCAGGATAGCCACATTTGCGCGTTGTTCGAAGATGTCCGCTTCGTCTTTCTGAGGGTTATCAAGCAAAGCTTGCACGAGCGTTTCGTCAAGCTCGCTGGCCAAGCCTTGCAATAGCTCGGTGGCCTGTTCTTTTTGTTTATCAACGGACAGGCGCATACCCAAGCCGAATTCGGCATTGTCTTCAAACAAGGAGTTCGACCACGTCGGGCCGCGTCCGTCCTTATTGGTCGAATACGGCGTGGTGGGCAAGTTACCGCCATAGATGGATGAACAACCAGTGGCGTTGGCAATGAGCATACGATCGCCAAAAAGTTGGGTCATCAGTTTGACATATGGTGTCTCGCCACAGCCCGCACACGCGCCAGAGAACTCAAAGAGTGGTTCTTGAACTTGTTGCTGACGAATAGTAGACAGCTTGATCTCGCGCCGATCCATCTCTGGAATATCCAGGAAGAAATTCCAATTAGCGATTTCTTCTTCAACAATCGGTTCTTGGGGTTCCATATTGATGGCTTTGTACCCCACCGCCGATTTGTTCTTCGCGGGGCAAATTTCTACGCAGATACCGCAAGCGGTGCAGTCTTCTGGCGATACCTGAACCGTATACTTCAGGTGACGCCAGTCTTTTTCGCGGGCATCGGCTGCCTTGAAGCCTTCCGGCGCACTGGCCAGAACTTCGGGCTCGTAGGCTTTAATGCGGATCACCGCATGGGGGCACACAAACGCGCACTTACCACATTGGATACACACATCGGGGTCCCAAACGGGGATTTCATGCGCCAGATTGCGTTTTTCGTATTTGGTTGTTCCCACCGGGTATGTACCGTCGATGGGCAAAACGCTAACGGGCAAGAGGTCGCCTTTGCGGGCGATCATCGTGCCCAGCACATCGCGCACGAAAGGCGGCGCGTCGGCGGGTACCGGGGGCCGTAGGTCGGCGTCGCTGGTGACTTCTTGCGGCACCTGGACTTCATACAGGTTATCCAGCGTGGCGTCCACCGCGTCTAAATTCTTCTGGACGATGGTATCGCCTTTTTTGCCGTACGTTTGCCGGATCGATTCCTTGATTTCGGCGATAGCGTCTTCGCGCGGCAAAATGCCCGAAATCGCAAAGAAGCAGGTTTGCATAACTGTGTTGATCCGCCCGCCCATGCCGGCGTTGCGTGCCACTTCATAGGCATTGATGACGTAGAATTTCAGGTCTTTTTCGATGATGGCGGCTTGCACATTGCGCGGCAAGATATCCCACACATCATCCGGCCCGGCGGTTGTGTTCAGCAAGAATGTTCCGCCAGGGACGATTTCGCCCATCATATCCAGCGTTTGTAAAAAGACGGGCTGATGACACGCTAGGAAATTCGCTTGGCTGACCAAATAGGTCGAGCGGATGGGTTCTGGGCCGAAGCGCAGATGCGACACCGTAACCGAACCGGCTTTCTTCGAGTCGTAGACGAAATAGCCCTGGGCATAGTTGTTGGTGTTTTCGCCAATGATCTTGATCGAGTTTTTGTTCGCGCCCACCGTGCCGTCGGAACCCAGGCCATAAAAGATGCCGCGTACCACGCTATCCGGCTCAATCGAGAAGCTCGGGTCGTATTCCAGGCTGGTTTGGGTCACATCGTCGGTGATACCGATAGTGAAGTGATCTTTGGGCGTGTCCTGGGCCAAATTCTCATACACTGCGCGGATCATCGCAGGTGTAAATTCTTTGGACGACAAGCCATAGCGCCCGCCAACCACGACTGGCATGCTATCTAAGGCACCAAAACCTTTGTTCAGCCCCTCGTAAAGCGCTTGCAGCACATCCAAATGGAGCGGTTCTGCTCCGGCGCCGGGCTCCTTGGTGCGATCAAGCACACCAATAGCGCGGGTGGTCGCGGGCAAGGACTCCATAAAACGCTTGATATCGAATGGACGATAGAGCCGGACTTTCACCACACCGACCTTTTCGCCCTGCGCGGTCAAGTAATCGACCGTCTCATGGACGGTTTCGGCTCCCGAGCCCATCAGTACCAAGACGTATTCGGCATCCGGCGCGCCATAATATTCGTAAATGTAATATTGGCGACCGGTTAAGTCCGCGAATTGATCCATCAAGTCTTGCACGGTGACCGGGCATTCCATGTAGTAGCGATTAACCGTTTCGCGTGCTTGGAAGTAAACATCGGGGTTCTGCGCTGTGCCGCGAATAATCGGATTATCCGGCGTCATGGCGCGTGCGCGGTGCTGGCTGACCTGTTGGTCGTCAATCATCGCGCGTAGTGTTTCTTGGCTGAGCACATCGATTTTAGACACTTCATGCGAGGTGCGGAAGCCATCAAAGAAATGCAAGAACGGCAGGCGCGTGCTAAGCGATGCCGCCGTCGAGATGAGGGTGAAGTCATGCGCTTCTTGTACCGAGTTGGCGGCGATCATCGCCCAGCCGGTGCCTCGGGCCGACATAACATCACTATGGTCGCCAAAAATTGACAACCCTTGAGCAGCCAACGAACGCGCCGCGATATGAAATACGGTGGGCGTGAGTTCGCCAGCGATCTTGTACATATTCGGCAGCATCAACAATAAGCCTTGCGAGGCGGTGAAGGTAGTGGTCAAAGACCCAGCTTGCAACGCGCCATGGACGACGCCTGCGGCCCCCGCTTCGCTTTGCATCTCTACAACCAGGGGCACTGTGCCCCACAAATTGGGCTCTTGGTCGCTGGCCCAAGCATCCGCCCATTCTCCCATAGGGGAAGCTGGCGTGATGGGGTAGATGGAGATGACTTCATTGAGTTGATACGCCACTTTAGCAACGGCTTCGTTGCCATCCAGCGCTTTATAAACGCGATCACTCATAACAGAATTGTCCTCCTGTAGTGTCGCAACGGGCTTAACCGTCACGTTATGAGTTATGAGGTTTGATGAAAATTAACAAAAAAAGGCTTATCCTTTAGCCTTTATTGTGACCCAATTCACGAAATATATCATCGGAAGTTCAGCAGGACTTGCGTGGTCAAATGTCACTGGATTGCGGCTTATACACACGCCCCACGTTATACAGCGCGTGCGCCTGGGCGAGCAGTTCCTCGCGAAAGGCCGGATGCGCGATTTCTACCAACGCGCTCACGCGCTGCGCAATCGAACGCCCAAATAAGTTCACAATGCCGTATTCGGTGGCGATATACTGCACATCATTGCGCGAGGTCGTGACCCCGGCCCCGTGTTTTAGTTGCGCGACGATGCGGCTGACCTGGCCATCTTTGGCCGTGGATGGTAATGCGATGATGGCTTTGCCGCCCTTGCTACGAATGGCCCCGCGCACGAAGTCTAACTGGCCGCCAACCCCCGAATAAAAGCGATGGCCGATGCTATCTGCGCAGACCTGCCCGGTGAGGTCCACCTCAATGGCCGAATTGATCGAGATCATGCGCTCGTTCTTGGCGATAATAAACGGATCATTGACGTATTCGGTGGGGTGAAATTCGAAATGTGGATTGTCGTTGATAAAATCGTACAACGCTTGGGTGCCTAGCACGAACCCCGCCACAACTTTGCCCGGATGGATCGTTTTCGCCTGGTTGGTGATAACCCCCGCCTTGATCATCTCCATGACGCCATCCGAGAACAATTCGGTATGAATGCCCAAATGTTGATGCCCCTGAAAATGCCGTAGCACGGCGTCCGGTATGCCACCAATCCCCGTTTGCAAGGTGGCGCCGTCCGGTATCTCGGCGGCAATATGCCCCGCGATATGTTCTTGTTGGGTAGACGGGGGCGCGGGTAGGACTTCGGGCAGGGGGTATTCTGCGTCAATGATGTAGTCGATCTGGCTCATGTGGATGAAGCTATCGCCCAGCGTGCGCGGCATATGCGGGTTGACTTCCGCAATGACGAGTTCCGCGCTTTCGGCAGCGCTTTTGGTCACCCCAACCTCGACCCCATAAGAGCAATAGCCGTGCTCATCTGGCGGGCTGACGTGAATGACCGCTGCATCTAACGGAAGCCGTTTGTTGCGGAACAGTTGCGGAATTTGCGACAAAAAGATTGGCGTAAAGTCGGCAACGCCCGCATTGACTGCCCCGCGCACGTTGTGGTCGATAAACAAGCTATTGATGCGAATATGCGGCGCGATTTCTGGCGTGACGCAGATAGATTTGCCCAGGCTGAGCACCTGCACAATTTCCACGTCTTGCAGTTCGGCATAACGCGCACACAACGCTTCGATAAATTGTTGCGGGGTTGAGCAATTGCCCGTCAGAAAAACCCGGTGGCCAGAGGCAATTTTTGCGGCGGCCTCCTCTTTCGAGATCGATGGTTTATGCCAGTTTAGCATAGCCGTTGAACTATCCTTTTTGAAAGCGCGTACAGCAGATAATACGCCTGTTTGCTACGCTCATTGTGCCGGGGAGCATATCGCCCGACCAGTGATAGACGACCTCAATTGAAGGTGAGGTTAGGCCGAAAGTGGCGCGGCAACCTCATTAGAATGTAGTACTTCGCGAACGGCATACGGCCCTTTGCCCTGCGCTTCATAATACGTACGCATCAGCATTTCAATCAGCAGGCCCAGCAGCACATTTTGCAAGCCCAGCGCCATCAGCGTAATGCTCAGGACGCTTAACCCCACTGGCACCGCCCACACGGGCCCGCTGACCAACACCGCATAGAGCAGAGCAATGATCAATGCTACCAGGCCCGCGACATTAAACAAGAAACCAAATCCGCCAAAAATATACATAGGCCGCGTGTTGTATTTCGTCAGGAACGTCACGGTCATAAGGTCAAGCACGACTTTAATGGTGCGCCAGAGGGTGTATTTGCTGCTACCGTGCAAACGCGCGCGATGGTTCACCACCATTTCATCTATGCGTGCGCCCGCCGCGTAAGCCAAAACAGGGATAAAGCGATGCATTTCGCCATACAGGCGCACGTGGTCGAGCACTTCATGGCGATACATCTTCAGCGTGCAGCCATAATCGTGTAAATGCACCCCCGTGACCACCGAGATCAGCCGATTGGCGATGATAGACGGAATACGCCGCACGGTACGGTCCTGCCGATTTTTGCGCCAGCCGCTCACGAGATCAAACCCTTCATTCATACGCGCATACATGCGCGGGATTTCGGCGGGGTCGTTTTGATAATCAGCGTCCATCAAGCAGATGAGCGTCCCGCGTGCTTGGTCAATCCCAGCTTGAATCGCGGCGGTCTGGCCAAAATTACGGCGCAAGAGCACCACCCGCACACGCGGCGTTTCCTCGGCAATCGTGCGTAACACGTCGGCGCTACCATCGCGGCTGCCATCATCGACATAGATAATCTCATAGGCCAAGCCCAAGCCCTGCAAGACGGTTTGCAGTTCGTTATGCACAGTGCGGATATTCTCAGCCTCGTTATATACAGGCAATACCATCGACAAGTGAATGGCGTCCATAATTCTCCTTAGTAACGCTTAGTTGGTTGTTCCCAATTCATCATGCGGGTAAGCTGCACTGGCATAAGCGAAAATATCCGGTTCGTGCGCAACCAGCGGTTGGTTGGCCCGGCGGCGGCTGGTCAGGCGCGTGCGCGTGTCTTTGAGCAGGCGCTCACTCTCTGCCGAGGGATGATAAGCCACTGCCATAGCCAGCAAGGCTTCGGCCTGGGCCAGTTGATCGGGGGATTGCAAGAGCATCCGCGCTAACTCCAGGGCAATATCCGCGCTGGTGTAGGTGTCGCCTTCGCGCCAAGCCAGATACAGCGCCTGACGATTATAATGGACAGCCCAGCCCATGTAACCCTCAGCCTCGGCTACATATGCCAGGTTTTGGAGTTGGAAGCGTTCTTCTTCGCTATCGCCAATATCGCGTGCAATGCGCAAAGCGGCGGCATGGCGTTGCCCGGCCTCGCGCCAGCGCCCCAAATATCCTAAGGCTGTGCCCATGTTCCCCAAACTACGCCCTTGCAGATCGCGCCGCCCCAGGCGCCCGAATAACGCGACCGCTTGCGACAGCGCGCTGATGGCCTCGCGGTAGCGTCGATCATCCATATAGAGCGTGGCCAGTTTATTCAGGGCCACACC
>DAOTVD010000384.1:0-22374 GCA_034437075.1 Anaerolineae bacterium
GAATCGTGGCCGAAGCCGATGCGGTCGATGATGATGCGCGGCGCGCGGTCGCCACGGCGATTCGGGGCAAAATTGCGGAGGGTAGCCCCGTCAGCGCGCATTATGTGCATGTGGTGCCGCGTGGTTGGCTCATTAAAACCAGTAGCGGAAAGTTGGCCCGGGCGGCTAACCGCGATAAATGGCGAGCCGAGACGGGGCGCTAAGCACGGAACACAGAAATACCGCATGAGCCGCGCACATCACCAGGTCAGGTTGCTGTCTTCGGTGGCTTGTTCCTCTGGCGTTTCTTCATTTACATCATCTGACGCGGTTTCGGCGTCGGCTGTTTTGTTCGCCTGGGCATCAGATAGGGCGGCGGGGGGGGTGAGGTCTGTATCGCGCGCGTGGGCTTGCGCGGGGGCGCCTGTTGGATCAGCCTTGTTAGACGTAGATGGAGCAGGCGGCTGGGCTTTGGTGGGGTTACGCAAGACTTGAATCTTAGCCCAAACACGATCCAGGGCTTCGATCTGCGGTTCAAGCTCCATGCGTAGCAGATTATTTTTGTCGTCGTTGTGCTGGTCTAACACGCGGTAGATACGATTTACCAATATTTTGTCTTCTTCGCTAACGCGCTGGCGCAGGGTATCGCGCTGCTCCGGGGGCAACATGGCCATCTCGTTGAGAATTTTAATGACATGCAGCAAGGGTTCATCTTCTGACGAAGGACCATGTAGCAAAGTGGCTTCTACATCGGGTAGGCCTAGTTTATCCTCCGGCACCATGGCCAGCATTTGCTGGGTATTGCGCTTACGACGCCGTTCTTTAGAGCGCGGGAACCAACTCCGCTCGAGCCAATCGACGAGCGCCCCGGTGCTTTCGCTGGTCAGGCGCGCTTTGGCTTCGAAGTGTGGCGAAAAGGCATATACGCGGGTGAATAACTGGCGCCGAGTAAAGATCAAATAATCTTGCTCCCAGCGTTCGGGCGTCCAGAGGATGGTCATGCCTTCTTCGCGGCGCATGAGTTCCAAAAAGATCGCACGTTCATCCAGGTTGACTTCCGCCAGATTAAAGCGCATGGTGAGCATATTTTTGATGGTGAAGGCAACGAGCGTGGTGTTATACGTGGGGTAGACTTCGAACTGCATTTGCGCCCCGCCATCCTGGCTGGTGAGGGTGGCCACCTGGCGCCGTTCGCCGCGTGGGCGTTTGGGGTCTAGGGCTATGGACGACATCAGCGGCGCGTTGAGCGATTGCCGTTCTAGCTCGGCGTCTAGGTCAATTTCCAGCTTCAAGAAGCGTTGCAGCAGGGGCGGGGCACTATCATGAAAGGTGTGGATATGGCCACTATTTTGCAAATCCGCCACCACGCGCTGCCAGTCTGCGTTGCGGATGCGCTCTTTCATCTGGTTGGATAGACTCAGCAACTCTTGGGTGGACATTTTTGCAAGTTGCTGGGGAGAAAAATCGTCTGCCATAAACCACTACCCTCATATCCTATACCGCCATTATAAGAGTAAAGAAGGGCAAGTGCCACACATAGCCACGCCCGGTCGCGCCTAATTCGGGCTTAACCAAGCGGTTTGGCGTTGATTGGGGGTTTACCCTAGCGCGACATCTAACGACATCATCACCGTAAAGCCGATGAGCACGCCCATGGTGGCCAGGTCGCCGTTGCCGTTTTCGTGCGAGGCCGGGATGACTTCTTCGACCACCACGAAAATCATCGCGCCCGCTGCGAAGGCCAACGCATAGGGCAACAAAGGCCGCGCCACGAGCACCGCCGCCGCGCCGAGCACGCCCGCTAGGGGCTCCACCATCCCGGAAAACTGGCCATAGATGAAGCTCTTGCGCTTGGAGAAGCGCTCGCGGCGCAGGGGCATGGCGACTGCGATGCCTTCGGGAAAATTCTGGAGCCCGATGCCAATCGCTAGCGCGACCGCTGCCGCCTCCGAGGCACCTTCTAGGCCCTGGGCCGCCGCGCCAAACGTGACGCCCACAGCCAACCCTTCTGGGATGTTGTGTAACGTAATCGCCAGAACCAGCAACACCGAGCGTTCCCAGGTGGTTTTGAAGCCTTCGGTCTTGTCTGGGTCGTCGCCAGGGGGGTGCAGATGCGGCAAGACCATGTCAATCCCGCGCAAGGCCAGCCCACCCAGCATGAAGCCAATCGCGGCGGGAATCCAGTTAGGGAAGGGGCTGGTCAGTTCGGCGGCCTCGATGGCGGGGGCCAGCAACGACCAAAAGCTCGCAGCGATCATCACGCCTGCCGCGAAGCCTAGCATCACATCGAGCAATTTTTGGTTGAAGCCGCGCACTAAAAACACGGTCGCCGCGCCCAGCGCCGTGACGCCCCAGGTAAAGAGCGTAGCGAGCAACGCTTGCAAAATCGGGCTTAAATCCGAGAAAAAGTCTGTTATTGCTTCCATAGGGTCATTATAGGCGCCAACGCGCGCGTTGTTCTTCTTCGGTGGGTGGCTCTTGCCTGGGTCAAACGGGCCATCTTAAATGCCTCACCTGCCCGATGCGCTAATGCGGATGGGCTGTGTATCATGAGGGCAGCATACCGCCCCGCCCGAAAAATAAACGGAAGGACAGACCCATGCCTGAATATCGTGATTTTCCTGTAGAATTCCGCGCCGAAGGGATGCAAACCGACGCCCAAAAAGCCGATTTATACGATTATGCCGAAAAAGAACTACGCAATCTGGCCAAGGGGCACACCGACATCACCGCCGCGAATATCGATATTAAGCTACCCGCCGAAGGCCGCGAAACCAATTATATCTACGAAGCGACCGTCAAGCTGGATGTCCGCCCCGATAATATCGTGGCGACCGAAAAAGAGCCCAACGCTTACCAGGCCCTCAAGGGTGCGCTGAAGGCCGCCGGACGCCAGGTGCGCGACAAACGCGGACGCTTGCGCGAAGATCGGGGCTCCATTAACGATTTGTTCGTGGCCCCAGGGGATGACCTAGACCTGGAATAGAGTGCTTAGCGCAAACTGGCATCCGTGTAAGATAAGTGCGTAACACCGCATCAAGTTAACGGGGGTGATGTGGTATCGATGGGGTGTGCTGGCTGGTCAGTAGCGCGAAGGCGCATTGCAAAACGTGAAAACCAGCCGCGACGGCGCACTCTAGACGCGGGTTCGACTCCCGCCACCTCCATTTATCCGCTGGGGCTTTCAGGGTATAACCAGCCCTGTGCTATGCCAGAGAAACCTCGCAGCCCATCGGGCAATCTGTTAGGCTTAAGATAGCTACATAACCACCCCATAGCATAACCCATAGGAGGACTACATGCGCGTTAAACAGATTACGCCCCACCTGACCCAACTCACCAAATATATGATGATCAATTGCTATTTGGTGCACGAAGACGACGGCTATACGCTGGTCGATACGGCGGTCGCCAATAGCGCCGAAGCTATTCTGGAAGCTGCCGGGCAAACGCCCATCCGCCGGATTGTGCTGACCCATGCGCATATCGACCATGTCGGCTCGTTGGAAGAACTCCGCCCGCGCCTGATGGAGACCGATATTTTGTGTTCCGCGCGCACCGCGCGCCTGATGAGCGGTGACCATTCGCTGGATGCTGACGAACCCCAGGCCAAATTGCGCGGCGGTTACCCCATCGTGCAGACGCCCCCGACCCACCTGCTGAACGACGGTGACATGGTCGGCTCGTTGCGCGTGGTGCCCGCCCCTGGCCACACCCCCGGCCAGATTGCCCTATTCGACACGCGCGACCAAACGCTCATCGCGGGGGATGCCTTTTCTAGTATCGGCGGGCTGACCGTCTCAGGTAAATTTAATCCTTTGTTCCCCGTTCTGATGTTCGCGACTTGGCACAAGCCCACCGCTTTGGCATCCGCGCGCCAGTTGGCCGATCTAAAGCCCGCGCGTATCGCGGTGGGGCATGGTGGCGTCGTTGAGCCTGCCGCCGAGGCCCTGCGCAAAGCCATCTCGTGAGGCGCATTAGGCCGCTTCGTGGTCATCTGGCGAGACGAGCACTTTGTCAATGCGTTGGCCGTCCATGTCCACCACTTCGAACTGCCAGTTGCTAAACGTGAACGTATCCGCGACGGTCGGCACTTCGCCCAGGCGTTTCATCACAAAGCCAGAGAGCGTAGCATAGTCGCCTGCTTCTTCGCCAGGCACCCGAAAACCTTCCAGCGTGCGCGCCAGGCGGTCAAGCGCCACCCGGCCATCCAACAGCCAAGACCCATCCTCGCGCTGCACGATGTCGGGGTCGGCGGGGTCGTCGCGCCCGATGATCAGGTTGGAAATATCGCCCAACGTGAGCATACCATCCACGCCGCCATGCTCGCCGACGATTAGCGCCATGGGCACCGTCGCTGTATACATGCGCTCTAACGCGCGCGTGATGTCCAGCGTTTCTGGGATGTAAAGGGGCTGATGTAGCAGGTCATCCAGGGGCGGCGGCTCGTTTTTCACGTAACCTAGCAGCCATTCACGCATACGGATGACCCCCTGCACATCATCAATGCCCGCCCCGAACACAGGATAATAATCGTGGGGTTGTTCGCTGAAGGTGCGCAAAATGTCTTCGGGCGTTGCATCGGCGGCCAGGTAGACAATCTCGGGGCGGGGGGTCATCAAGGCGGCAACGGGTTTGTCGTCCAGGGTTAGCACGCCCTCGATCATCATCTGCTCGGCGAAGACAAACGCGGGGCCGTGGCGCACCATCGCGATAACATCGGCATCATCTACGTCTTCTTCGGGGTTTTGGGGCACGTTCAGCACGCGCAAGATCGAATTGGTGGAAAAGCTGAGCACGGCGATAATGGGGGACGACAAGCGCGCGATTGTAGACATCGGCCCGGCGACGCGCTTGGCGATTTCTTCCGTGTAGGTCAGGGCCAGGCGCTTGGGCACCAACTCGCCAAATATTAGCGAAAGATAGGTCGTAAAGAGCACGACGGCCACAAATGCGATCTGCTCGGCATAGGGTTCGAGCGGCTCAACCGTGCTGATCGGCTCGGCCAGGTCGTTGGCGATCGTCGCGCCACCGAAGGCACCCGCCAGCACGCCCACCAACGAAATCCCGATTTGCACGGCGGAGAGAAAGCGATTGGGGTTATCCGACAGCGAGAGCGCCTTTTGCGCACTGCCAGAGCCTTGCTCGGCTTGGTGGCGCAGGCGATTCCGGCTGGCGGATACGATGGCAATCTCCGACATCGCAAATAAGCCATTTAAGATTACCAGACTGAAGATAATGATAATTTCCATAGATGTGGGTTGTCCTTCTCTGTTTATGTGGTTGTAAAGAAAAAGACCAGAACTGACAAGGGCCATCCGGGCTATCTATCCGCTTTAAGGGGGGCAGGGGCTTAGGCTGCGTCGTCCGCAGGGCGGCCCTGGGGGCTAATCGTGCAGGCGTGAGCGCGCTAGGGTAATCGCCTGCCCGGTCAATTTAATAATATGGGTCTGATGACCCAGTAGGCCCTCGTTTAGCATGGCAAAACGCCGTTCATAGCGGTATAATATTAAAGAAGACGCGCCCGTTTGCAGCGGGCGTTTCTTGGTTCGCGCGTGGTCAACCACGCGCCACATCCGCACAACTAAGTTGAGTAGAATTCCATGGATAACAGCCGCATTGGTATGGTAAGGCAAGTCAAGATCGACGAGGAGATGCGCGGCGCGTATCTGGATTACGCCATGAGTGTGATTGTCTCGCGCGCCTTGCCCGATGCTCGTGATGGCCTGAAGCCTGTACACCGGCGCATCCTGTACGCCATGTGGGATATGGGCATCCGGCCTGGCACACCCTACCGTAAAAGCGCGCGTATCGTGGGCGAGGTGCTCGGCAAGCTACACCCCCACGGCGACACCTCCGTGTATGATGCGATGGTGCGTTTGGCCCAAGATTTTTCGATGCGCTATCCTCTGGTCGATGGCCAGGGGAACTTCGGCAGCTTGGATGGCGACCCGCCCGCCGCCATGCGTTACACCGAAGCCCGCATGGCCCACATTGCCGAAGAATTACTGACCGACATCGACGCTGAAACGGTCGATTTTGTGCCCAATTTTGACGACAGCCTGCAAGAACCGACCGTCTTGCCGGGGCGGTTGCCCAATCTGCTGCTGAATGGCACCAGCGGCATTGCTGTCGGTATGGCCACCAACATCCCGCCGCATAACTTGGGCGAGTTGGCAGGCGCTATTGATTACATTATCGGCTGCATGATGGATTACGAAGGCGACAACCCCGACGCCGCGCTGGATGATATTTCGGTGGATGATCTGCTGGTCTTCGTCAAAGGGCCGGATTTTCCCACCGGGGCTTTGATGGGCGGCACGGAACTCCGGGAGGTGTATGCCACAGGCCGGGGGCGGATCATCATGCGGGCCAAAACTAACCTGGAACCCATGCGTGAGAATCGATTCCGCATTGTCGTCAGCGAAATTCCCTACCAGATCAATAAAGCCAACGTGCTCGAACGTATCGCTGACCTGGTGCGCGAAGGTCGCCTGACGGGCATCACCGATTTGCGCGATGAATCCGACCGGGACGGGTTGCGCATTGTCATCGAACTGAGCAAAGACGCCCAGCCAAATCTGGTGCTCAATCGCCTGTTCAAATACACCCAATTGCAAACGGGCTTTTACGTGCAAATGTTGGCGCTGGTGGATGCCGAACCGCGCACCTTGCCCCTAAAGCGCGCCTTGCATATTTACATCCAACATCGCGAAAACGTCATCCGACGGCGCAGTGAATATGACCTGGCCCGCGCCCGGCGCCGCGCGCACATCCTAGAAGGCTTGCTGAAGGCCCTGGCCGAACTGGACGACATCATCAGCACCATTCGCAACGCCGACAGCGCCGAAGTCGCGCGCACCAGCCTGATGGATCGCTTCGCGTTGACCGAAGAACAAGCCCAAGCCATCCTCGATATGCAACTGCGGCGCCTGGCCGCCCTAGAACGCCAGCGCATCGAGGATGAATACCGCCAAGTGCTCGCCCAGATCGAATATCTGGAAGATTTGCTGGCCTCGCGGAGCAAAGTTCTCGATCTCATCCGCGCGGATTTGGCGACCTTGGTCGAGAAATATGGCGACGAACGGCGCACGATCTATTCGCCAGAAATCGACCCCGACTTTGACGAGACTGACCTCATCAAGGATGAAGCCGTGCTGGTGAGCCTCAGCGCGCGCGGGTATATCAAACGCACTTCGGCCAGCATCTATCGCGCGCAGCGGCGCGGCGGGCGCGGCGTGATGGGCATGAGCACCCGCGAAGAAGACGTCGTAGAGCATATTTTCGCGGCGGGCACGCTCGACTATATCCTGTTTTTTACCAACCAGGGCAAGGTCTATAGCCTGCCGACCTATCAGTTACCGCAATACGACCGCAGCGGGCGCGGCACCCCCATTAATAGCGTCATCGCGCTCGAACCGCTAGAGCGCGTCACCGCGACGGTAGCCGTGCCCCGCTTTGATGATGCCGAAGGCTATTTTGTGCTCTGCACACGCCTGGGGCGCATCAAGCGCGTGCATTTCAGCGAATTTGCCACCGTGCGCCCCTCCGGCCTGATCGCCATGGGGCTAGACGAAAACGACGAACTCGGCTGGGTGCGCCATTCGCGCGGGGAAGATGACATTATTCTAGTCTCGCACGCGGGCCTAGCCATCCGCTTTGCAGAAGACACCGTCCGCGTGATGGGCCGCCCCGCCTCGGGGGTGAATGCCATGCGTCTGGCCGACGATGATCGCCTCATCGGCGCGGATGTCATCCCCGCCGATCGCGTAGACGAGAGCGATTTATTGCTCATCACCGAACGCGGTTTCGGCAAGCGCGTTCCCGTGGGCGAGTTCCGCGTTCAATCGCGCTATGGTGTCGGTATTCGGGCCATCGGCACGGACATCCAGCGCACCGGGCCTATTGTGGGCGCGTTGATTACCCATGACGACGACGACATCACCGCCATTACGCTGAACGGCATCGCCTTACGCACGCGCGTAGAACACATCAACCGCTATAGCCGGACAGCCATGGGCGTAAAGCTGATGAATCTGGACAAGAAGGATCATGTGGTTTCGGTGGCGCGCGTCGAGCGCACCGAGGAAGATGAACTCTATGCGCTCGACGATGCCCCGGAAGATGGCGAGATCGTCGAGGTGATGCTGCCCGATGACGATGATCTGGAGGAGGCATAAGCCACCATGCGGCCTGATGCTGAAATGCTCCGCGCGACTTTATCGGACGTGAGCACCACCCTCGGCCCGCGCCCGGCGGCCTCCCCTGCCGAACAACACGCCGCCGCATGGGTAGACGAGCGCCTGCGCGCGGCAGGTTACACCCCCCAGCGCCAGAGCTTCCGCACGAGTGACCATCTTTCGAAGCGCTTGCTGCCCAATCTGCTGCTGATTACGGCGGCCCTGGGCGCGGGGCTGGTGGTGGGGCGCGGGCCGCGTGCGCTGCTCGGCTTGCTGAGCCTGGGCTTGGCCTGGCAATATCGCCATATTTTGCAAGGGGGGCGTCCGCCCTGGGATGATGTGCTTAGTAACGAAACGTCTGAGAATATCGTGCTGCGCATCAACCCCGCGCGCGCGACCCACCAACGCCTTGTCATCGCCGCCCCGCTGGATTCCACGGTCAGCCGCTTTGCCAATCGGCCCTACCTGCGCGCCTGGGTGCCACATGTGCTGGCGACGGCGGAAGTCACCGCCTGGAGTGGCGGCCTGCTGAGTTTACTGGCCACGGATGATCAACGCGACACGGCGACCCATCCCTGGCGGGTGGGTACGGCCTGTTTTGCCTTGGGGCTGGGGGTGCTCGCCGCGCTAGATGCCATGGGCGAAACCCAGCACAACGCCGCCAACGCCGCCGAACTCGCCGTTTTGGTGAGCCTGGCCGAAGCCCTGGCCGCACAGCCCTTGCAGCAAACCGAAGTCTGGTTAGTGTTCAGCGGAGCAGGGAGCGTTGCCGGGGCCGGGATGGAAGCCTTCTTGCAAGCCTATGCCGGGTTGTTACAAGATGCGCCATTTGTTGTGCTAGATCACGTCGGCGGCGGGGAACTCGCCTGGGTCACAGAGCATCGCCTCAGCGACACGATTCGCTATAGCCCGCCGGCGCAGATGCACGCCTGGGCGACGCGCGTCGCGGCACAACTGCCCGCTGCTGGGATCATGGGCCGGGCATTGAATACCACCGACTTAACGGCGGTCATTCGGCGCCATGGGGGGTCTGCGCTCTGCCTAAAGGGCTACGACCGTGCCTCGGGAATGCCGCCGAGCGACGATGACTATTCGCCAGACGCGGCATTAAAAGCTGCCACCTTCACCGCCGCGCTACTGCGCGATTATGATCGCCGGGGTGGTTTGGCCTGAAGCGGTTAATCATCCAGGGGCGTGCGGTAGACGGTTAAGCGCCCCATGTCATCCCCTTGCGCGACACACGCGGTCATCTCCACACGCCATGCCCGCCCGCCAGAGGCCCAACTGAGCCCTTCCTCTACCAAACCCTGATTGATATGGCAGATTGGGCGCTCGCTGCGCAGCCCCCAACACATGGGGCAGCGTTCGAGCGTGTAAATATAGGTTTCTTCGTCGTAGGGATACACGCGCGTTAGCTGGTCGGAAAACTCCGTGATGACCCGCCCCATGGCAGGTAAGCCCAGCGCTAGTTTTTCTTGCATAGGAATCGGGCGTTGGGCTAGGTCGCTGGCCCCGGCCAGGTCGCCAAAATGGCGTAACCCTTCCTTAAAGGCTGTTTGCCCAGCCAGACGCGCGCACTCGTCGCCTTCCTCCGCCCCGAAGACCTGCGTATGCGCGGCCCGAATACGCGACAAATAGGTGAAAGCGAAGCTTTTTTCCAGGTTATCGGGCAAGGTATGGCGGGCCAGTTGGGGCAACTCGGCGGCGCTCATCAGGGCGTTGAAATCGTCCTCGTGCATCACCTGGCGCATCGCGTCGATGAGGATACGCGCGAATTTATTGGGCAGGTTAAAACCACTTTTTTCCAACATGGGCGAGCCTTTGCATTCGTTTTTTTTTATTCTCAACAGCGTTTGGGGGTGGGGCATTTGATCAAAGAGTGGGTGGGACACGCACCGCCTCAAACACTGTTGTTTACCCCCCTCTAACTCACATCTGTGCACAATAGCCCCTCCCTTAATTCGGGGAGGGGTTGGGGTGGGGTAAGGCGTAACTCCGAGTAAGTCGGCTTCCATTCATCAAAAAAATGGAAGCTTGCGCCTTACACCAACAAGCGCATGGGGTTTTCGATGAGCGTTTTCACATATTGCAAATACTCGGCCCCTTCGGCGCCATCGCTGGTGCGATGATCCACGCTGATGGTGACCTTCATAATCGTCGCGATGCTCATTTCGCCATCCGCGTTCACGACCGGGGTCTTTTGCCCAGCGCCGATGGCCAGAATGCCCGCTTCGGGCGGATTGATGATCGCGGTGAAATGCTCCACACCGAACGGCCCCAGGTTGCTAACCGTAAAGGTGCTGCCTTCGATGTCCTCGGGCCGAACTTTGCCATCACGCGCGGCTTTGATCATCTTCTTGTTTTTGGCCGCCATGGTGCCCAGCGCGGTGGAGTCCGCTTTGCGGGCCACGACGTTAATCAGCCCGCCCCCTTCCAGCGCGACCGCAATGCCGATATTGATATCTTGGTAGCGGATCAGCTTATCGCCGTGCCAGTGGGTGTTCAGGTTCGGGTATTCACGCAGGGCCAGCGCGGTAGCCTTCACCACCAGGTCGTTGACCGTGATCTTGTGCTCATCATCAACGCCGTCGTTGAGTTGCTTGCGCAGCGCGAGCAGGTCATCAATGCGCATGGCGGTCGTGACGGTAAAATGCGGTACATGCTGCTTGCTGTTGACCATGCGTGACGCGATGGTTTTGCGTAGCTTGCTCAGGTCAATCGTCTCGTGGGGGACATCCAGCACGCTGTAGGACGGCGCAGGGCCTAAGCCGCCCCCGTTGGCGGATGGCGCGGCCATGCCCGCGCCGCTGGGCATCTGGGCGGGGTCGAAGCTTTCCACGTCTTGCTTGACAATACGCCCGCCAGGGCCGGAGCCCGTGACATAATGCAAATTGATGCCTTTTTCGCTGGCGATACGCCGCGCGACCGGGCTAGCCTTCACACGGCCACCATTATCGGCGGGCGCGGGGCGCTGCGGTTCGGAACGGGGCGCGGGCGCTCCCCCAGCGGCACTTTCGGCGGCGGGTTGCGCTTCTTCTTCCTGTACGGGTTCCTCAGCGGGGGCACTCACCCCACCACCCGCCGCGATTTGGTCGAGCAAGCCCTGGTAATCTTCGCCTTCCGCGCCCACGATGGCAATCGGCGCGCCGACTTCTAGGATGTCGCCCGGTTCGGCTAGCACGTGCAACAGCGTGCCATCCAGATAGGTCTCGACCTCGACGGTGGCTTTATCGGTTTCCACCTCCGCGATGACATCGCCAGAAGCGATTTTGTCGCCGACGTTTTTCGTCCAGGCGGCGAAGGTGCCTTCTTGCATATCGAAGCCCAGTTTGGGCATGTTGACAACATCAGCCATTAGTACATGATCTCCTTCACGGCGGCCACGACCTTATCAGCGTCGGGCAGCGCGTGTTGCTCTAAATCTCGGCTATAGGGTAGCGGCACATCGGCGGCGCTGACACGCAACACGGGCGCATCCAGGTCATCGAAGGCGTGTTCTTGCAATTGGGCGGCTACTTCACTGCCGAAGCTGAACAGCGGCAAGGACTCCTCCACGACGACCGCGCGGTGGGTCTTGCGGATGCTCTCTAGCGCCAAGCTCAAATCCAACGGGCGCAAGGCGCGCACGTCGATTATATCGGCCTCGATGCCCTCTTTGCTCAGTTTTTCGGCGGCTTCCAGGCACCAATATAGCCCCTTGCTAAAGGTCACCAGCGTAACATCATCGCCGTGGCGCTTGCGGTCGCTGACACCCAAAGGAATGATGAAATCATCATCTTCGGGGATGGGCATATCGCCGCGCGTTTGGTAGAGCGTGGCGTGTTCCACAAACAGCACGGGGTTATCGCTGCGGATGGCCGCTTTGAGCAAGCCTTTGGCGTCGTAGGGCGTCGCGGGGGTGATGACATACAAGCCGGGGAAATGCGCGAAGATCGGTTCGGGGGCGTGGCTGTGCGTCGCGCCGAGTTGGCGCCCGCCGCCCGTGGTCGTGCGGATGACCAGCGGCACGGTAAACTGCCCGCCGAACATATAATGCACTTTGGCGGCGTGGTTGATTATGGCATCCAGGGCCAGGAACGCGAAATTGATGGTCATGAGCTCGGCCACGGGGCGCAACCCTGCCATGGCCGCGCCTGTCCCCGCGCCGACGATGGCCATCTCCGAAATGGGCGTATCCCGGACGCGCCGCTCGCCAAATTCGTCATAAAAGCCGCGCGTCACGGCATACGTACCGCCCCACACGCCGACTTCCTCACCCATGATGAACACGCGGTCGTCGCGCAGCATTTCCTCGCGCAGGGCTTCGCTCAGCGCCTCGCGGATGGTTAGCCGAATGCGGTCTTTTTGTTTGGTCGCCATGGGTTAGCCTTCCGTTTGCTCGGTATATTGCGGGTCATATTCTTCGGCATAGATGTGGTCTTGTAGCGTGTCGAGCTCGGGCAAGGGGCTTTCTTCGGCAAACTGCACGGCCTCTTTGATCTCGTCGAGCACGGCAAGCTCGATGTCATCAAGTTCTTCTTGCTTGAAGTTCTTGTCTGTCATCAGATAATCGCGATAGATTTTGATGGGGTCGCCCTCTTGATATTGCGCGATCTCGTCTTTGCTGCGGTAGCGCTCGGGGTCGCCCATAGAATGCCCCTGGAAACGATAAGTCATGATCTCCACGAGGCCGGGGCCGTTTTTGCGCACTTTGTCCAGCGCATCGAGCATATGCTCGTAGGTTTCGATGACGTTCATACCGTCTACGCGCCCGAAGTCTTGCATGCCATAGGCCACCGCCCGGCGGTGCAGTTCGGTTTGGCCGCTGGCGCGTTCGACTGCCGTGCCCATGCCATACTGATTATTCTCCACGGCCCATAGCACGGGCAGCTTCCAGACGGCGCTCATGTTCAGCGATTCGTGAAAATAGCCGATATTCGTAGAGCCGTCGCCCATCAGGGCCAAAACGGCAAAATCTTCGTCATTATAGCGGGCCTTCAGCGCGATGCCGGTCGCCAGGGGCAAATGCCCGCCCACGATGCCATAGCCACCCCAGAAGTTATGCTCCCGGCTGCCAAAGTGCATACTGCCACCCCGCCCGCCAGAGACACCCGTCGCCTTGCCCAGCAATTCGGCAAAGCATCCTTTGGCGCTCAGGCCACGCGCCAACGCGACGCCGTGGTCACGATACGCAGTGATCACGTGGTCTTCTTCGCGCAGCGCGCGAATCGCGCCGACACCGGTGGCTTCTTGCCCGATATACAGATGCAAAAAGCCGCCGATTTTGCCTTGCTGATAGAGTTCGGCACTTTTTTCTTCGAAGCGCCGGATGAGTACCATGTCGTGGTACATATCCAGCAACAGTGATTTAGTGAGTTTCGCCATGCGGTACTCCGCTCGTTGTCGTGTCAAATGTCGAATGTTGTGAGCCTATCGCAAGAGAGGCTGAAATTGTGTGTCAATTAAAGTATCTCTATTATATCGGGAGTCTCGCCTCGGTGCCAAACCCTGTCTCCTGCCCTTGGAACGGTTGTTAGTCTAGGGTTACGTGCTGTGCTGCTTTGGTACGAGTATAACGGCTCGCTCAGTCTATGTGGAACGGTTGTTAGTCTAGGGTTACGTGCTGTGCTGCTGTTATACTGCTGCTTATAGAAACCGGCAGACAACTAAACGAAAGGCCAACGATGCCCGGTTCCGTGGAATGGTACTATCCCGATCATGTGCTCATCGCGCATCTCTCCGGCGACATTGCGCTGCGGACGCTCGAAGCGTGTTTTTTTCATTTTGATGCGCGCATTACCGCTGCCGATGGCGAAGCGCCCGTGCATGTCATCCTCGATACGCTGGCAGTGGGCGAGCATCCAACCAATCTAAGCGGTATTGTGGGCGCGGCGCGCCGCTTTTTCCTGAATCCGCGCTTGGGCTATGCGCTGCACATCACCGACCAGCGCGTGCATCGCTGGCTGGGGAGTGTCGCCGCGCAGGCGCTACAGGGGCGCTATAAGGCCCTCGATACGCTGGATGAGGCGCTGTACTTCTTGCACGACATCGATGATACGCTAGCCCAGGAAGTTCAAGCCCTAGAAGCCCGCCGCAAGAAAGTCACGTTCGCTTAACCAATTAATCAATGGGTGATGGCCCACCCGCCCCCCGTGTGGATCGTTTGCCCGGTCAGCCATCCGGCGCTTGGGCTGGCTAACCAAAGGACGCTCGCGGCGATGTCCTGCGGCGTGCCCAGGCGGCCTAAGGGCGTTTCCGCAACGATGCGCGCTTCTTCCTCCGGCGTGATGTACCCCGTTTGGGTTGGCCCTGGCGACACGATATTCACGGTAATGCCATACTGGCCCAATTCCAAAGCCGCCGAGCGTGCATAAGATTCGATGGCGTGTTTGCTAGCCGCGTAGCTCACGTTAAACGCATGCGCGGCGGCGCCATCCGTGCTAAGGACGACCACCCGCCCCCACTCCGCGCCGCGTGCGACGTGCCGCCGCGCAAACTCTGCGATCAACAAAGCATAAGCGCGCGTATTAACCGCAAAGTGATGGTCAATGCCCTCGGCGGAGATGAAACGGACGACCCCTTGCGGGCTATCCGTCAGGGCCGGGTCGAAGCTCTCTAGCTTATCCACGGTATGGTTACACACCAAGACATCTACAGGGCCGAAAGCCGCTTCGGCGCGCGTAAACGTCGCGGGGATGGCCTCCGCCGCCGCGAAATCGACTTCCTCAGCGGCAACCTCGGCCCCCTGAGCGCGCAATTCGGCCACTAAGTCGGCGCCGTCGGTCTGTTGTTGGGCTTCGATCAAGGCTTCGCCGCCCACCCCGGCATCCCGTGCCGCCGCGAGTTGCTCGGGGCTATGCGCGCTGGGCGGGCGATAGTACGTGAAAAAGACGCGCATCCCCTGCCCGGCCAGCGCGCGCACGATGGCCGCGCCGATGCCATGGTTGGCCCCTGTCACGAGGGCCGTTTTATTCGCTAATCCAGTATCCAGCAATGCTTTAGTCCATCTGCCAGGGCATCCAGTATAGCGCGCGCCCGCTGAGCAAGGTCTGGACGTTGCGGCGCGCGTAGTGCAGGCCCGCTGCCGGGTTGAACTGTTCGGCCACCTGGGGCGCGATGGGCTTGGCTTTGCCGCGTATCAAAAAGGCGGGGGTTTTTTCGGGCAGGCCCGCTAGCTCGCGGGCTTTGCGCAGGGCGCAATCCAAGTCGCCCAGTTCATCGACGAGGCCATGCCCGTAGGCTTGCGCGCCCGTCCATACGCGCCCGCCGCCGACTTCATCCACCCCTTCGGGCGACATACCGCGCGCGCGGGCCACTCGCCCGACGAATTGTTCGTAAATGCGCTCGATACTCTCGCGCACGCGGGCGCGTTGTTCGTCGCTAAAGGGCGCGCGCGGGCTGAAGATTTGCGCGTTAGCCCCGCGCACATAGTCCACGGCGTTAAAGTTCAGCTTTTTGAGCATATCGCTGGCGATGACCTTGGCCATAATGACGCCAATCGAGCCCGTGATGGTGCCCGGTTGGGCGATGATCCAATGCGCGGGCGTGGCGATATAGTAGCCGCCCGACGCGGCGACATCGCCCATGTAGGCGATCACCGGGCGGGTGGTGGCCAGTTCGGCGAGTGCCGCCGCCATCGCTTCGGAAGCCGTCGCAGAGCCGCCCCGGCTGTTGATATGCAGCACCACGGCGGCAATATCATCTTGCTTCATCAAGTGCCGCACCTGGCGCACGACAGTCTCGCTACCCAAACGCGCGCCGCCCATCAGCGGCACGGGGACATCGCGCGGGGGGCGCTGGCTTTCGCCATCCACAATGACGCCTTCTAGCGAGAGCACGCCGATGTATTTCTCGGGCCGTAGCGGAATGCGCAAGGGCAGAATATTCTCGGCCTGTTGGCGCACGCGGATATGCTCGCTCTCGTAGCGGGTGGGGAAGTCTTCTTCGTTGCTCAGCGCATCCACATACCCGGCCTCTAACGCTTGGCGATCGGTATACGGCGCGTTGTCGATGAACGCCCGCGCGGCTTCCGGCGAAATGCCGCGCCCTTCGGCAATGCCGTGGATGATCTGTTCGTAATTGTCATCTAGCAGCCAATTGAGTTGGGCGTCAACTTCGGGGGTGGGCGTTTGCTCGGTGAGCGTATCCGCCGCGCTTTTGTAGGGCGAAATGGCGATGCTATCCACCTGTAAGCCCACCGCGCCGAGCGCTTCTTTCATGAAGGTGATATTGCGCGCCAGGCCGACCGTCATCAGTTCGCCGCCTGGTTGTAGGATGATCTCATCCGCCGCGCTGGCGAGGTAATACATGGCGGTGTCGTAGCCGCGCGCATAGCAAATGACCCGCTTGCCTTTGCTGCGCAAGCGCGCCATGCTGCCCCGGATGTTTTGTAAATCCGCCAGGCTCATTTGCAGGCCCATCAGGCGTAGGATGACGCCCGTCACGCGCGGGTCGTCCGCCACGCGGCGGAAAAGCTGTTCGAGCTCCACCTGGCTGAGGGGCGGCTCACCCAGCAAGCGTTGCTGAATCGGGTTGGTGGGTTCGGGGAAGGGGGGCATTTCTTCGGGCAGGTCGATCATGACATAATCCAGCGGGCCTTGTTGCAGCCGCGCGGTGTTGACCAGCTTCACCAGTGTGCTGATGATGGCATTGAGCACCGGGCGCATGGAAGCCAAACGCCACAAGGGCATCAGCACCAACACCGCGCCGAGAAGGTATTGAAGTGTTTTGCGAATGTTCATAAATGTGAGTTACCTAAACTGTGTTGTATCCTGGGTGTATTGTATCAAGCCCTGGCTATGTAGGTAGGCAAACTTATAAATTTCATAAGCTGGTGTTTACAGTGCAACGCCGATTCATGTAGAATTAAGCTTAAATCAACGAGTACTTGAGGGGTAGCCACACCATGCAAGGGAATACGGAAGACATTGCACGGGTTTTGGTGGTTGATGACGAAGGCGCCATTCGCTACTCTGTGACGAAAACCCTCCAGCGGATCGGGTATAAGGTCGATGCTGTGGCCAGTGGCGAAGAAGCATTAGAACTGCTGGATCAAAAAGAGTTTGATGTGGTCTTGACCGACATTCGTATGCCGGGCATGACGGGCGTGGAATTGCTGTCGCATGTGCGCGAGAAATACCCCGATACCAGCGTGACCCTGATGACGGGGTATGCGAGCCTGAGCACGGCGGTCGAAAGCTTGCGCCTGGGCGCGCATGACTATCTGGTAAAGCCTAGCAGCAATAAAGACATCCGCGAGAGCGTGGGGCGTGGCGTAGAACGCGCCCAGAGTATGCGCCGCCGCCGTCGCTTGCTGTCTATGATCCAGAACAGCGTGACCGAATTGGCTGATACTGAAGAAACCAACCCCACCTTATCTCTGGAAGATGTCGAAGAACGGCAGACGCGCCCCGAACTCAGCGAAGTGCGTCCGTTGGGGGCAATGACCACGATGGAACTCGGCCCCTTGACCCTCTACCCTGGGCGCTATCAGATTTCTGTGGATGGCCACACCGTTGACCTGACGCCGACGGAGTTCGATTTACTGCTATATCTCGCAGCGCACCGGGGGCGGGTGGTGCCGTGCTCCGAACTCGTGCGCGAGGTGCGCAATTATACGGTGGATGAAGTGGAAGCCCGCGAGGTGATCCGCCCGCATATTTCCAATCTGCGCCGCAAGATCAAAAGCTCTGATGATAAGACAGATTTAATTGTCAATGTGCGCGGCGTGGGCTATCGCCTGGCCGACATTGACTAGGCCGCCCTCGGCCAGGTGGGCGGGCGCTTTCAGGCCCTGCGTTGTTGGCCCCAGATGACGCGCAAGCCGTCCAGGGTTAGCAAATCGGCGACCTCATCAATCACGGGGCTATGGTCGTTGAACAAGGGCGCTAAGCCGCCCGTAGCGATGACGCGCACCTCGGCGGGCGCGCTGGGCAAGGCAGCTTTCAAACGCGCAATGAGGCCCTCGACCAAGCTCAGATAGCCCAAGAACACCCCGCTTTGCAGCGCCTCGGAGGTGTTGCGGCCAATGGGCGAAGGCGGCGGCAAGAGATCGACCGTGTATAAGCGCGCTGTGCGGCTGGTTAGCGCGTCCAACGCGATACGAATCCCCGGTGCGATGGCCCCGCCCATATAGCTCCCATCCGCGCCGATGACGTCGAAGGTTGTGGCCGTGCCGAAATCCACCACAATTGCCGGGCCGCCGCCATACAACGCCTTGACCGCCACCGCATTCACGATGCGATCCGGCCCGACTTGCTCGGGCGACTCGACCGCGAGATGAATCCCCAAATCCAGCGTATGATCCACCACCAGCGCATCCACATTCATATGCCGCGCGGTGAGTTCGCGAAAGACGCTCGTCAGGCGCGGCACGACGCTCGCGATGATGACGTGTTGCATATCCGCGTATTCAAGCCCGGCTTCACGCAAGAAATTCCGCAGCAAGACGGCGTATTCATCGCTCATCTTATCGACCACGGTGCGCGCGCGCCAAGTAACACGCCAGGCGTCAGCTTGCCATAAGCCCAGGTGCAAATTCGTATTGCCGATGTCGATAGCCAGTAACATAGCGAACGCGCTATACGGGTTAAATCCGCGTGGGGCGGATGTCGTCGTTTAAGTCTTCATCCGGGATGGCCGCGCGCAAAAGTGTCTTGGCCTCGCCCAGGCCATCAATCGGCGTGGGTGCATCCGTCAGGAATTCCAGGCCATTCAGCGCAACCTCTAAGGGGCTGGATTCACTCACGCGCCCGATAACGTTTTTATATTGCTCTAGGGCTTTGCGTTTTTGGCCGCGCACCAACAGCGCTTGGGCCAGATCGAGCCGCGCCCAGGTATCGCCGGGGTTATCATCCAGAATGGCCTCCGCGATTTCGGTCGCGCGTTCGTACATGTGTTGGGCTTGCTCTTCGTGGCCCAGTTTTTTATACAAGGTCGCCAGATTACCCACCGGATACGAGTTATTGGGCGTCACCTGCACCGCGCTTTCATAGGCTTTGAGCGCATCTTGGTTGCGCCCCTGGCGACGATACAACCCGCCTAGCGTGCCAAAGTAGGATTCGTTGTCGGCGTCAATCAGGCTCGCATCGGCGCTTAGGGCTTTGCTCAGGTTGAGCTCGGCGCTGGCGTAATATTGGCGCTGCTGCATATCGTCTTTTTCGCGGTCGCCTATGCGCCGTTGCGCCAAGCCCATCGCGGCCAGGGCAGGCGGGAAATTGGGGTCAACATCCAGGGCCATTTGCAAATGCCGGATGGCGGTATCGAAGTTTTTGCGCCCAACGTACAAATACCCCAGCAGGTAATTGGTGGTCTGGTTGTTGGGGTCGATGCTGTGCGCTTCTTCGAGCGTGGCGATGGCCGTTTGACGGTTGCGCGCGCGGACTTGCTGCTCGGCCAGCAACAAGAGCGACAAAACCCGAAAGGCGTCTTCGGCATCGCGCTTGGCGCTTTCCACGGCCTGGTCGACAATCATATGCAGCCCGCCGACCGCTTCTTCGGTTTCTTGGATAGATTTTTCGATGCGTTGGGTTAATTCCCCCATTTGGTCTTCGCTGGCGTGCAAGCGCGCCTGGGCCTGGTCTATGGAGGTTTGAATCTGGGCTTGGATATTGCCATAGAGTTCTTGCATGCGTTGCTCGCTGGCCTGAAGCCGCGTTTCGGCATCATTCACGGATTCATCAATCTGGCTGCGAATATCTTGGATGCTGGCGCCAAACGCCAAAACCGCAATCGCGATCAACGCGCCCAGCAGAATCGACCCGCCCTCGATGAAGCTAAGCACCACATCGGCGGAGTTGGCGGCGTTTTCGGCCTGTTGTTGCACGCTCAGAATGGTATCGAGCAGATTTTGCAATTCGTCCGGCGGCAGGGTGATACCCGGCTCGCCATCCACCGTGCCCGGCTCGGCCTGTTCTAGCAAGCGGTCAGGGTCTACCATACGTCGGTCATTTTCGGTTTCGGTGCGCCACACCGCAAATACAGACACCGCTAGCGCGATAATCGCCAGCCCGAGTGGCAATGCGTCGATTCGTCGTTTGTTCATCAGCACCTCGCAGCCTAGAATTCTCTTTTAGTGTCGCGCATCTGGCCGCGCGATGCAAATGAAAAAATCCCCAAAAATGGGGATTTAGTTGGTGCTCCACAGCCTGGATTCGAACCAGGAACCTATCGGTTAACAGCCGACCGCTCTGCCGTTGAGCTACTGTGGAATGGTGTTCAGAAGAATACCAACACGCCCCGCCTGTGTCAAGACACGAATCCGCTAAATAGCGCTCAAGGGGCAAGCCAGGCGCGTAATTGTTCGCTGATGCTAGCGCGCGGCACGGTGGTTTCGTCGCGCGTGGGCAAATAGCGCAGGGTCACCTGTCCCGCCGCGAGTTCATCCGGCCCGAGCATGGCCACGATGGGAATGCCGCGCCCTTCGGCGTAGCCAAGTTGCTTGCCGAAATTCTTGCGTTCGTCTAGGTAGGCTTCGGCGCGCCAACCCGCCGCGCGCAGTTCGTGGGCCAGGCGCAGCGTCTCGGGTAGGGTGTCGCTATCGAAGGCGGCGACCATCACTTGCACAACCGTGCCGCTGACTTCCGGCGGGTATAAATCGAGTTGATCCATCAGGTCGATGATGCGCTCGATACCCAGGCTAATGCCTGTGGTGGGCAAGCTCTGAAAGCGAAAAAGCCCGATCAAATCATCGTAGCGCCCGCCGCCCTGCACACTGCCCAGGTTTTCGGGCTCGGTGATGATCGTCTCGTAGATGGGTCCGGTGTAGTAGCCCAGCCCACGCACCATAGACAGATCGAGCGCGATGATACCCGGCGGCACGCCGAGCGCTTCGGTATAGCGCAGCAAATCGGCTAGTTCGTCCAGGGCGGGCGCGGCCTCCTGGCCCAGCAGCGCGCGCAAATGGGCCAGGTGCTCGGCGTTGTCGGCGGCCTCGTAGCCCAGCAGATCGACTAAGGCCGTTATAACGGCATCGGGCAAGCCCTCGTTGGCCAATTCCTTCGCAACACCATCCAAGCCGATCTTATCTGTCTTGTCGATGATGCGATATAAACCGCCTTGTTGGGCGGCGGGCACGCCCGCATATGCCGCCAGGCTCAGCAACAAACCCCGGTGATTGAGCTTCACCTGAAAGGCGCGGAAGCCCAGGCGCGTCAGCGCGGTATAGACCACGGCCAGGCATTCGGCATCGGCGGCCACCCCCCGCACCCCGACGATGTCCGCGTCGCATTGCGTAAATTCGCGATAGCGCCCCCGCCCGGGCCGCTCGCCCCGCCACACGGGCGCGATATGATAGCGCCGAAACGGCACGGATAGCGCGTTTTCATGTTCCGCAAAAAAACGGCTCAGCGGGACGGTCAGGTCATAGCGCAAGGCGAGTTCTTCCTTGCCCTGGGTATGCTGAGCGTGGTAGATCAGTTTTTCGGCGTCTTCGCCGTAATTGCCCATCAAGGTGGTGCGCAATTCCATCACGGGGGTGGAGATAGGTTCGAAGCCGAACGATTCGAATACCTCGCGAACGATGCCGAAGACGTATTGTCGTTTGAGCATTTCGGCGGGCAGGAAGTCGCGCATGCCTTTGGGGGTCTTGGCCTTCAGTTTGCTCATGAATGCATCTCCATGGGTTTGACAATTGCGGGAGTATGTTACCAGAGCCCGGCGACGAACTAAAAGCCCTGGCTTGTGAGGCCAGGGCCATAAAACGTGCGTTTGGCGTGGGGGCTAGGCCGTCGTACCGCCGCGCATCCGGCGCGCCGCCACCACAACGGAGACCAACACGCCGCCCAACATGGCCAGGATGAACAAATCTGTGGCCGTGACATCATCGCCTTCGCCGTCAAACAAGCCGGTTTCGGGCAATGCGCCTTCGGGCGTGGGGGACGGGATGCCCGCATCGCCGCCTGCTTCTGCCGTGCCGGTGGCATCGAAGGGGCTCAGCGTGGGGGTGGGGGTCCCCACACCGCCGATATCCACTGCCGCATCAATCGTCACGGTAATGGGCGCGTCGGGGTCATCCGAGGGCAGGGTTAGCACTTGCTCCTCGGTGGTCACCTCGATGGGCAGGGTTTGGTCGGCAATGCGGATGAAGTACGTGCCTTGCGGCAAGCCTGTGATGGTGAAGTTGCCGTCGTCGTCTGTGATGACCTGCCCGACAAACGCATCGGCGTCGTCGTCTTGTTGTTGGGGTTGGCCCGCCGCCGGCGGCAAGGGCGCGATGCGCTTACTGTTGCCTTCGGGC
>DAOTVD010000385.1:0-7945 GCA_034437075.1 Anaerolineae bacterium
CGCCAAGCTCGAAGTACGTTATCGGCATAGTGTGCCGCTGGATACCGATTTAGTCATCACCGCGCGGATCGTCAAGCACAAAGGCCGCGCGGCCACAGCGGCGGGCGAGATCACCTTGCCGGATGGCACGGTCGCCGTAGAAGCAACGGGTGTCCTATTCGAGATTCCCCCCGAAGAAATTGATAAGATGGGGGCGCGTGACTACCTGGGCTGGAAGGTCTACACAGACGAAGAATATGCACAATTGATGGATGAATTGAACCAATGAACGAAGCACTCGCCGTAACTGAAGCGCTTTTGCAAGCTCAAAAAACGGGCCAACTCGCCGCGCTGGTGACGGTTATCGAGACCAAAGGGTCTATACCGCGCCATGCGGGCAGCAAAATGCTTGTGTATCCCGATGGCGGCATTGTGGGCACCATCGGCGGCGGCCAGATGGAATCGCTGGTGATTCAGGATGCCATAGCCGCCATACAAGCGGGCGAAACCCGTCAGGTGCATTATAGCCTGACGGATATCGGCGCGGGCGACCCCGGTATATGCGGGGGTACGGCCTACTTTTTCATCGAGCCGCTCATGCAGTCGCCATTGTTGCTCGTCATTGGCGGGGGGCATGTGGGCAAGGCATTAGCCGAACTTGGTAAATGGGCCGGGTTTCGGGTAGCGCTGAGCGATGATCGTGAGGCGTACTGCAACGAGGATTATGCCCCAGGACTAGACGCCTACTTGCCTGTGTCACCGGGCGATGTGGTGCAGCATATCAGCATTGATGAGCATACGTATGTGGCGGCGGTCACGCGCGGCTTACCCGTGGATAAACACCTGTTGCCTGCGCTGCTGCAAACCGACGCCGCCTATATTGGCCTCATCGGCTCACGCCGTCGCTGGGCTTTGACTATCAAAGCGCTGGAAGACCAGGGCCTCGCACGGGACACTATCGCGCGGATCCATTCGCCTTTGGGCCTGGAACTCAACGCCGAAACGCCGCAAGAAATCGCGATCAGCATCCTAGCCGAAATCATCATGGTGCGGCGGGGGGGCACCGGCGCGCCCATGAAATGGATGGGTAAACCTGAAGAAGCCGATTAATGCGCGTGGAATCTATGGGCATAGTAGCCAAATGAGTCCCGCGTAAGTTGTCAAATTATCCTAACGTACTAGAAATCATGTTTTACATTTAATCTAAATGACCGTAGACTATAATATGAAGATACTGGCCATTAGTGACCAGCGCTTGCCAGAGATGCTCCGCCAAGAGTACCTGCGGCAAAATTATGGCGATGCCGAATTCATCATCAGTTGTGGTGATATGGAGCCTAGCTATCTGGAATTCGTGAGCACCGCCCTAACGCTACCGTTGTTTTTCGTGCGCGGAAACCACGACAACCACTACGAGCCGGGTAAACCCGGTGGCCAGGATTTGCATATGCAGTTCCAACATTATCGTGGCTTGCGGCTGTTGGGGCTAGAAGGTTCGATGTACTATAATGGAAAAAACGTGCAGTATACCGAAGAACAGATGGCCCTGAATATTTTGCAACTTATGCCACGGCTGATGATCTACCGGCAACTTCACGGTTTTAGCCTAGATTACTTGGTTACCCATTCTCCGGCACGAGGTATCCATGACCGGAGTGATGTAACGCATCAAGGCTTTCGGTCGTTTCGGTGGTTATTGCGCTGGGCACGTCCCAAATATATGATCCACGGGCATGTTGATGTGTGGGATCGGCGTGATATCGTCGAAACCCAATATCATGGCACACGCATCATCAACATTAATCCGAAGCGTGTGTTGCACCCGTATCAAGACTACGATAAACCCATTCGCTCGGCCAAAAAAGTTTCCGAATAAGCTTATTGCCAGATGAAGAAATATCTTCATAGTTCGGTAACGAACTTGGTGTCCTGACGTTGGTGGTTATAGGACAACCATATAGCGCAATCCTTTAGGAGGTGTCGCGATGGATTATGATTATTCTGTGGCGGTCACGCAAGCAGAACGACATTTCAGCAAAGCGCGTACCCAGGCTTTTTGGTCAAACCTGATCGATAAGGTCTTTGGCCGTTCTACCGATTTGCTGGATTTTAACGAAGTTAAGCATAAGCTACGCCTGAACGACGAGCACTACCTCGGTCGGCAAGATGTGCCGCTTGATAATATCGTGGGGAGTGTGGGGCGTTATCGCGATTTTACCCGTAAATTCCTGCCCAAGCGCAGCGTGAACCGCGACCGCTGGAAAGCGGTAGATATGATGACCTTGCAAAAAGGCTACCCGCCCATTGAACTTTATAAGGTGGGGGATGCCTACTTTGTCATTGATGGCAATCATCGTGTGTCGGTGGCGCGGGCCAATAATATGAAGACCATTGAAGCCTTCGTGACCGAATTACGCACGCCCGTGCCGTTTGATAAAGATACGCGGGCCGAGGATTTACTCATCAAAGAAGGCTATGCCCATTTTCTGCGCCAAACACGGCTGCTGCGGCACTTCCCAGATGCGCAAGTCATCTTGACTGAGCCAACGAACTATCGCGAAATCTTGCATCATATTCAAGTGCATCATTACTACCTGGGCATCAATTGTGATTGCCCGGTGGAGTGGGATGAGGCTGTCATGAGTTGGTACGAGACGGTCTATCTGCCCATGGTGCGCGCAATTCGTGAATATGGTATTTTGGCTGAGTTTCCTAACCGCACCGAAGCGGACTTGTACGTATGGTTATTGCGTCATCAAGCGCTCATCCAAGAAGTCTATGGCGGGGCGCCGCCATCTCCGCAAGATACCGTCGGCGATTTCATCGACAAACTCCATAGCTAAGCTGATTTTAGTTGGGTGATCGCTACCAAATCGCGTGGCGATCACCCCCACATGCGGTATTCTTATGGTGGACAGAAAACGAACCCATATGAACCGAGGGCTTAAGCCCTCGGTAAGAGAGACTGAGATACTCTGGATTTGTTTTCACTTATCCATTACATAAGCACCAGATAACGAAATGTTATGGACGCTTAACGCGCGGATGGTGATGGGCCACTAGGCCCCCGCAAATGTCGTGCGGAAACACCAATGCCTGAGATTGAATGAATATGTTAAGATTGTGGAAATCTTCACGCATAGCACGCGATAAGTGAGTTCAGACGATATGTGGCAAGACTACTACACCCCAACTTCTTTGGCCGAGACATTACAGCTTTTGCAGCAGTATGGCGCGCGCGCGCGCATCATTGCTGGCGGAACCGACATCTTATTGGAACTTGAACAGGGTAGCCGACCCGGGGTCGATGTACTCATCGACATGACGCGCGTACCCGGCTTGGCGGACATCACGCGGGATGATGGGCACATCACGCTAGGCCCCTTGGTAACGCATAATCACGTGGTTGGCAGCGACCTCATGACCCGGTATGCGCTCCCTTTGGCGCAGGCTTGCTGGGAGGTCGGCGCGCCGCAAATCCGCAACCGTGCGACTATCGCCGGAAATGTCATCACGGCCAGCCCGGCCAATGATACGATCACGCCGCTGACGGCTTTGGATGCGCGCGTGCATCTGGCGAGCGCAGCAGGGGAGCGTACGGTGCCTATTCGCACATTTTATACCGGGTACCGTGCGGTGGATATGCAACCCCACGAAATGCTGACTGGCATCAGCTTTCCGGCATTGGACGACCACAGCGCGGGGATTTTCCTGAAATTGGGGTTGCGCCGCGCGCAAGCGATCTCCGTGGTGGATGTCGCGGCGGTGGTACGGTTTGCCGAACCAAACAACCGAGGAGCGCCCATCGAAGACGTTCGGCTGGCGATTGGGTGTGTAGCGCCCACGATTATTCGCTTGAGCCAGGCAGAGGCGTATCTGCGGGGGCAAACGCTCTCTCCTGAAGTCATTGAAGAAGCCGCGCGCATTGCGGCTGGCGAACCGACCCCCATAGACGACGTGCGCGCCCCGGCGGCCTATCGCACCGAAATGGTGCGCGTGTACGTCGCGCGGGCGCTCCGCGCGTTGATGCATGGCACCGAAGCCAAGGGCTGGGTTCAGCACCCCGCGATGTTATGGGGCGCTGCGCGTGGGGTCGCGCAGCAGGCTCTGCCGCAAATGGTGCGCCATGAACGCGGTAACGGCGATACCATCACGACCACCGTAAACGGCCAGCCCTACACCGTTACGGGGGCCAGCCATAAAACGCTGCTCCATTTTCTGCGCGAAGACCTGAAGCTTACCGGTACGAAAGAAGGGTGCGCCGAGGGTGAATGTGGAGCCTGTACCGTTTTTATTGATGATGCAGCGGTGATGTCGTGCATGGTGGCAGCCCCACGCGCGCACGGTGCGCAGATCGTCACCATTGAGGGGCTTCAACAACCTGACGGCGCTTTACATCCTTTGCAAGAAGGGTTCGTGCAAACTGGGGCGGTGCAATGTGGTTTCTGCACCCCCGGCTTTTTGATGGCCGGCGCTAAGCTGCTGGACGAAGTACCCCAACCGTCACGTGAGCAGATCGAACAGAGTATCTCGGGTAATCTATGCCGTTGCACTGGGTACTATAAAATTTTAGAAGCATTTGAACATGCGCAAGCACAGCAATCCCAACCAACCGATGGTAGAGTTCAAAAGGTGTAACAATGGTTAAAGATGCAAAGCGTAAAAAGATTACAGCCGGCCCTTTACTGCCGTTAGTCGGATTCGTGCTGGTCGTTTCTCTGGGCATTGTGGCCTATTTTTCCTCCCCGCTGGCCGTTGATCTTGCTCGCGAACAAATCGGGCCAGCCGAGTTTGATAGCCGCCTGGCTCAAGATAATATTGAACGCAGTATGGTGGATAATGCCTTTGCCGTTTTGGTTTGGTTAGTGCTGATGGCCACGACTATGATGCTGGTGGCCGCTGCCATTGGCGAAGACCCCGACAAAGAAAATACCCTTGTGCGTCCTCGCGAAGGGGCTAGCGAAAAAGAATGGCAGAAGTACCAAAAAGAATGGGCTAAGCTAGAGAAAAAACGGCTAGAACGTGCCGAGCAAGTGAAACGCGAGCAAGAAAAACGCGAGAAAAGACGTTAAGCCATGGCCAAACAACGCGATACTCATGGTAATGGTAATGGCCAGTACATTGGCCAGAGTGTGATCCGCACCGATGCGGTGGGGAAAGTGCTGGGTACCACAGCCTATCCTAGCGATTTGGACATGGATGGCCAACTCTGGATGAAAATCCTGTATTCCGCGCGGGCGCATGCGCGTGTGGTGGCCATTGATACCAGCGCGGCGGAAGCCTACCCCGGTGTCGTGGCCGTTTACACGGCGCAGGATGTGCCGGTGAATGAATACGGGTTGATTATGCCCGACCAACCCGTATTGTGCGGCCCCGGTAGTGACCAACCAGGCGCAGACATCGTCCGTTGTTATATGGATCATGTGGCGCTTATCGTCGCCGAAACCGCCGAAATTGCCGCCGAAGCGCGCGATCTAATCCAGGTGACCTACGACGATTTACCCGCCGTGACGGACATGGCAGCGGCCATGCAACCCGGCGCGCCCCAACTCCATGCTGATTATCCCGATAATATCCTGTGTCATTATCGCATCCGGCAGGGAGACATGGAACGCGGTTGGGCCAAGGCGGATGTCATCGTGGAGGGCGAATTTCATACCGGGTATCAGGAACATGCTTACCTGCAACCCGAAGCCGGGCTAGGTTATATTGATGACGAAGGGCGGGTGACCGTGGCCGTCGCTGGGCAATGGACCCACGAAGACCAAGAGCAAATCGCCCATGCACTCGGTTTACCCCTAGACCAGGTGCGTGTGATTTACCCCGCGATTGGCGGCGCTTTCGGTGGGCGTGAGGATATGTCGGTGCAAATTATCTTGGCTTTGGCGGCCTGGAAATTGCGCCGCCCAGTCAAAATTATCTGGTCGCGCGAGGAGTCAATTCTTGGCCACCATAAACGCCATCCGATCACCGTGCGTGCGCGCTGGGGTGCCACGCGCGATGGGCGCATTGTCGCCGCTGAAGGCACCGTGATTGGCGACTCGGGCGCGTATGCCTACACCACAACCAAAGTCATGGGCAATGCCAATTTGATGGCGACTGGCCCCTACGAAATCGAAAATATCCACTTGGATACCTACGGCGTATATACCAACAACATCCCCACGGGCGCGTTTAGGGGGTTTGGTGGTCCGCAGGGAACTTTTGCCGCCGAGGGGATGGTTGATCGCCTCGCGGAAGCACTCAACATAGACCCGCTGGAGATTCGCCTGAAGAATTGCTTCCGCGAAGGCAGCATCGCCTCCGTCGGGACGCCCTTGCCCGCTGGGGTGACGATTGAGCGCGTTTTAGAGCAATGCGGCCTGCAAAGCGATTATTGGCACCAAATGCCGAATGCGCATTGGCAACGTGTGGCCTTAGAGCAGCCATCCGACCCCGCCAAGCGGCGCGGGGTGGGCGTGGCGGCGGCTTTTAAGAATGTCGGCTTCAGCTTCGGGTTTCCAGAGCAAAGCTGGGCCACCATCGAGTTATACGGTGGTGCGGAGATCGAACGCGCGGTGGTCAAACATGCGGGCGCGGATGTCGGCCAAGGGGCGCATACTGTCATGGTGCAAATGGCCGCCGATGCGCTGAACTTGCCCCTAGAAAAGATTGAACTCGTGGCCAGCGATACGGCTTTCACCGAAAATTCGGGCAGTGCGTCGGCTTCGCGCATGACTTTTATGGCGGGTAATGCGATCCGGGGGGCTGCCGCGCAGGCTATCGAACTGTGGGAAGATGAAGAACGTCCCGCTATCGCGACTTATCAATATCGTCCGCCCAAAACAACGCCCTACGACCCCAAGACGGGCCGCGCCGAACCGAATTTTGCGTATGGCTATGTCGCTCAGGCGGTCGAAGTGGAAGTGGACATCGAAACTGGGCATATTGACCTGGTGCGTGTGGTCAGCGCTAATGATGTCGGGCGCGCGATTAATCCTCAGCAAGTGCAGGGGCAGATCGAAGGCGCGGTGGTGCAAGCTCAGGGTTACGCCATCATGGAAAATTTGCTCAGCCAGGATGGGCGCATCTTGAATCCTTATCTTTCAACTTATCTCATCCCGACGGTGTTCGACATCCCGCGCGAGGTCAAATCCGTCATCTTGGAATATGCCGACCCGATTGGGCCGTGGGGCGCGCGCGGCATGGCCGAGATGCCTTTCATGGCCTTGGCCCCGGCCATCGCTGCCGCCGTCCATGATGCCACCGGGATATGGCTCACGGAAGTGCCCTTCACCCCCGATCGCGTTGTCAAAGCCTTACGAGAACACGGCCTTGGGCTGGTTATTTCCTGATCTGCGGGTCTGGATACGCGGCGCGGGCGATTTAGCCAGTGGCGTTGCTATACGCCTGCATCGCTCGGGGGTGCCCGTCGTGCTGGCCGAGCGCCCGACGCCGCTCTTTGTGCGCCGCGCGGTGGCATTTGGTGAGGCGCTGTATCGCGATGGACAGCATACCGTGGAGGGTGTCCACGCGCGCCAGGCCAATAGCCCCGAAGGTATCGATAAGATACTAGCGCGGGGTGAGATTCCCGTGTTGATTGATCCTGATGGGGCGCTCATGCGCGCTTACGCGCCGCCCGTAATCGTCGATGCGCGGATGCAAAAACAACCCCTCGACACCCATCGTTCGGCGGCGCCCCTAGTGATTGCCCTGGGCCCAGGGTATGAAGCTGGGCGACACTGCCATGCGGTCATCGTGACCAATCGCGGACATCAGCTAGGCCGGGTCATCTGGCAAGGAACTGCCCAGGCGGATACGGGGACGCCCGGTATTGTGCAGGGGTATTCAGCCGAACGGGTGCTGCGCGCTTCCCGAGCCGGGCATGTGCAGCCTGCGCCTGGTATCGAGATTGGCGTGCTTTTGCAGGCCGGCGACCCCATCGCCACGCTAGGGGATGACGTTATTCACGCGCCCTTGCCGGGCA
>DAOTVD010000386.1:0-4379 GCA_034437075.1 Anaerolineae bacterium
GTTATGCACGCCTGGTGGATAATCAATTGCAAGTGTGGCAGGGCGCGCGTGCGATTGGCGCTTTCGCCCTGGTGCAACGCGCACAAATATTACGCCCAGGGCGTCATATTGTCACCGCACGGCAACCGGGCGCAGACTTGCCTAATGTGCCTGCGGCCCCCTGGATGTTGACCACCGAGAGCGGTTTACACCTCAGCGGCGTCTATTGGAATGCAGCAGCCTTGCCCGCGCCGCAGAATTGGCTGGGGCTATCCGTTGTGAGTGCCGAATGGGTATATGCCGCGTTAGGCCCAGGTAGCCGCATTGATATTGACGCTTAAAAGCCACATGAACGCGCGTAAGAATCCGTGCCCCCCGGCACGTCTTGAGTGTACGCAACAACAAGAATGATAATCGAGGATTGCGATGACTGTTGAACCCACTATTGGCCTGGCATTATTGGCCGGTTTTGTCTCTTTTATCTCACCCTGTGTATTGCCTTTGGTGCCTGCCTATGTGGGGTACATGAGCGGCCACGCGACCAACGCCGCTGGCGATACGTCCCGCAATAAATTCGGCACGTTTATGCATGGGGTATTTTTTGTGCTGGGCTTCACGATCTTCTTCGTGGGGTTTGGGCTGCTAACCGCCGCCGCTGCCGATTTTCTGACGCGCGCGGGCATCGACATCCCCACGATTTTGACGCGCTTGGGCGGTGTCGCGGTGATCTTGTTCGGCCTATACGTGATGAAATTGCTTGACCCCGTGTTTATGCGCTTGTCTCGCTTTACAGCCACGCTCAAGGAGAATGAAGCGCAAGCTATCGCCCTGAGCCTGGCGACAAGTTTGGTCTTGCTGGCGTACTACTTTTGGGTGTTCGACGTGTTTAGCGAGCCGACAAGCGTCACCATTGTGCTCGCGCTTGTGTTGTTCTTGCTAACGCTGGCCATTTTCCGCAAACCCCTACAACAAGCGACCAGTGTCGGAGATTTTTGGCACCGGGCCGTTACCTGGTTGCAAGGCGCGCTCGCGACCGACACGCGCAATCTACAAATGCAGCGCAATATGCAGGGCGGCGGCTATTTTGGCTCGCTGGGGATTGGCATCGTGTTCGCGGCTGGCTGGACGCCCTGCATTGGCCCGATTTATGGCAGTGTGTTGGCCCTGGCTGCCGAGTCTGCCGCGTCGGGTGCTTCGTTGGTGCCCTCTGCCGCGATGCTCACTGCGTATTCGTTGGGCCTGGGTATTCCCTTCCTGGTGACGGCCATGGCGCTAAACCAAATGACCGGCCTGATGGCGGGCCTGAAGCGCAATATGCGCAAAGTGGAATATGCCAGCGGGACGTTGCTGATTTTCATCGGTATCTTGATTTTGTCCGGTGGGCTGGAAGAAATCACCCGCCAATTCGGTACGGGCGAAATGGGCGATTTGTCCATCCGTATGGAAGCCTGTACCGCTGGCGTGGCCGAAGGTCGTCTAACGACGGGTGCATACCTGGGCTGTATTACCGAAGGCGAACCTAAACTGAATGATCGCACGGTCTTCGCGGCGACCAAACCCCTGCAAGTGGCCGACATCAGCGACCTGAGCGGCGCGGATACGCTCACCAGCGCGGCCTCACCTGGCCCTATCGAAACCGATACGGAGCGCTTATTCGTGGTCGATCCCGATTTTGATGCGGAGTCCGTGCCCATGGGGCTACAAGTGGGTGACCGCGCGCCCGATTTCCAGACGGAAACCCTCGCCGGGGAGCCTGTGAGCTTGTCTGACTTTGCCGGGGATGTGGTGCTGGTCAATTTTTGGGCGACCTGGTGCGGCCCATGCCGCGTGGAAATGCCCGAATTCCAATCATTCTACGATGAATTCAATGAACAGGGTTTCACGGTGCTGGCCATCAACAATACAGTAACCGATGACGTGGTTTCTGTACGCGAATTTGTCGATGAATTGGGGCTTTCCTTCCCGATTGTGATGGACCCCGATGGCAGCATCAACGAAGATATTTATGATGTCAACCAATACCCGACCAGTTATTTGGTGGATGGGCACGGGATTATCGTCGCGCGCCATGCCGGGCCGCTGACGGGTGAACAACTGCTCGCCATGCTGGACGAAATCGCCCCGCAAAGCTAATGCGCGCGCTGAGTATTGTCGGCGCAGGTGGTTTGTTCATCTGCGCCGTTGTGATTCTATGGCGGGCCGGGCTACCCGCTGCGCCAGATTTCTTCGTCCGCCTGCCCGCTGATGAGCGTATCGAAGCCCCCGTCGCTGGGGGGCTTGTGCCAGCTTTCGAAGGCCAAACGCTCGATGGGCAGCATTTGCGCGTAAATGCGGATATGGGCCATCCGCTGATTATCAATTTTTGGGCGACATGGTGCGAACCGTGCATCCGCGAGATGCCCTTGCTAGAGACAGCCTATCAGGCGGGCGTGCCTGTGGTGGGGGTCAACGCAGGGGATGAAGCCCCCGAACATGTGTATGCTTGGCTACGCGAGCACGCCATACAGTTTCCGGTGGTGTTGGATGATGCCGCGCGTAGCATTGAAGCCCAGTACCGAGTGCAGGGTTTGCCCACGACGCTCTTTGTGGATGCGCAAGGCGTCGTGCGGCAGGTGCATCGCGGTGCGCTGACGCTTGAAGACCTGGCCGAAGCATTGCGCTTGCTCGAAAATACCTCCTAACCCTGGGCGGAACCGTGGTACCATAACCCTTTGCCTAATGTAGAGACCTAACGCTATGAGTGATGACCTGAACCGACAACTGCGTGAACGGCGCGACAAGCTAGTGCGCCGCCAAAAACTGTATATCCGGTTGCAGCGACGCTGGGCGGAGATTTTAATCGCGATATTGTTCGTTTATGTGGCGTTGCCTTTCGTCGCGCCGACCCTGATGCGCGTGGGGGCCACGGGGCCAGCCAATGCCCTGTACACAATCTATAGCCCGCTGTGTCATCAGTTTGCTTTTCGTTCGATGTTCTTGTATGGCGAGCAACTTTTTTACCCCCGGGCCGAAGTGGACCAAGATACGTTTGTGAGCTTCGACCAACGCGCGGCCCAATCCGAAGCGTTTGTAGAAACCTACACCGAACGGCGCCGCAATGCTATCACCAGCGAGCAAGGCACCGCCGCCGCGCAGATGTACGAGTTTGGCGGGCCGGACGAGCTTGGGCAATGGTCTACGACCCTGCAATTGGCCGCGCGCAGCTTCCGGGGGGACGCGCAAATGGGGTATAAAGTGGCCCTTTGCGCGCGCGACATCGCCATTTATGGCGCGATGGTTATCGGGGGCATCTTGTTTTTGTTCGTGCGCAAACGGTTGCGCCCTGTGCCATTGTTGCTGTACGCCATCCTTGGGTTAGGCCCTATTGGCCTAGACGGTTTTAGCCAATTGATCAGCTATCCCCCGTTTGAGTTATGGCCCGCGCGCGAAAGTCCGCCAGAATTGCGTGTGCTTACGGGCTTTATGTTCGGTTTGATGAACGTCTGGCTGGCCTTTCCGTATCTCGAAGAATCGATGCAGCGAAGCGCGAACGAGATGTCAGCTACGCTCGATCAAATCGGTGCGGAGCGTATCGACCGCGCGTAAAACAGTTCCTATCTCCAAAGAGGATATCAGAAATGGCGCGCGCCGGATACTTAGCGGATCCGGCGCGTTAGTTTTGTAGTCCCTGGGGCTTACGCCCAGGCGCAAAAAAAAAGGCCCGGCTAGGTCTGCCGGGCCAACTTGCGGGAATTTACGTACTTACTGGCTTCCGCCGCCAACATCTCGCGGTGGCGGAGTTTCTGGCGTTGCCGTGGTGGGCGTCGCGGTCGGCGTAGTGGGCGTCGGCGTCGGCGTAGTGGGCGTCGGCGTCGGCGTAGTGGGCGTCGGCGTCGGCGTGGTGGGCGTCGGCGACGGCGTGGTGGGTGTCGGCGACGGCGTGGTGGGTGACGGCGTCGGTGTAGTCGGCGTCGGTGTAGTCGGCTCTGGTGTCGGTGGTGGGGTCGAAGGATCACCCGGGTCGTATTCGTCTACTGGGTCCATCGTGATGGTACAGGTGTTGAACATCGTGATGGTCGAGCCATTGAAGTCAAACCCGGTACGGCCATAGCTCAAGTCCATGAAACCGGAGATACCGTCGAAGTCCACCCAGAAGTTGACCGTCTGGTTCGGACTGATGCTGACCGTATTTTCCCAGGTGCCACCGGACCCTGTATCAGTTGAGTCGCTGACGGTGTTGGCGGTCTGGCCGACACTGCCCCCGTTGTCTGTCACTTGGGCAACCACGATTGAGCCAATCTGTGGGCTGCTACCACGCATCGAGACGCGGTCGAAATACATCGCGCCGTCGAACTTGAACCAGCGGATATTGAAGCCCGTGAGCGGAAGCACCGCCTCGCTATTGTTGGTCACAGTGAAGC
>DAOTVD010000387.1:0-1812 GCA_034437075.1 Anaerolineae bacterium
GACAACATCTTACAACGACCCCGCATACCCGTCAAGGGTTTCAAACCATTTTGGGTTATATTGGGATAAATTCGGTTTAACTTGGGTTTTAATCTAGCGACTGGCGCCCCTGAAGCGCTCGGGTGAGGGTCAGTGTATCGACGTATTCTAGGTCGCCCCCCGTGGGCAACCCCCGTGCCAGGCGCGTAATCTTCACGCCACTATCGGCTAAGTAACGCTGGATGATATGCGCGGTGGCTTCGCCTTCGGTGCTGGGGTTGGTGGCGATGATGATTTCTAAGAGCGTTTGCTCGCCCACGCGCGTGACGAGTTCCTTTATTTTGAGATCATCCGGGCCGATGCCTTCTACCGGGCGGATCGCGCCGTGCAACACGTGGTAGCGCCCCTGGTAACTGCCTGTCCGCTCCACCGCCACCAGATCGAGCGGTTCTTCTACGACCATCAGCGTGCTGGCGTCGCGGTGTTCGTCTTCGCAGATGGCGCAAATGTCGGTATCTGTGATGTTGAAGCACACCGAGCAGAGCCGCGTATGCGTCTTTAATTCGGCTAATGCCTGCGCCAGATTCTGGGAGACATTATCCGGCGCGCGCAGCATATAGTAGGTGAGGCGGGAGGCCGTTTTGGGGCCGATGCCGGGCAAAGCCGACAGGGCATCCACCACGCGCGTGATCGACGGCGGCAAGCCGCTCCGTTTACGAGCGTTGTTTGGGCGTGATGATGTGGACATAAGCTTCTTTTTCCTCTTTATCGTTCTTGAAAAAGCTGCTGAAAAAGGCATTCAAGATGCCCATCAAAATCGCCGCCAGGATGGCCCACAAAAAGCTATCAATGGTGAAGGCGTCGCCCACCAAGCGGTCGGCCAAAAGCAACAATAGCGCATTCAGAATCGGGATCACCAGACCCAGCGTCAGGATGATGAAGCCGCAACTCGCCAGGTAGAAGATAGGGCGCAAGAGCGCATTGATTAAACCGATGATCAGCGCCACGAAGATGAGTGTGCCGACCCCTTCGGCGATTTTCACACCCGGCAAAATGCTTGCTACGATAAACAGGCTGAGCGCATTAACCCCCCACCAAATCAGTAAACGCCCCATTAGCCGAGCAAGCCGCCTAGCCCGCCGGGTAGGCCGCCGGTGATGCCTTCCATGCGTTCGGCGGACATCGCTTGCGATTGCTCAATGGCCTGGTTGACGGCGGCCACGAGCAAATCTTGCAGGTCGTCCAGCCATTCTTCGTCTTCCTGGTCGATGATTTCGGGGTCGATTTTGATCGCCTGGATGCGTTGGTGCCCGCTGATGGTGATGGTGATCGCGCCGCCGCCCGCTGTGACATCAATCGTCTCGTTTTCGAGTTCTTCCTGGGCTTTCACCATATCTTCTTGCATTTTTTGCAATTGGTTCATCATGGCGGCCTGGTCTTGCCCGCCACCACCGCTACGCGATTTGCCTTTTGGTTTCATACGTTTGGCCATGGTCGGTTCCTTTCTAAATCTAAATGACTAGTTTGGTACGTGGTCCTAACGAGATGGATTAGTAGTCGTCCTCGTCGTTCTCAAAGCTGATTGTCGCACCAAGTGAGTTAACTGCGTAGTCTTCCATTGTATCATTCGGATCAACGTTTTCCATATTGGCGCCAGCGTTAAGGCTGTCTGGCTCAATTTCGAAGACCGCCGTTATGTCATCACCGAATACGGCCCGAAAATCCCGATAAAATTCATTCCCAGACTGTTTTAATAACTTGGTACGGAGCATCTCGCTACGGACGACGATAATCACCTGGTCGCCATCCACGCCAGCTAAACGGCAGGAGGTG
>DAOTVD010000388.1:0-16407 GCA_034437075.1 Anaerolineae bacterium
CGGACTAAGGCTTTTCCAGAAAAATAATTACCCCTCCCCAGCCCCTCCCCGAATTCAGGGAGGGGCTATTATGCGCACGAGTAAGTTCTCCCCCCGAATTCGGGGGGAGCTAGAGGGGGGTAAAATCAAGACGGTATCCTTTTCGACAAAAGCAAGCGGCATAGTTAAATACTTGGAAAAGCCTAACACCCCCCAGAACAGCACCAGCAGCCTCGGTCACGGCACGTTGGCCGTCGTCAAGCTGCTGGTCTGCGTTGCGAGGCCCATCATCGTGCGCATGGCGTGTGCGCGGGGCCGTCGTTACGTTCGGATTGCTTACGCCTCCCCCCCCTGGGGATACGGTTCATGTTTACATTATAAGAGAGAATGGGCGCGACGCGAAACATTCCACTTTCTTATGGACTTTCCTGACAGATGTGATCCGTCATCAGTTTAAGGTGACGATTGTCATCTGGGGGTGTTTCGCTCTACCCCGTACCTATTTTTGATCGTCCCGACCCAAAAGCATGCTACCATTGAAATACCATAAAGACAGAGGGACACTAACCACGATGCAACTACGCAACCAAAATGACGTACTTGAGCTACTCATTCGGCTTGTGAATGACAACCATGAGATTCAGGGCTGCGTGGCGGTGCAGACTGATTCGGTTACTATTTATGCCTCGGCGCTGCCCGCTAACCTCAGCCAACAGCGCGTGGCGGCCATGGCGACAACCGCGCTCTCTTTGGGCGAAAAACTCGCCCGGGATGTGAACATCTTGCATCCTGCCGAAATTGTCATCCAACAGGGCGGCGGGTATATCATCGTCATCCCCGTGGATGAACACACCGTGTTGCTCACCTTGACCAACCCCGGCGCGCACCTGGGCTTCGTGCGGCACGATTTACTGAACACCGCCCGCGCCATGCTGGCGTAAGGCGCGCGTCAGGCCCTTTTCAGACACACGCTCGAGGAGCGTCAAGCAACGCGGCGCCGTACGACGTATTCTGTAGATACTGTTAGGCTTTTCCAAGTATTTAACTATGCCGCTTGCTTTTGTCGAAAAGGATACCGGCTTGATTTTACCCCCCTCTAGCTCCCCCCGAATTCAGGGGGAGAACTTACTCGTGCGCATAATAGCCCCTCCCTGAATTCGGGGAGGGGGATGGGGAGGGGTAATTATTTTTCTGGAAAAGCCTTATGATCTATGGAAGGAATCGCGCATGCGCCGTGCCTTGTTTATCGCCCTGTTGACGGGTTTGTTCTTAGGGCTGAGTGGCTCCGCCGCGAGCGCCACGCCTGGCGCTTGATCGGGCATTGCCCCTGGCACCCTCACTTATGCCGAAGTGGTTACCGCGCCGGAGGCCGTCTACCGCCAGGTGACGCCCAATAGCGGCCCCGCCGATTGGATTCGCGAACCGAATACGTTTTTGTTCGGCCAGGCCATTACCGTCTCCGAGCGGCATCGTTTTCTGGATCGGGAACATATTGTGCGCGTGGAAGTCGGCCCGGATGGCCTCTGGGGGCGTATTCAACCGGATGGCCTGCACAGTCCGTATATCCCCGAGCCGACCGCCTTTCATCCGGTGTACATCCGCCTAGAGCACTTGCGCCCTTTGCCGCCGGAGAGCTTCGCGCCGCTGAGCGTCACGCCGGATGTTCAACCCCAAGATAAGCTCGTCGTCATCATCCGGGACGCGCACCCGCGCCTGGTGCTCTACGAAGGCGAGTAGATTGTGCTGCATACGCCCGTGGTGCTCGGCCCCACCCACCCCGGCGATTATCGCGTCTATCGCACGCGCGCCACGGACGACATGCCCGGTATCCCCGGCGTACCGTATTCAAATTATTTCAGCGGCGGGTTCAGCATCCATGGCGCGCCATGGTGGAACTGGCGCGAGACCGCGCGCGGGCTGCTAGAAGATGCGCTGATGGGCGAGGCACGCGCCTATCAACAGGCCGAAGCACAATGCAGCGCCCCGCCGCATCGCCTGGTGCCAGATCGCTGGCGCTTGCCGCCGAGTGAGTGATGCTGAAAGCAACTAGGGGCTTTTTCGGAATGATCAAAAGCCCCGACCAACGCCCTACTTCGGGCCAGTTGACCCATCTAGCGGCGTGAAGCTTCTTCTATAATACACATAGATGCGCCTCCGGCACCTCGGCTACTTGGTCGTGCCCCCCCGCATCATCTGACTCAAAACACCCATTCACTGCGTAAGCGTTTACCATTCAGCAAAGGAGCACCCTCAGCATGTCTGATACCCATGACTCTCAACCCAATCCAGATAACGCCGATAGCCCCATCAAGGGGCCGCCCAAAGGTGAAGCCGTGCACGATTATTTCTCAGCGGATGAGATTTTTCAGCGCGTAGCCGCCACTGCCGACGAAGAAATGGGCCGCCATGCGCGCTTGATGTTCTTTAGCGGTATCGCGGCGGGCCTCTCGATTGGCCTGGCCTTCTTCGCGCGCGTGGCCATCACCGCCGAAGTGCCGGATACGCCCCTGGTGGGCAATTTGCTCTATCCGTTAGGCTTTATCTTGATCGTCGTGGGGCGCTACCAGCTTTTTACCGAAAACACCTTAACCCCCGTGACGCTCGTTCTGACGCGCCTAGCCAGCCTGCCTAGCCTCTTGCGCGTCTGGGGGACGGTGTTGGTCGCCAACCTGGTCGGTAGCACGGTGCTGGCCTTATTGCTAGCCTATACCGACATTTTCAGCCCTGCCGCCTCGGCGGTCGCGGTCGATTTCTGGGAGCATGCCATCTCGCTCTCTTGGGAGACGCTGTTCTTTAAGGCCGTGATGGCGGGTTGGCTGGTGGCCAGCATGGTGTGGCTCGTCCATGCCGCGCGCGAAACCATCTCGCGCTTAATCCTCGTCTTTCTGACCATGTACCTCATCCCTTCCGCCGATTTATATCACTGTATTATCGGCTTTTGCGAGGCGATGTACGCCGTCTTTTTGGGCGAAGCTGCCCTGGGCACGGCCATATTTAGCTTTTTCTTGCCCGTTTTGCTGGGGAATACGGTGGGCGGGGTGTTGTTGGTGGCCATCCTCAACTTCGCTATGACGGAGGATTCGCGCTTCCCCACCCGCGACGAGAAAAGACTGCGCCTCTCTTGGCGGCAATGGGTCAGCGAATATCACACGGGCAGCCCGAACAGTTAATCGGCACCTTGTTCCTGGGCTTGCTGAGCCCGCGCGGAGAAATCCGGCTGAAGCTGGTTGATGATGTGCAAAATGGCGTAAAATAACAAGATCAGAAGCGTGATGAGCACGCCGACCATGGTCGATAAGCCAAAGACCGTGCCCACGTACAGCGCCCAGTACCAACTCTCGCGTACCGAATCAATATCCGTGATGGGCGCGGAAAGCAACGTCAGGTTCATCAGCCCGAAGATAAACGCCACGCAGCACAGCGCCGCGATCAACTTAATGCGCTTATAAAACCAATGATCAAATTGGGTTTCCGAACTGCGCGCAAAGCTGAAGATGGTCAACATCAGCGGCATAATCGTTGCCGAGGCGGTGACCCCCGCAAAGCATAACGTGTTCGAACTGCCGTGCATGGCGTTGACCATCTCTTGGGCGGGGACATTCTGAAAGAGGCGTTGCAGGCCAAAATACACAAAACCCGTGACAATTGCCCCCACAAAACCCAGCAAATTGGCGTAATACGTGCTGCGCGGGAAATCCGGTTCGGGCATGTCCACATTATTCTGCGCCCATTCGCGGGGTTGATTCACCATGCGTTGCATACGGTTGCTCATGTAGATAGATTCCTTTCAAGTGCGTCCGTTATCGGGGTGTTTTCTTCAAGTCGGCATATAGTGAGGCTGCTGGTTATCGGCGGGCGTGCGATATAGCCACCAGTAATCCTCGGCAGGATACGCCCGGCGCAGGTCGTCAGACCATAAAAAGTCGTCCGGTTCATCGTGCAGCAGATGGTCTAGCGCCCGGTCAATATATTCCAGACGATGATTCAAACCATTCGTGTTAACGTCTTGCGTGTGGGCTTCGTCCATCAGATGTTGCAGCATGGTCCGCCGCACGGCTTCGGGGGGGTAATCCGCCTCGGCGGCTTCTAGGTCGTCGGCGGCGTCTTCTAGGTAGGTTTCCATCTGGGCCAGGCGGGCGCGCATTTCGCGGAATAATTTATCTCGGTAGTGTAATTTCCAGGTGTTGCGCTTGGCCGCGAAGGCCATTTTGGCCATCTGGAAGGTGCCGCGTTGCTCGGTGGGCAGGTCGCGCTGAAGTTCGTCCAGACGATGCACGCGCAGCAGGATTCCGCCGATGGTCAGGCGGGGTTGGTTTGCGCCCAGGCCGCCGTAAATGGGCTGTTCGTAAATATAGGGTTCAAAATGATTCACCATCAGGCGCAGGGTGCGTAAATCCTGCGCGGGGTCGTAAGTGGACATAGGGGCTGTACCTGTTTGGCTGAACGATACCCTCATCTTAAAAAAAAACTACCCAACGCTGTTGGGCAGAGTCGCCATAATTGGCATGGGTCAGGTGGCTAGTCTTCATCAGCCATTGCGCGCGATGTAATGTTCTTTGCCCGCCAGGCTATTGCTTTCGGGGCGAATCTCGCTCTTGCGCTTGATGAGTTCTTGGCCGGTTTGGCTCGTAATTAAATAGGCGGGGTCGGCCAAAGAGCCCATGCTGGTGATGGGTTGCCCGTCTAGGATATGGGACGTGGGGGCATGGTACACTTCTGTGACGATGCCGCGTTGGCGGTGGCATTCCTCTTGCCAAGAAACAGTCATTCCAATGGTTATCATTCCGGTTTTCCTTACCGCATGGGGCGCGCCCATAGCCTAATCATTGTAACGTGAAGGTCGTCTAGCGACATGCAGGCTTCAGTCAGTACGAGAATACATCTACAAGCGCCGATCAGGGTCGATACGGATTATCCAGATAACCAGCCTGCATGACCATTCCGATGAAAAAGTCAATGATGGCGGCGCTTGCCGCTGGTCTAAAGTTATCTTACCAGGTTTAGACTTTTTATAGACCAGATTCAAACCATAAGCGTGCCAATATGGGCCAGGTGGCTACTAGAAGGTGCCCGTAAGGCCCTTAAGGCCCTTATGACAGCAAGGATTGCCCGCCATCGATCCAGACTTCGGTACCCGTGATGTGGCTAGCAGCGGGGGAGGCCAAAAAGCAGACCAGTTCGGCCACCTGTGCCGAGGTGCCTGGTTCTTGCCCGGTCAGCGGGATTTTGCCCTGGGGATATTCGATGGGCAGGCGCAGTTGGTTGGCCGAATCTTCCTGGTCGGTGTTTTCCATAATATCGGTGTCAATCGCGCCGGGGCAAATCACGTTAATGCGGATGCCATCGCGGGCGAGTTCGGGCGCGGTCATTTTCACGAAAGCCACTTGGCCCGCCTTGGAGCACGCATAGGCTGTGGCGCCGGTCTTGCTAAAAACGCGCGTGCCGTTCACCGATGAGGTGACGACCACCGCGCCGCCGCGCCGCTTGAGCGCGGGCAAGGCATATTTCACGGTCATGAAGGTGCCCTTCAGGTTGATATTCAGCGTTTGATCCCATTCTTCAGGCGAGAGTTCATCCAACCCCGCCCAGGTGCCGTTGATGCCCGCATTAGCAAAAACGATGTCGATGCGGCCCATGGCCTCGTCCAGGCGATTGATAGCGCTTTGTAATTCATCCGGGTGGGAAATATCCGCCAACAGGATTATGCTCTCGGCGCCCTGGTCGGCCAGTTGGGCTTGGGTGTCTTGCAGTTCATCCTCGGTGCGGCCCAGCAAGCCCAGGCGCACGCCTTGTTTCGCTAGTTGAAAAGCCGTCGCGCGGCCAATGCCCGAACTCGCGCCCGTGATGAGCGCGACGCGCGCGCTAGCGCTATGCTGTTGGTCTGTCATGGGGGGGACTCCCTGGTGTGTATACTGTGCGGTTATCTTGAGTCTAAAGAAGCTGCGCGCGCCCCGCGCCCACTAGATGACCCATCCGCGTGGCGTCCTTCTGGCCCGCTTCGAGGCTGTGCCTGGCCACTTTGCCCGCGCAGCTTTGCCCATTTCACCCATTTAGGGTGGCGCGGCGCGTGTTATATTGAAGCCAATATGCAAATCTGTGATGAAAGAGTACGCCCCATGAACCAGCACAATATGTTTTTGGTTTTCTCGCCGGAAGCCGACGGCGCCGACCGCGCCTTGCTGCGCCTGAAAAGCGCCGAACATGGCACCGGAATCAACCTGCACAGCGCCGCGATTATCAAGAAAGATAGTGTCGGCATCACTGTGATCGACGACCGCGACCGCCTTGAATTGGACGACCACACGCTAGCGCGTGCCGTGGCGGGTGCCTTGGCCGGCATGCTCAGCGGCGGTACAGCGCACGAGGTCGTCGCCCCGGATGTGGCCGTTGCCGATGCCCAACAGGCCGCCGTGCGCCTGGATATGGATCGCGAAGGTTTCGAAGTCATTGGCGACTTGATGACGCCCGAATCCTCGATTCTGATCGCGATTCCGAATGATGATGATGCGGTGAACTTCCAGAATGTGATCGGCGACATCTTTGGCCGCACGGTCGAGTATCGCTATTACCTGCTGGATGGCAGCATGATTGCGCAAGAGGGCACCCTACGCGCCGTGCTGCAAGAACCTGCCGTTTAGTTTAGGCCCGCAATCACCGCATTTTCTTGCCCGGCGCCCGCTTATGACAGCGGGCGTTTTTGGGTTTGGGGGGGCAGCGTTACGCCGTCAGACGTTCCAAGGCCCAGCGCGCATGCGCCGCGATGAGCGCGTCGTCGCCTTTGGCGAGTGGCTCAAGCTGGGGGATGAGTTCTGGCGCGCCGCTATTGCCCGCCGCAACGCAGGCATTACGCAGCAACCGCGCGTGCTTGATCCGCTGGATGGGCGACCCCGCGTAGCGCGCGTTAAAGTCCTGCGGCGTCAAGCGCAGCAGATCGCGCAAGGGCGGCGCGGCGGTGTCGGGGTCAGTTGGGCGGAAGGCGTCTTCGTGGGTCGGGTGCGCGGCGCTGAAGCGCTTCACGAAAGGGCACACTTGCTGGCAGACATCGCAGCCATAGACCCAATTGCCCAGCAGCGGGCGCAACTCCGGCGGAATGGCCGTTTTAAGCTCGATGGTCAGATAGCTGATGCAGCGGCGCGCGTCCAATACATAGGGCGCGGGGAAGGCATCCGTGGGGCAAGCGGCCAGGCAGCGCGTGCAGGTGCCGCACATGCTCGCGCGGGCCGGTTCGTCGTAATCATCGAAGGCCAGGGTCGTCAGGATTTCGCCCAGGAAAAAATACGAGCCGCGCCGAGGGTGAATGAGCATCGTATTTTTGCCAACGAAACCCAGCCCGGCCTGGTGGGCGTGCGCGCGCTCCAATATAGCGCCCGTATCGACGTAAACACGCTGCGCGGGGGCGTCGCCGCTGCGCTCGGCCAGCCATGCGGCCAGGGATTCTAAGCGCGGCGTCATCAGGTCGTGGTAATCCGCGCCCCAGGCATAATTCGAAATGCGCCCGCGCAGCGGATCGCGCAATAATTTTTCGGGCACGCTATGGTCGGCGTAATCCAGCCCGACGAGGATCAGGCTACGTACACCCGGCAAGATGACATTCAGGTCGCGGCGGCGGGCTTGGCGATCTTCGCGTGCCATATAGCCCATCGTGCCATGCATCCCCGCGTCAATCCACCGCAGATAGGCGTCTAGAGTGGGGGCGGGTTCGGCGGGGATGATCCCCACCAGGTTGAAGCCCAGCGCGCGCGCCTGCGCGCGAACTTGGGCAACCGGGTCAATTATCACGGGCGGCATCTGGCGGGGGGTCGCCCAGCAACATCTGGTAAAACAGGCCGGTTAAAGCGGCGGTGCTCATCTCGCGTTGATTATCCAGCAGCCACCACACCACCAATTGCAGCACCGCGCCGCCGAAATACTGCGCGGCCAGGGGGGGCGCCACGCCCGCCGGAATGCCGACAATACCCCGGTCGATGTCCTCTTGCATCGTGTGGGACATCAACTGCGCCAGGTTGCGGTGCAGCCCAATATGCCCGTTGTCGCCCAACATCACGCTCAAGAAGTCTTTATGATCTTCGAAAAATTCGAACACGCGCTGCCATTTGGCGTAGACCCGCTCGCCGGGGTCAGCGGGCAATTCACCTTGCAGTTCGGCGTTTAGTTGGGTGTAGCTATCTTGGATGACGGCCCAGATGGCCGCATCTTTGTCGTGAAAATAGACATAAAATGTAGCACGCGATAAATCGGCCTGGTCGGTAATCTGCTGAATGGTGACCGGGGCATAGCCCTTTTCGATCAGAATATCGACCGTGGCTTGCTTTAACTGTTCGCGTGTGCGATGCTTGCGCCGTTCACGGCGCGTCGTAGGCAAATCAGGTGTCATACGAACGTAACCTTTATCGCTATATGCGCTGCCAAATATAATACACGATGTACAACATTGAAGCAACATATGGTAATATCCTTGATGTCAAAGAACCCCTTAGCCCGGGTGTTGGTTGGTAATGATAGCGTGCCCCCGCGCATAGAGGAAGACAAGGTGTAATGAATTTACTGGCACATCTTTCCTATCTACTCTTACTCGATTGGCTATTTTTGCAGTTTTTGTACGTACTGGCCAATCGCTACACGGTGCTGAACTTTCATGAGATTGGCTTTTTGCCAGGGCGCTATATCCTCAGCGGGCTGGTGGTGGGCGCGTTGGTCTATTGGTTATACGTGATTCCGGTCGCGATTCTGAAGCGCGTGTGGCCGGGCTATTGGCATCCGCGTTGGTGGTTGTTGTGGTTGCCGCTACTGGGGATTTCCAGCGCGCAAGCGCTCGTCATCACGCGCGAGGCCACGACGCCCGCGCTGGCGTTGTGGGTGGCGCTGGCCCTGGTGGTGCATCTGCAAGTGGTGCATTTCTTTACCCTGCGCGTTGCCGAGCGCTTGGCGCGGGATGAGCGCATCGTGCCCTTGCCGGGCCTGGGCGCGGCGATGGCCTTCAATGCGCTGTGGATGTACTGGGTGGCCTATTCGTTTGATGTGCCCGCCACCGCCGACCCCAGCCCTTTGATCGGCACAGCTTTAGAGCGCTACATCCTGCTGCTGATTCTGGCGGGTAGCGTCGTTGGGCTGGCGGCGTATCGGGCGGGGGTGGGGGCGCCGGTCTTCCAAGATGAAGACGAATTTATGCCCGCGTTGCCGCTCTCGGCGCATGATATTGTGTCGGCCTTTGGCCAAGCCTGGGCTAGTTTCTACCTCACTGTGCCGGTGGTGCATTTCATGGCGCGGGGCTATGTAATGTCGCATGGCAATTTGTTCCCGGCCTTTTTGCTGGGTTTGCTCGTGCCTCTCATATGGAGCCTGCTGCTAACGGGTGCCTTGTTGCTGGTGCAAAAGCCCGAACTTGTGCGCGAATTGCGGCGGGCGCGTCCGCGTAGCTTTTGGGAATGGCGCTGAGCGCCCGGTCTTCTGATACGGTTGATAGGATGAAAGATAAAGGCTCTGGAATGGTTATGAATAGGCTAGTTCGGACGATCCTGATGGTAAGTTGTGGCGTGCTGTTACTGGTTGGTGCGACGGGGCACGCCGAACGCGGCGACTTGCTGCCCGACCAATGGAACATCATCGCGCCGGAAGGCGCTACCCAATGCGCGGATGGGACGCCCTATGAATTTTTCGTGTACCCTGGCGCGAGCGACCGCTTACATATTTATTTTCAGGGGGGTGGGGCGTGTTGGGATGCGCGCACCTGCGACCCCGCCGGTTTTCCGACCTACGATGCCGAGATCGAGCCCAGCCCTGGGGAGGATATGATCGACACGGGCATTTTCGACCTAACCAACCCGCAGAATCCCTTGGCCGAGCATACGCATATTTTCGTGAGCTATTGCAGCGCGGATTTACACATGGGGGATGCCCAAACGCGCTATGCCGATGACATCACGCTAGCGCATCGCGGGGCGGTCAATGCCCAGGCTGCGCTCGATTGGGCGGCGGCGGCCTACCCCGCGCCGGATGCCGTCTTCATCACCGGGTGCAGCGCAGGGGGCTATGGTGCCTTGTTCCATACCCCGGCTATTGCCGCCCAATATCCCGACGCGCGCGTGGCCCAGTTGACCGATGCTGCGGCAGGCGTCACCCCGCCCGGCTGGGATGGCGCGGCCAATTGGCGGACAGATGACCTGCTCAGTATGACGGATGAACCATCCTTTGGCCTGTACGAACGCGCTTTCGAGGCGGTGCCGCGCGGCTTTTTTGGCCTGTTTAATTATGCCGATGATCCGGTGCAGGCGTTTTTCTATGGCTTGCAGGGTGGCGAACAAGCCGATTGGGAGGCCGAAGCGCAGGCGCGTTTGGATACGCTGCTGGCGCGGTATGACAATCTCGCAGCGTTTATCGTGGATGACACCGGCCATTGTGGTTTGCCAGAGCCGGAATTCTACACCTTACAAACAGATGACCAATCCTTTGTGGCATGGGTCGGCCAATTGGCTCGCCAAGGCACCGCGCCCACCGTCTTGCCCTAGGGCGATGCAAAAGGTTATGGCTTTTCCAGAAAAATAATTACCCCTCCCCAGCCCCTCCCCGAATTCAGGGAGGGGCTATTATGCGCACGAGTAAGTTCTCCCCCCGAATTCGGGGGGAGCTAGAGGGGGGTAAAATCAAGCCGGTATCCTTTTCGACAAAAGCAAGCGGCATAGTTAAATACTTGGAAAAGCCTATGTAGTCGTTGGGTTGATAGGCGCGCTATAATATAACAGACTAGCATAACATACAGGTCGATGGACGATGCCCTTGGCGAATATTTTATATGTAGAGGATGATCCTCTAATGGTATCCCTCGTCGCACGAGCGCTGGAAAAACACGGGCATCACGTTCGGCATGCCGAAACCGCAGAAGAAGGCTTACAACATGCCCAAGATCAATTACCGGCCCTGGTTTTGGTGGATTTATGGTTGCCCGGTGGGATGGATGGCTGGGAATTGATTACGGCTTTGCGCGAGCGCTACGGCGATGCCCTACCTATTTTGGTTGTATCCGCCCAGAATAGCGCCGAAGCACGCCAACGCGCTTATAACATGGGCGGGAATGACTATTTGCCCAAACCTTTCGAGATCCCAACTTTGCTAGCGACTGTCGAAGCGCTGCTGGCTTAATCTACTTTAATCTATTGTCGAGGCATCCAGCATTTTGCGCACTTTGGCCACCAAGTCATGGTGTAAGATGGGCTTGGGCAGGTAATCGTCCGCGCCTGCATCCATACCACGCATCACGCTTTCTGCATCCCCTCGCGCCGAGAGGATCAGAACTGGGACTTGATTGGTGTCCTCGCGCTTGCGGATCATCCCGCACAATTCGATGCCATCAATACCCGGCATCATCACATCCAGTATGATCATATCGGGCGTATCGTGCTCCAACACCGCCAGGGCGGAGTCGGCATCATTGGCTTTGAGCACCTCGAAACCACCGCGCTCTAGCATAATACCGATGAGGGTGAGCGCCCCGATTTCATCATCTACGACCAAAATTCGTTTCATGTGTTTTCCTCGCCTACGGGCTTGCAAGGCATGGCGATTATCCCCGCGTAGGGGCGGGCGATTGCACTTCAGATGAGTTTGAGTATAACATACCACCTTTGAATTACAAATGTCTTGCCGTAGGCGACAGGGCGATTGCATCAAATCGGGCCTTGATAAAGATTCTCAGGCTTTGTACATATTTCACACCGGGTTAATCACTGTAGGGGCGACGGCTCAAGGGGTCGGCGTAGCCGACAGTAGCCAGCTTCGCTGGCCGCGTGTCGTGCCTCGCCCGCGAATTAACTTGTGGCATGCCTGACCCCTACGGCGTGACCGCAGCTTGAGCTTTTTAGAGCGCTTGAGAGCCAAAATTTTTTGATGCGACTTGTCGTCAGCGAATTGAGCCCATGTCACCATTGTCGGGACGCCCAAAATTGGTTAGGCTTATCTTAACGCACACATCAACAAGCAAGTGAACTCGTGACGCATTTGCACCATATGCCCCAGGAATTGTCCGATACTGTCCCGCGCGAGCAGGCACACGATACACCCCGCACGCTGCCCCCCCCACGACCGACTATCCCGCACCCTGAAAATCGCGCGCATGGCGAACCTCGCGAAGGCCAAGACCCCCAACCCAACGACATCGAAGCCGCAGGTTAGGCCCGCCTCGTCCCACGCCCTGCAAGGGCTGGCCACCGTGGGCGCGCTACTGGTGGGCGCGTGGTGGTGGCGTAATTTTTGGCTACGCGAGCTACCCGCGCCGGCCTGGCTGACTGACCTGTATTTTATCCATCATGCCATAACCCCCGTCCTTGGCCTGGCGATTGTCGCCTGGGCCTTGGCAGGTTTTCCGGGGCGGTGGCGCGTGGGGCGCGGCTTAACGCTGTGGTGGGGCGTATTCGCCGCCCTGGTCGCGTGGATGTTCCTAGCGCCGGGGCCGGTGCGCAACGCGGATATGCAGCTTTCGTTAAGCGGGCAATGGCTGCTCATCGCGCTGTTTGTGCTCGCCAGCCTACACAATGGCCCGGCTCCGCGTTGGATCGCGGCGGCGTTGGCGGCGGGGATGGTGCTGGCCGTGGGCGTCGGCCTGGGGCAGGTGGCCCTGCAAAGCGACCTGGGTATCCGGCCCGGCTTGAATCTGAAAGAATTTCGCCTAGACCCGGCGCGCTCGGGCATTTCGGTGGTCGGCGCGGAACGCTATCTGCGGCCCTATGGCCTCAGCGCGCATCCGAACTTATGGGTCGGCGGGGTCGTGTTGGGCTTTTTTGCCGTATTGCCTTTGTGGGCCTATGCCCGCTGGCGACCCCTGGCGGCTTTGCTGAGTGGCCTGGCCTGGTGGGGTATCTGGCTGAGCTTTAGCCGCGCGGCGCTGGCCGCGACTGTTTTGGGCTTGGCCTTTTTTGTGGGGCTGTGGATTCTGCGCGGGGGGTTGCGTCCGCCGTCGCGCGTGGCCGTCGCCGCTGGCGTTTTGTTGTTGGGCGTAGCGTTGTTGTTCGCGGGCACCTATGCCGATTTACTCGCGCAGCGCTACGGCCTGGCCGAGACAGAAACCCCCGGTTTTACCGAGTTCAGCGGCGCGGCGCGCGGGGTATACGAAGAACAAGCGCGCGCGCTCATCCCAGCGCATTTTTGGCGCGGCGTGGGCGTGGGCAATTTCGCGTGGGAAAGCGCGGCCCTGTTGCGCGACGATTGGCGCGACCTGCGCGGGGATGTTGTGCACAATGTCTATCTGTTGGCCTGGGCCGAGACGGGCCTCGTGGGCCTGGCGCTGTATCTGACGCTCATCGGCGGGGCGCTGCTGATGGGCATGTGGCGGGCCTGGCGTGGGCGGCTTTCCGCCGTGCAGATGGCGCTGTTGGCCGGGTGCGTCGCCTGGCTGGCCATTGGCTATTTTGAACACTATCTCTGGACACAATTGGGCCATCAGGCGCTATTCTGGGCCGCGTTGACCGCCACACTGACCCAACCGCGCAACCAGAACGACCTTTCTGGCGTATAAATAGTTAGCGACACGGAAAAAATGACAGGAGGTTATCGCATGAGCCGTGTACAATCGCCGAGCTTCACGTCGTTATTGGTCAGGTTGTTTGTGGCGGTGGTGATCGTAGCCCTCGTTGCGTGGTTCACCACCCAGATATTGCTGCCGTTGATCGGCTTGCTGATTGGCTTGCTGATTCCGGTAGCGTTTTTGGCGCTGTTATTCTGGTTCGTATATAAGATTCTCAGCCACGAACCGCCCACTTAACTACTCAGCCCTCACCCCAACCCCTCTCCCAAACGGGCTTTCAGCCCTGGGAGAGGGGGATTAAGGGGGTGAGGGGGAAGAATTGGCATAGCCTGAGCAGTTACCCGCCCACTTAAGGCTTTTCCAAGTATTTAACTATGCCGCTTGCTTTTGTCGAAAAGGATACCGGCTTGATTTTACCCCCCTCTAGCTCCCCCCGAATTCGGGGGGAGAACTTACTCGTGCGCATAATAGCCCCTCCCTGAATTCGGGGAAGGGCTGGGGAGGGGTAATTATTTTTCTGGAAAAGCCTAAGTGGGCGAGCGGCCCCCATACGCGGCATAATCTGGGCGGTGAAAGATAAGCACAGAAGGTAAGGCACGATATGGCAATCCAGAATGCGTTGCGCCGCGAATTGGGGGTTTTTGGCGCGGTGATGATGGGCCTGGGCTCGATTGTGGGCACAGGCGTTTTTGTGTCGATTGGCATAGGCGCAGGGGTGGCGGGTTCGGCAGTGGTGCTGGCGGTGGCGCTGGCGGCGGGGGTGGCCGCTGCGAATGCGCTCAGCAGCGCGCAACTGGCCGCGAACCATCCGGTCAGCGGCGGCACCTACGAATATGGCTATCGGTATCTTGATCCGTGGCTGGGGTTTTCGGCGGGGTGGTTCTTCTTGCTGGCCAAGAGCGCCTCGGCGGCCACGGCGGCGCTGGGCTTTTCGGGCTATACGCTTGACCTAGTGGGCGTGGAAGACCCTTCGTTCGCCGCGCGGGTCGGCCTGGGGCTAGCCGCCGTCGCCTTGCTGACCGGGGTGGTGCTGGCGGGCTTGCGGCGCAGCAATATCACCAATATCGTGATCGTCTCGATTACGCTGGGCACCCTGGCGATTTTCATCCTCGCTGGCCTGCCGGACATCGACGCGGATAATCTGACGCCCATCGTCGGGGATGATTTGAGCCTGGCCGCCTTTTTGCAAGCCACCGCGCTGATGTTCGTGGCCTATACGGGCTATGGGCGCATCGCCACGCTGGGCGAGGAAGTTAAAGAGCCGCGCCGCACCATCCCCCGCGCGATTATCGCGACCTTGCTGGTAACCATGACGCTCTATGTGGCCGTGGCCGCCGTCGCCGTCGGGACGTTCGGCACGGGTGCGCTGGAATTGGCCACCGAAACGACCGCCGCCCCGCTGGAAGCCGCCGCCGCCGCCTTCGCGCTCAGCGAGGTGCAATACATCGTGGCGCTGGGGGCCATTACGGCCATGCTAGGCGTGCTGCTGAATCTGATTTTGGGGCTTAGCCGCGTGTTGTTGGCCATGGGCCGGCGCCGGGATATGCCGCCCATCGTCGCGCGGCTGAACGCCACCGAAACCACGCCCACCGTGGCCGTCGCGGTGATGGGCGCGGTCGTCGCGGGCTTGGTGCTGGTGGGTGATGTGCGCCTGACGTGGACGTTCAGCGCGTTTAACGTGTTGCTCTACTATGGCCTGACCAACTTGGCCGCGCTACGCCTGACGGACGACGAACGGCTTTTTCCGCGTTGGATTTCGCAAGTGGGCCTGATGGCCTGCTTCTTTTTGGCCTTTTGGGTGCCCTTCTCGGTGTGGAGTATCGCCCTGGTAATCCTGTTCATCGGCTATGCGTGGCGGTTGGTCGCGTTGCGGCTTTTCGCAGATAAGAATCGCATGAACACATCCGCCGATTAACGTCATTCTTATCCGCGTTTGCTAAGCTAGATAATGATGCCATCCGCGATTAGAAAAGGACATTTTATGACCATGGCCGATGATGTGAAAACCCTGCAACCCGATTTAGGACTGAATTCGGACGCTTACGCTGGAATCGTGCGTGTGCTGAGCAAACTGCTGGCCAATGAGCACGTGATGTACATGAAACTGCGCAAGTATCACTGGAACGTGACCGGCATGCAGTTCTTCCAGTTGCACGAGGCCTTCGAAGAATTCTACACCGCCCTAAGCGAAGAAATTGACACCACCGCCGAAAAAATTCGCGAATATGGCCACATGGCACCTGGTACGCTGCAAGAGATGATCGAACTCAGCGACATGACCGAGGAACCCGGCGTCAACCCGGATGCCCGCACCATGACCATGAACCTCATGGCCGATATGGAAGCCATGGTGCGCTTCTTGCGCGAGGCCGTCGAAGAAGTCGATGAAGAATACGATGACGAAGCCGCCGAAGACTACCTGACCGGCTTGATGCACACCTACCAAAAGCAAGCCTGGATGACCCGCGCTTTCTTGGAAGGCTAAAGCGACTCTAGTTTCGCCCCGCAATGAAATATACCCCCTTCTAGCGCTCTCTATATGCGGGCTGAAGGGGATATTTTTTTTGGCTCCCAAACTAACCCAGTATGCAATGCACCCAAAGAGCCAAAAAGTCTGCCGAGCCTCAATTGGATGCAATTGCCCTGGGGCCTGCCACCTACGGCTTGACCGCTTTTTGATGCGATGCCCTGCGAGCCTAATCCAGCGACCAAGCCCATATATTATCGAAGCGACAACGGGCCGGGGTGGCGGTTTCGAGTACCATCATTAGCGAGACACCCCCCGCGCGGCGCTCGACAGGTGCGATACCCAAGCGCACATTATTCGCGAAAAGCGTCGCTTGCTCGCCTTCCACGATGACCAGCAACTGATTGGGCACATCCGCGCCCGTATATAACCATGGCGATGCCTGCGC
>DAOTVD010000389.1:0-8211 GCA_034437075.1 Anaerolineae bacterium
CAAGAGCATGTTGAAGGTTTCGGGGTGCGCTTTTTCGATTTCGTCAAAGACGACGATGCTATACGGGCGGCGGCGCACGGCTTCGGTGAGTTGCCCGGCGTCTTCGTAACCCACATAACCAGGAGGCGCTCCGGTGAGGCGGGCGACGGTGTGCCGCTCCATAAATTCACTCATGTCCAGGTGGATTAGTGCGTCTTCGCTACCGAATAGGAATTCGGCGAGTGTTTTGGTTAGTTCGGTCTTGCCGACGCCAGTCGGGCCTAGGAAGATGAACGAGCCAATGGGGCGGCGCGGGTCTTTGAGACCGGCACGGGCGCGGCGCACGGCCTTACTGATGGCCACGATGGCTTCATCCTGGCCGACGATGCGCTCGTGTAACGCGCCTTCCATGTGCAGCAGACGTTCGGATTCTTCTTCGGCAATGGCCGTGACCGGAATGCCCGTCCACATACCGATAACTTCGGCCACATCTTCGGCGATGAGGCGCGGCTTGTTGGTGTCGGGGTTCCAGTTGGCGCGCAAGGCGGCCAGTGTTTCTTGCAAGATCGACATGCGCGATTCGATGCGCCCGCGCTCTTCTGTCGTGCTATCGTCGCTTTCGTCCGTCTCGCTGAGTTCCAGCAATTCGGATTCCAGTTCGCTGAGTTCGCGCTCGGCGTTACGATAGCGCATGCTCTCGGGGCTTTTGTACATCCGCACGCGGCTGGCGCCTTCGTCGATCAGGTCGATGGCCTTGTCTGGCAAGAAGCGATCTGGCACGAAGCGGGCCGACAAATTCGCGGCGGCGTCAATCGCTTCGTCGGTGATTTCCAGATTGTGGTGCTCTTCGTAGGGCATTTTGACCCCATGCAGAATTTCGATGGTCTGCTCGATGGTCGGTTCGTTGACCTGCACCTTCTGGAAGCGGCGCTCTAACGCGGCATCGTTCTCGATATGCTTGCGGTATTCGTCCAGCGTGGTAGCGCCGATGCATTGCAGTTCGCCACGCGCCAGGGCCGGTTTGAGGATATTGGCCGCATCAACACTGCTGCCCGCCGACCCAGCCCCCACGAGCATATGCACCTCGTCAATAAAGAGGATGCAATCGGAGGCTTTGAGTTCTTCGATAACCCGTTTCAGGCGTTCTTCAAACTGGCCCCGGTACATCGTTCCGGCGACCAAGCTGCCGACATCCAACTGCAAGACGCGCTTATCGAGCAAGGGCGCGGGCACTTCGCGGTCGATGACACGCTGGGCCAGCCCTTCGACGATGGCCGTCTTGCCGACGCCCGGTTCGCCGATTAGCGCCGGGTTATTCTTGGTGCGGCGGCTGAGGATTTGAATGACGCGCTCGATTTCGATTTCACGCCCGATGACGGGGTCTAGGCGACCTTCGCTGGCCAGGGCGGTTAGGTCAGAAGCCAACTGATCGACCAGGGGCGTATTGCTCTTTTCGCTACGCGGCGGCATGCTGCTGCGGCGCCCTGGCAACGAGGGGGTTTCGTTGCTTTCGCTGCTGCTGGACCGCCCCGGCGATTGGCCGGGATTCTCTTGCAACATGCGGCGGGTTTGGCGGCGCACATCTTCCGGGTTTACGTTTAAGCGCTTCAGGACTTCTATCGCCACGCCATCTGTTTGGCGCACCAGGCCCAGCAGTAAATGCTCGGTGCCAATATAATGGTGGCCCATGCGGCGTGCTTCATCCACGGCAAGCTCTAATACCTTTTTCGTGGAAGGTGACAAATCCATGCGTGATGGCCCCGAACGGCGATTCGAACTCGTCATCCGTTCGACCAACTCTTCGACCCGTCGGGGCGACAGGCCTAATTCACGCAAGACACGCCCAGCCACCCCGCCTTCTTCGCGGATGAGCCCTAGAAGTAAGTGTTCGGTGCCGATGTAGCTATGCTGCATCCGCTCCGCTTCTTCTTGTGCCAAGCTGAGCACGCGGCGTGCACGTTGCGTAAAGCGCTCCATCTTGTTTTGAGCCATAATTTATTTTGCCACCTTTCTCATGACTCGGCTGAAAGTTCTATTTCATCTCGGATGCTTTGACCCGGGATGTGCTGCCGGATTGGCCTGGTGGTTAGCGTGTTTCGGTAGGTCAATCCGCGTAACCTTAGCCCGGTTCGGCATCTGGTGTGCTGGTCATACACACAGTCGTTTACATGATACTAAACCACGCGACGCAGGTATGCCAACACACTGCACGCAATCGCGTTACGCACAGCAGAATTGCTAGTACAAGGTTACCATAACTGCGAAAGATAGGAGAAACCATATGGCGATTTCTAGCACATTTCCAACGCTACATTAGCGCCGTGCTCATCGGCCATGTGGCCCAGCGGATGTGCGCGCTGTGCCCAGGAGGCATATTCGCCAGGCACATCCGCTGGGAGGATTAGAGGTCTGGGTCCCAAGATTCCCAATCTGACCCCATATATTGGGATGAGTTGACGCGCTTGAGGCTCAGGCCCAGGCGGCGGCGCTCGGCGTCGATCTTCAGCACGCGCAAGGTGAGTACATCGCCCACGGCCACCACATCGCGCGGGTGTTCCACGCGATATTCGGCCAATTCGCTGACATGGATGAGCCCTTCCACATTCGAACCATCCATCAGCATGGCGAAGGCCCCAAAGCGGGTAAGCTTGGTGATTTTGCCTTGCACCAGTTGGTTTTCTTGGTATTGGCTGGCCACGGCTTGCCAAGGATCATCTTCCAGGCTTTTTAGGCTCAGGCCGATGCGCTTGCGGTCGGGGTCAATGCTAATGACTTTGACTTCGACTTCATCCCCGATGTTGAGCACTTCGCGCGGGTGGGTGACATGTTTCCACGAGAGTTCGGTGAGATGAATGAGCCCATCCGCGCCGCCCAAGTCCACAAAGGCGCCAAAGTCCGTCAGGCTGATGACTCGCCCGTTGTGCATTTCACCGATGCGCAGTTCTTCAATCAGCCGTTCTTTTTGCCGTTCGCGATTTTCACGCGCGGCGGCGCGTTCGCTCAGGATAAGGCGATTGCGCGCGCGGTTGACCTCTACGACCTTCACGATAATATCTTCGTTGAGCATTTCGCTCCAACGCTGGTCGGGGTTATCGCCATCGGCGCGGCCTTCGCGTTCCTGGCTAATCTGGCTGGCGGGGATGAAACCGCGCAACCGCCCGAAGCGCACAATGAGCCCGCCTTTGTTGTAGCCTGCGATCGTCCCTTCGTAGACGTCTTTGTCGTGCGCGTAGCGCTCGGCATCTTGCCAGTCTTGTTCTTCCAGGGCGCGGCTAATCGACAGGACGGGTTGGCCGTCTTCGTTTTTCGAGCGCAGGACGAACACGGTCAGGGGGCTACCAGCGGCCAGGGTATCGCTTTGTTCGGCGGTGAGGTACTCCATCTCGCGCGGGGGCACCACGCCGATAATATCATCCCCCAAATCGACTTGAATATCGTTGGGCGTTAGCGATACCACAACGCCATCCACCAGCGTGCCTTGCTTAGCGGTGAGTGGGTCGTCGGGATGCGGCGGGGTTTGGTCTGGCGCGTCTTCATCATCATCATATGCTTCGGCTGCGCCAGCTTCATCATCTTCAAAGTCGTCAGATGTTGCGTAGGCCGTCGCGCTGGTCTCGTCTGGGGATATTTCGGGGCTCGCATCGTCTTCGGCGTCAGAAGGCCGGGTGTCATCGGTTGGGCTGTCGGGTGTCGTAGTTGTATCGGTGGTAGTAGCGGAAGAAAGGGTATTTTGCTGAGCCATTGCTGGTTCATCGGAAGCGCCCTCCTGATCATCAGAATCAGCCGACGATACAGCGGCCTCGGCCTGTGTATCCTCGGGGGCAGTAGATTCCAGGGATGGGTTATCCTCTGGGATTTGCGGATTTTCCGGTGTCTCGTCGGAGTCCGGTCGAGTATCGTGCGGATCAGAATTCTGGAGCGCCATGCCTGTTTGTTTCTCCACGATGCTGAGCAGTTTTCGAAATTATACCGAATTCAGCCAGCCTCGCCAATTGGAAGCTGGCTGATCTATGGTACAAAAGTCTTGTTTATCTGACCAGACAGATTCGGTGTATTTGCCAAATCGGGCGTTTAGATCAGAAAGGCAGGGTAAAGGTTGGGTCTATGGGGTTAAATCCGGCATCCCGAATTTCGAAATGCAGGTGGTTTCCGCTAGAACGCCCCGTGCTGCCCATCGCGCCGATGACTTCCCCCGCGCCGACGGCCTGCCCACAAGTGACATTGATGGCGTTTAAGTGCGCATACAGCGTATAGGTGCTGCCATGGCTGATGACAATGGCGTTACCATAGCCATATTCCGTCCAACCCGCGAAGCTGACCACCCCCGCACCGGATGCTAGAATCGGCGTTCCTGCCGCACCTGCCAGATCGACACCCGTATGGGCTGGGGTAAAGCCCTGGGTGAAGGAATAGCGCCCGCCGACCGGGTTCACGGTCGGGAAACCGCCGCCGCCGCCGCCCGCATTGCAGCCCCACAGGCCGCCCCCCCCGCCGCTACTGGCCGTTGCGCCCGAGCCGGGTGGCGGCGACCAGACGTTGCAGTTGCCGCCGTCCCCACCCGGCACGACGATTTTCATGCCTTCTACCAAGACGGTTTCGGGGGTTTGGGTGCTCAGGTCATTAAAGGGGCTGTCGATGATGGTATACGGATCGACGCCGGTGTCCGCCGCGATTTGTTCAATGCTGGTGTTGCGGGTTACCCGAAAGAGCACCCCATCCACGGGCATAATATCTAGCACATTGCCGGGGCGCAGCGGGCTGACCCGATTGCGGGGGTTAGACCAGACTATAGAGCAAATATCCAGGTTGAAGCGCGCGGCCAATCCGGAGAGCGTGTCGCCGCGTTCGACTGTATACGGCACTACGTCTAGCCGACCTGTAGAGCCCGTGACCGTGAAAGCATTATCCTGGCGCAGCACGCTGGCCCCTTCGATGAGTGTGACCGGCACGACAGGCGTCAAAAGCGCGCTCCCGACCTCATCGGCAGCGGCGGTGGGCAGGGGCGTAATATCCACAATGAAGGGCTCGACTCGTTCATTGGGTCCATCCGGTTCATCCGGTTCATCCGGTTCGGTTGGGCTTTCTTCCGTCGGGATCGTGGTCGGTGGGATGGCTGTTTGGGTAGGCGGCGTGGTCGGTGTCGCTTGTTGGGCAATAATGGGGTCTTCGTTATCGTCGTTGGGCGTCTCGTCGCTGTTCATGAAGACCAACACGGTGATGATGAGCGACACCACCAGCAAAACCCCCAACGTTAAGGTGATCAGAAAGCGCCCTTCGGTGTTGCCGCGCTGGGCCTGCACTGGGCGGGTATGGCCGTTAGCGTCTATGGCTTCGTGGGGGGCTGTGGATGAAGGGGCCGTGTCGTTGTCAGTATCCAGCGGCGGTTCTTCGGCAGCGAGGCGCCGGAACAACTCATCCGAACGATCATTGTGGTCTGATGTATGTTTGTGGCTCATAGGATCAAGCTATCTTTTTCGACGTACTCGGTTTGAGATCGTATCATTAGTCTGCAATCTTATCACAGGAAATCGGGCAGCACCCTACGTTTTCCTAGCGTTTTACCGGGGCTTGGTCTATGCTTGGGGGCATGATAGGCCGATGCTGCACCTACGCCCAAACCTGGCGCTAAGGCATTTCTGACCACCATGGATTTACTTTTCGTATCGGATGTTTTGCCCTATCCGCTCCGCGACCCGGCGCGCGTGTTATTGTATTACCTGGGGCGCGAATTGTACCAGCGGCGCCATGTCATCGACCTGGTGAGCTTTTACCACGACCCCGGCGAGATTGCCGACAGCCCCCGCTATGAGCAATTTTTCTTTTCGATGCACATGCTGCCGCGCCCGGCGTTTGATTGGCGCCTGTTGGAGCATCGCGCAGAACATGACCAATTGACCACGCGCAGCGCTGCCCAGATGATGTCGCCCGATATGTGGGGTGCCTTGCGCGATTTAGTCAGTACGAAGCGCTATAGCGCGGTGCAGTTGATCGGTAGCTGGCCACTGTACGATTACAGCCCTTTGTTACGCAACTTACCAACGCTGTTCACCGTGCGCCATATGCCAGAAGCGACCCAAACACCCCAAACCCGTAGCCAACGGCGGCGCCATGCCCTCTATACGCAATACGAAAAGCACAGCCTGGGGCATTTTGGCGCCTTGGGCGCGCTAGAGAATGATGTGCAGGCGGCGCTCGTCGAACGTCAGGGCTTGGAAACGCGCCTGTTGCCCGTGGGCGTGGACGTTGATTATTATGTCGCGACTGGCTACGACCCCGACCCGCCCGCGTTGTGCTTTATGGGGGATTTCGCGCAGTCGCGCTGGCGCGTGGCGGCGCGCCTGATCTTTGACCAGATTCTGCCCGCTGTGCGCACCCAAATACCGGATGTGCGCTTTTATCTGGTGGGCAGCCATATCCCGGCGCGGTTACGGGCGTATGCCGCCGAGTCTGTGACCATCGTGCCCGATGCGCCCGATTGGCGCCCGTATCTCGAACTCAGTAGCGTATACGTGAACCCGATGCCGCCGCCGGGGGGTGGGCGGCATGCGATGCTGAAAGCCATGGCCATGCACAAGCCCGTCGTTACCACCCCCGCCAGCCTGAAAGGGTTGGCGCTGACGCCGCGCCGCGATGTGCTTGTGGCCGAGTCCCCCGCCGAATTCAGCCGCGCGATTGTCACCCTTTTGCGCGATGCAGGTTTGCGGCACCAATTGGCGACCCATGCGCATGAACTCGTCCAGAAAGAATACGCCTGGCAGGCGGTCGCCAGGCAATATGAGGCCCTGTACCGGGCCATGGAAAAGTAATGGAACCAATATAGGGCCAACGGCGCCAAATTGGTATTGTGCCCTTGACTACTGTTCTGTTATCCTTTCAAAACTATGACAACGCAGCAGCAAACTACACCGATGACCGATATACCCCTAGACAAGCATTCAGAGGAGCCGATCTACCAACAGTTGATTCGGCACTTTCAAATGCAAATTTCGAGCGGGCGTCTGCAACAAGGTACACGCCTGCCACCTAGCCGCGATCTTGCGCGGCAACTCGGGATAGGCCGAATTAGTGTGGTGAGTGCCTATAACGAACTTCAAGCTAAAGGGCTGATCTCGGCCCATCCTGGGCGCGGCACGTTTGTGACTGGCCCAGAAAGCACGCGCAAGCACATGCAGCAACGCGCGCGCCACGAGGCACAGGGTATCCCCAACCAGAACATCCGCCAGATTATGCAAATGGCGGATAGGCCCGGCGTGATTGGCTTCAATAGCGGCACGCCGTCGGAGGATTTTTTGCCCCTGGATGCGTTTCGCTGGGCCATCGACACGGTAATGCAGCGCGATGGCGTTGCGTCGATTACCTACGAAGACCCGGAAGGCTTTTTGCCTTTGCGCGAAGTCACGCGCGATTATGTCACATCGCAAGGTATTCACTGCCGCGCGGAAGACATCCTCATTACGGGCGGCGCTCAGCAAGCCATAGACCTGGTTATTCAATCCATTTTGAATCCTGGCGATTTGCTGCTGATGGCCAACCCCACCTATCTGGGTGTGCTGGATATCGCGCACGCGCGGCGCATCGTGCCGCTGGGCATCCCGACTGACGAAGACGGGATTATCCTGAGCGACCTAGAAGACATCTTGTTGGAAAACCAGGCGCGTTTGCTCTATATCAACCCGACGTATACCAATCCCACCGGCGGGGTGATGTCCATTCACCGGCGGCGGCAGTTGTTGCGCCTGGCGCAAGAATATGATCTGCTCATCCTGGAAGATGCCGTGTATCACGAATTGCACTTTCATGAGACTGCGCCCCCGCCGCTGAAAGCCCTGGATGAAACCGGGCATGTCTTGCACGCCAGCGGCTACAGCAAAATTTTGTTGCCCGGCACGCGCATTGGCTATCTCATCGCCGATAAAAGCAGCGTGCGGGATCGCATCGCGCAGGTGAAACAAGCGGCGGATATTTGCACGCCCAGCTTTAACCAGCGCATTGTGCATACCTACATCAAAGGCGGGCGTTTGCCCGGCCATTTGGACCGGGTGCGGCATATTTTGCGCGACCGCGCCACCGCTGCCGTGGATGCCGCGCGGCAATATTTGCCCCGAGGCACGCGCTGGGAAGTCCCTGCCGGGGGGCTCTATCTGTGGGTGGAACTGCCCGAAGAGGGGCCGACCGCCGCCGAACTCTATATGACCGCGGTGGAGCAAGGGGTCGCCTACGCCATCGGCAGCT
>DAOTVD010000390.1:0-2759 GCA_034437075.1 Anaerolineae bacterium
AGCACGATCAAATCGATCCGAAAATTCAACCTGCGTCGGCATTACCGCTCCGGTTTTGCTTTAGCTCGGCCAGAACTTCGCGTGCAGGCCGCGTTCGCCCGGCAAGTGCATCAAGCATACCTTCTCTAATGCCTTGAAGTATTTCTTCGTCAGTCGGATCATCGAAGAAATCTTCTACAACTTCGCTCACGATAGCATCCACTGACAAACCACGTTGCTGAGCTATATCGCGCAATTGCGCTAGGATTGTTTCGGACAAGGTCAGTTTTAGCTCGATTTGTGTCATGCTTCTTGCCTCCATATAGGGTCAAATCATGTTCCTATTGTAATGGATTTTGGGCAAAATCCCCGAGTTTCGTAAAGTTTTCGGCCCCAGCGAATAGCGGTGCATGAGCAGTGGTAGTAGACTGAGTATCAAACGCCAATACGCACAGGTTGCCCCTATGGCTGATGTCTTCATCTCGTATTCTCGCAAAGATCGCGATTTCGCGAATCAACTTGTCAATGCCCTGACAAAAGACAAACGTGATGTGTGGGTGGACTGGCAAGATATCCCCAGCGGCGAACAATGGCTTAACGAGATCAAATCCGGCATCGAAAATGCCGATGTTTTCATCTTCATCGTCACGCAACATTCACTCATCAGCGAAATCTGCAACGTTGAGGTGGAACACGCGCGCGACTTAAACAAGCGCATTATTCCGATCATCCGCCAGCGGATTGACGATGAAACAGAAACGCTCGTCAAAGGGCACTGGTTTGGCCAAACTTGGCAGGATATGGCCGCCGCGAATTGGGATATTATCCGGCATATCAATTGGATATTCGGCGATGATGACAATGCATTCGATACTGCCTTCGCCCAAATCATCGACGCGATTGAGACGGATCATGCCCATCTGAAGGCCCATACGCGCTATCAAATCCGCGCGCTGGATTGGCAACGCGCGCACGAAAACCCTTCATTTCTGCTGACGGGTGACGAAATCCTTGCGGCGGAAGACTGGTTGCAGCAAAGTGACGACAAATCGCCTGAACCTTCCGCGTTACAACGTCAATTCATCAGCGCATCACGTCAGGCAGAGGCCCTGCGCGAAGCGCGCATCCGTCGCTTACGTCGCATCACCCAGGGCGCAGCGGTGGCGGTGCTGCTCTTGACCGTGGTCGCATTGGGCGCGGGGTTCGTCACCATCACCGCCAATCAACGGTTAATCGAAGTTGAAGAAACCATCGTCCCGGCAACCTTGGATGCCGTCAGTACCCAGGTGCAGGCTGGCGAAAACCGCATCGATAGCGTCCAACTCGCGCTACGCGGGCAAGATATCGCGGCTCGTGAAGACTTATCATTAGGGATCGCCCTAGCCCTGGAAGCGAGCTATATTGACCCCGCCCCCCAAACCGAACGCATTTTATCTGAATTGCTCTACCAGCGCGGCACCTACCGACAATTTCCGGGGGATGAACTACCACTGAACGCCATCGCTTTTAGCCCGGATGGTACGCGCATCGTGGGCGGCAGCGTTATTCAGGATGTCTTCGTCTACGATGCTGCAACAGGCGAGCAAATACATCGGTTGCGCGGGCACACCAACCGCGTGCGCGATGTGGCGTTCAGCCCCGATGGCCGTCTCATCGCCTCAGCCGCCAGCGATTTCGATGTCTTCTTGTGGGATGCCACCACCGGAGAGCGGATTCACCGGCTAGAGGGGCATGATTTCGATGTGTATGGCGTTGCGTTTACGCCGGATGGGCGCGAATTGTTGTCGGCTGGTTTCGTCTCGCCAATCGCAGAAGTCTATCGTTGGGATGTCGAAACGGGTGAGATCATCCAGCGCTACAACACCGATGTCGATACGCGGGCTATCGCGATTTCGCCAGATGGAACGCGCTTCGCCTCGGCGAGCCAACTTGGCGCGGAAGACGAACTGCGCACCGTGCTGGCTGAGCGCGACATCCAAAGCGGCGAGGTTATCACCGAGTTTGTAGGCGAGACGGGCAGCATCAACAGCCTGCAATACAGCCCCGATGGCGCATATCTCGTCACAGGCTCAGCGGATAGCTTGGTGCGGCTATGGGACACCTCAAGTGGACAAGTGCGCTATCAATACGAAGGCCATACCGAAGCTGTGTATGGGGTCAGCATCAGCCCGGATGGGCAATTCATCGCATCGGGCAGCCGGGACCGGAGCTTGATCATTTGGAGCGCGGACACAGGCGCCCTCCTGCAGCGCATCACCCAAGTGGGTGACGAAGTGCTGGATGTCGCGTTTCATCCGCTCAATGGCGATTTACTATCCAGTTCAACCACCTTACGCTTATGGGATGTGGAAATAGGCGCTCAAGCGCGCCCCGCCGTGCAGGTGATGAATGGGCCGCTGCTCGGCATGGCCTTACACCCCGCCGGGCATACACTGGCCGCCGTGGGGGGCGAAGCAGATGAAGGGGGCACGCTCGTGCTGGTTGACGCGGCAACAGGCGACACCATCCAGCGCGCGCGTGTGGCCGCCCCATTGCAAGATGTCGCCTTCAGTACCGACGGTGAACGCCTCGTGACAGGTTCCAGCAGTGGCGAAATCACCCTATGGGATGCCGAGACGCTGCAACCTCAAGAGCAGTATCAGGCCGAAGGTGATCGGCTGGGTGGCGTCGCGCTACATCCGCACCAAAACAGCGTACTCCTGAGTATGCAAACCCTGTACGGTCCCCAAATCACATCCAGCGAATTCGTTTTCTGGGATGCAGCATCGCAAGCGGTGGTG
>DAOTVD010000391.1:0-3100 GCA_034437075.1 Anaerolineae bacterium
GTCGGCGCGGAACCGCTGTATATGGGCATCGTGCCGGATGATTACGCCTATTTGCAAAATACGCTGCAAAATGCCATTGAAAACGGCGCGGATTTGATTATCAGTTCGGCGGGCGTGTCGATTGGCTCGCGCGATTTGGTGCGCCGTGTGCTCGAAGACATGGGCAAGATCGACTTTTGGCGCGTGCGGATGCGCCCAGGGAAGCCGCTCGCCTATGGCCACGTGCGCGGGGTGCCCTTTTTCGGCCTACCTGGTAATCCGGTCTCATCCTTGGCTAGTTTCGAAATTTTTGTGCGGCCCGCATTGCTGAAGATGTTGGGCCAACCGTGGGATGTGCAAACCGTGGATGCCGTGCTGGGGCACGACTTCGAAAGCGATGGCCGCGAAAGCTACATCCGCGTGACGCTGACTCGCGAAGGCGAGCGCTTGATTGCCCATAGTACCGGCACACAAAGCAGCGGCGCTATATCGTCCTTGGTGAAAGCGAACGGGTTGTTGGTGATCCCGGCGGGCACGACCCACGCCGCCGCTGGCGAGGTGCTGCCTGTGCGGCCTTTTGCGGGGCAACCCATCCGGGCTTAAGGCATCGTAAGGCATCGGCACCGGGCGCCATTCTCATGTATAATCTGGCCAGGTAGGTGAATGATTGTCAGTATAGGGTTGGTAGATAACATAACCATAAAGGAGAAACACCATGGCCACCGATACAACATTCGAAGCAACCGCTATACCAGCCTGGCGCGCCTGGGTGTTCAGTTGGCGCGGTGTGCTGTTGGTTACGCTATTGGCCGCCATCGGGGTCAGTGGGTATCTGAGCTACGTCAAAGCGACCGATGTCGCGATGGTGTGTACATCTGGCGGGGCGTTTGACTGTGGCACCGTCCAAAATAGCGTGTATTCCGAAATCTTCGGCGTGCCGATTGCTTGGCTGGGCTTAGGCTGGAATTTCTTAATTCTGGGGACGTTGCTATTCGAAGACCGCTTGCCCATTTTGCAAACCTATGGCCTGGCGTTGTTGTTCGGCCTGGTGACGTTTGGTTTTCTGTATTCCGTATATTTGGTGTATTTGCAAGCGTTTGTCATTGAAGCATTTTGCCAGTGGTGCCTGATGCATGAGGCGCTCTACACGGTCTTGATGATCGCGATAGGGGTGCGCGTATGGGGTATGTTGCGCGGAACTGCCGCGTAAGCTACCCTGTGCAACGCAAACGGGGGCCGCATGTGGCCCCCGGTGGTCGTCTTCCGAATTAATCGTCTTCGTGCATGCGCAATGTGCGCCGGATAATATCGTCTTGGCGCTCACGCTTGGCCCGTTTTTTGTCGCGCTTACTGGTTTTGGGCTGGATCGCCGCTGGGTTATCGTCGCTCTCTTCGAGCGCACGCCGTAGCGCGAGTTCCATGGCCGTGGCGACTTCTTCTTCATCGTCGCTCGCGGCAACTTCCGTGGCGACTTCTTCTTCAAGCTGACGTACACTCAGGTCGATCTGCTTCTTACGACGGTTGACACCGATGACTTTTGCTTCCAGCGTATCGCCCATTTTCACGACATCGCTAGGATCACCAACGTACCCCCGCGCCAGTTCGGAAACATGAATGAGCCCTGGGCGTTCGGCACCGATGTCCAGAAAGACGCCATATTTTTCGATGCGCTGTACCGTGCCCTCGAAGACCTCATTGGCACGGATCGCGCTCCAAGGCAGGGCGGGCTGCTCCAGCAGGGTTAAGTCGATGCGCCCTGTATCTGAACTGTGGCGGAGCACCCAAACATCGATCTCATCGCCCGTGTCAATCACATCTGTGACGTTTTTGATGGGCGTTTCGGCGTCGGAGAGTTGCGAGATGTGTAACAGGCCCTTATCGCCCGTTTCGAGCATCACGATAGCGCCTTGCAGTTGCGTCTCTTGGACGATGCCGCGCAGTTTGACACCGGGTTTGATCTCGATGTCAGGATTGGGTTCGAAGGGCAATTGCACCTCGGCGACTGGGGCATCTTCTTGGTTTTTAGTCTCTTCGGCTTCGGCTTGAGCGCTGATTTCAGCTATCGGAACATCGTCCTGATTTTCAGCGTCCTCGGTTTCAGCTTCTAGGGCGTCGTCCTGGCTTTCAACCGCTTTAGTTTCAGCTTGGGGGCTCATTTCAGCCACAGGGACATCCGCCTGGCTTTCAACCGACTCGGTTTCAGCTTCGGACGTGCTCGCCTGTACGCTCTCGGGCGCAACAACATCAGCATCGGTTTCGGTCGCAGGAGCGTCTTCGCCGGTCACCGCTTCTTGAGTAGTGTCTTCGGCGGCTTCTTCGACAGTGTCGTGCGGCGATTGTGGGGTCATATGGGAATACTCCTTGCTTGGGAAAACCTCGAACTAGATAAGTATAGCGCTGGGGTGGCCGATAATCAACGGCAAACTCACTACAAATTTTAGCGAGTTTGCCGTTGGATGTCGAATGAGATTTGGCCAGGGGGCCAGCGCCAAATTATTCGGATGGTGGCTCAATCCCGGCGGCGATCAGTTCGGCGTCAATGATGCTGATAAAAGCTTCTAAGGGTTGGGCACCCACCAGGCGTTCGCCATTGATGAAAAAGGTCGGCGTGCCAGTGATGCCCCAGCTTTGGCCTTGCGTGAAGTCGTTGCGCAGTTCTTCGAACGCTTCGTCGCTTTGGATGCAGGTCGTCCATTCTTCGATGTCAAGTTCTAAATCCTCGGCCAACACGGTCAAAAAAGGCAAGCTGATAGGCTCCGGTTGGGCGGTGAGTTGGTTATCGAAGATGTAATCATGAAAATCCCAGAAATAATCGCCCTGTTCGTCGGCGCATTCACCCGCCAGGGCCCCCAGGATGGATTCCTCACCAAAGATTGGATAATCCCGATACACAAATTGGATCAGGTCGCCATATCGCTCGGTGAGAGGGCCGAGCGTATCCTCATAGAAGCGCGCGCAAAACCCGCACCTATAGTCAGAAAATTCGACAACTTTGACTGGCGCATCCGCAGACCCCAAGAAAGGATCATCATCCACGGTTTCTTCGGTGTCGGGGGGCGGGATGGGGGTCGGCGGGGGTGTAAAGGTCGGCGTGACGACGACGGTCACTTCGCGCGTGACC
>DAOTVD010000392.1:0-4863 GCA_034437075.1 Anaerolineae bacterium
GTCGGCGCGCTGGGGAAACCCGTCATACCCTTGTTGGTGGCGGGCACGCACTATCTGCGTTTTCAGGACGACGACAGCATCCCACTGCCGGACAAAGGCACCCCGCCCGAAGCGTTGCTGACCCGGCTGGCGGCCCTGCACACGCCCACCGCGACCCACGGTCATATGGTGGAAGGCATCCGCGCGGATGGTCGGCCCATCTTGGTGGGTAGCGCCACCGTGACGACCCTGGCCAAGCCCAAGGGCCTGGCCGACCTGGCCAAAGCTCTGCGCGAGAACATGAAACATAAATCCGAGGACGACATCACCGACCAGAAAGGCTCCCCTTGATGCAACCACCCTCGCCCGCTTGCCTGCGCACCCTGCCCCGTACTTCCCCCGAACAGGGCGCCTTGCTCGCCCAACTGTGGGAGGGCCACACCCCGCCCCCGGCCCGCTTTCGGGCGGGGCATCGCCTGAATGCCCTGGGCGATCCGCGCCCTGGGGTGGGCCTGCGCCCGGATGACGTGCCGCATATCGAATGGGTGGAAGTCCCCGGCGGGGAATACATCTACCAGGCAGGCGAGCAATACCACGAATTGCCCACGTTCTATATCGCGCGCTATCCCGTGACGGTGGCCCAGTATGCCGCCTTCGTGGCGGCAGGGGGCTATCATGACCCGGCTTGGTGGACGGCGGCGGGCTGGGCCTGGCGCCAGAAAACCCGCGCGCGGCATCCGATGCTGTGGGGCGCGCCCAAATGGCATATTGGTAACCATCCGGTGGTGGGTGTGAACTGGTACGAAGCCAGCGCGTTTTGCACCTGGCTGGCCGAGCAACTCGGCCTAGCGCCGGATATGCTACGGTTGCCCAGCGAATACGAATGGGAAAAAGCCGCGCGCGGCACCGATGGCCGCTTGTACCCTTGGGGGATGCGCCACATCAGCGGCGCGGCGAACCTGAACGAAACGTATGCGTACTACCATGTTGGGCCGTTTTACCTGAAGCGCACCACCGCCGTGGGTGCCTTCGTGGGGGATCGCTCGCCGTATGGCGCGTTCGATATGGCCGGCAACGTCCGCGAATGGTGCCTGACGCCCTATCATCACATCGGGCGGGTGGTGCGTGGCGGCGCGTGGTTCAGCAATAGCCACCAGGCGCGGACGGTCTACCGCAATTGGTTTTACGAAGCCAATGCCGATCACGGCGTGGGGTTCCGGGTGATGTCGGTGGTATACCCGGATGCCCTATGCGCCTATTCGTTATGTTGAGCTAAAGCACTAACCATGGCAGGCGGATTGCTAACCGTGGCCGGGCTGGTGGTCTTTGCGCTGGTGGGGCTGGGCATTTGGGCGGAGGTACGGCGTAAAACGGTCGGCGCGGTGTTGCGCGGCGCGGGCTTGCACCCTGGTGACGCGGCCCAAGGGCTGAGCTATGCGGCGCGGCATCATCCCAACCCCGGCCTGGCGGTGTTCGAGAGCCTGTTCTGGTTGGCCTTATGCGTGCCGCTCCTCGATCACTTGCTAGACCCCGACAACGGCACGGCGGCCTGGTGGGTGTGGGCCTTGACGATTGGCCCGCATGAGATCGGCCATGTCATCTGCATCCCCTTCGGGCGCTTTTTGATGGTCGCGGGCGGGTCGTTCTGGCAAGTGGCCATCTGGGTGATCGTCGGCGCGGCGGCGCTGTGGGGGCAGCGGCGGATTAACATCGGTTTGCTGGGTTTCATGCTGGCGGGGCATAGCTTTATCAATATGTCGGTGTATATCCGCGACGCGCAAGAGCGCGATTTGCCGCTGCTGTTTGGCCTGGGGGAAGACGCCCACGATTGGTATAACCTGCTGCGCTGGCTGGGCATCCTGGAATATGATGATCTGGTGGCGGACGTGGCGCTGACTTTCGGCGGCTTGCTGGCCGGGGCGGTGATCCTCTGCGCGCTGGTCAGCGTTTGGATACTCCCCCGGCGGCGGGCGACACCCCGCTACGAAGGCGAATTTTTCAGCGCGCTGGGCGGCGGAGTCCGCCGCGCGGCCCTAGCCGCCGAACAGGGCGACATCACATACTATAGCGACCCCATCCGCGACGAGATCATCGACGCCTATTTTGACCTGGACGACCTCGACAAACGCTAACCGGGGAACTTTTCGCGCATGGCGGACGTTCTTCTGGCAGATACGCCAGATAAACCAGGAGAATGTCGCATGTTCAAAAACAAATTTCTACTCATCGGCGGTTTGCTATCTGCCGCCGTGCTGCTCGTTTTCATTATGGAGTTATTCATAGGATTATTCGCTCTGTTCGGCAGTAACGCCAACGACACCTTCGAAAGCGCGAATTACGCGCTGGAAGACCCCAGCGCGGGCATGTCGCCGCCGCTGATGAGCGCCACAGATACCGCGCGCGCGCTGCCCACGCCCGCACCCACGCAGATGGCCATCGCCGCCACCCAGGGCGCGCCCCGTGATGGCATCGTGAACACAGCCAACACCGCCCAAACCGCGCCCGAACCAGTCCAACAGCCCGAACGCATCATCATCCAGAACGCGGATTTGACCATTCAGGCGCAAAACCCCGTCGCGACGCTGGACGACCTGGCCGCGTTGGCGGATGACTACGGCGGGTGGGTGGTAGCCTCCACTGTGCGGCGTGTTATCGACCGGAACGGCGCTGAAAATCAGCAAGGCGAGATCACGCTACGCATCCCCGCCGCGCGCTTGACGGATGCCCTCGCCCGCATCCGGGCCGAGGCCGTGCAGGTCGTCTCGCAGAGCGTCACCGGGGACGATGTGACCGCGCAATTTGTCGATCAGCAAAGCCGCCTGCGCAATCTGCAAGCCGCCGAGGCGGAAGTCAGCCGCTTTATGGAAGACGCCCAAGATGTTAACGAGGTCTTGTCGGTGTATAACCGCCTGGTGAGCCTGCGCGAGGAAATCGAGCGCATCCAGGGCCAGTTAAATTATTGGCAAGAGGCCGCCGCCTATTCTCGGCTAGATGTGCGCGTGGTGCCCGTGCCGCCGGATGACGAAGAAGCGGTCGAAGAAGCGCCCGCCCAGGCACGGTTCGCGCCCGGCGACGTGGCCGCCGAAGCGTTTGACGCGCTGCAATCCACGCTAGAAGGGCTGGCCACGGCGGCTATCTGGTTGGCGATCCTCGGCGGGCCGTTGCTGGTGTTGTTCGTTATGGTTGGGGCTGGGGCGCGCTGGGCCTGGCGGCGCTTCGGGGCCGCGCGCGCGTAAGATCACACCCCGCTCGCCCGTCCGATATAATGAGGAACGCACAGAAAACAGGAGGGATACACCCTATGACGATAGCCCACGAGATTTTCAACCAACATCGCCAAAGTTTCTGGCTGGACTACATGCGCCGGAACATGCTGCACAATGGCGATATGCAAGATTACATCGCGCGCGGCGTGCGCGGCATCACCAGCAACCCGACCATTTTCGAGAAAGCCATCGTCCAGAGCGACGATTACGACGACCAATTGCAAACGCTCGTCGCGCAAGAGGCTTCGCCAGAAGAAATCTTCGAAGCCCTGGCCCTTCAAGACATCCGCCAAGCCACCGACCTACTGCGCCCACTGTACGATGAAAGCGGCGGCACGGATGGCTTCGTTAGCCTAGAAGTCAGCCCGCGCCTGGCCCACGACACCGACGCCACCATCGCCGAAGCCCGCCGCTTTTGGGCCGCGCTAGAGCGCCCCAACGTGATGATCAAAGTCCCTGCCACAGCGGAGGGCGTGCCCGCCTTTCGGACGCTCATCAGCGCGGGGGTGAACGTCAACGTCACGCTGATGTTTAGTTTGGATCAATACGAGCAGGTCGCGCAGGCATACTTGGACGGCCTAGAAGCCTTCGCCGCGTCCGGTGGGGATGTAGCGACGATAGCCTCGGTGGCGTCGTTCTTCGTTAGCCGCGTAGATGCCAAAGTTGACCCACTGCTGCCGGAAGATAGCGACCTGCGCGGCAAAATCGCCATTGCGAACGCCAAAGCGGCCTTCGCGCGCAGTGCCGAAATTTTCAATGGCCCCCGCTGGGAGGCCCTGCGCAGCCAGGGCGCGCACATCCAGCGTTTGCTATGGGCCAGCACCAGCACCAAAAACCCGGATTACCCCGATACGCTGTACGTCGATATGCTCATCGGGCCAGAGACAGTCAATACCATGCCGCCGGAAACGTTCGAAGCCGCGCTAGAGCGCGCCACGGTCGCGCGCACGCTGGATGATGACCTGGGGGGCGCCCAGGCCCAACTGAACGCGCTGGCGGGGGCGGGGGTCGATTTAGATGCCGTGACGGCTGAGTTGCTCGCGGAAGGTGTGCAAAAGTTCGCGGGCTCGTTCGATAGTCTCATCGAAGGCATCGCGCAGAAAAGCAAGGCCATGGCCACCTAAGGCTTTTCCAGCAAGATAATTACCCCTCCCCAGCCCCTCCCCGAATTCAGGGAGGGGCTATTATGCGCACGAGTAAGTTCTCCCCCCGAATTCGGGGGGAGCTAGAGGGGGGTAAAATCAAGCCGGTATCCTTTTCGACAAAAGCAAGCGGCATAGTTAAATACTTGGAAAAGCCTAAGGCGTTTCCAGCAAAATAATTACCCCTCCCCGAATTCGGGCTGATAGGGGTACTTTTTTCGTAACTACTCAGCCCTCACCCCAACCCCTCTCCCAAACGGGCTTTCAGCCCTGGGAGAGGGGCAAAAAGTGTCGGTTTCGGGTCGTTTTCCCCCTCTACCAGCCGCAAAGCGGCGTTTGGGAGAGGGGGATTAAGGGGGTGAGGGGAAAGAATTGGCATAGCCTGAGCAGTTACCTTTTTTCTTCGAGCACCATTTTTTACCCCTCCCCAACCCCTCCCCGAATTCAGGGAGGGGCTATTACGCACGCGCGGGTAA
>DAOTVD010000393.1:0-5846 GCA_034437075.1 Anaerolineae bacterium
GGTGAATTTTTTGATGGCGGTGTTCTATCGGTGGAGCGGCGCATTTCAGGTGATTCTGAAGAAATTGATATCCCCGGCGGTATTTTGTTGGATATGCCCGTTGTGACCTTAATCAACCGTGGCACAGCCAGTGGTGCAGAGATTGTGGGTGGTGCTTTGCAAGATCGTGGTCGTAGTGTCCTGATTGGCCAGCAGACTTTTGGGAAGGGGTCGATTCAGAGTATTTTCCCCTTGTCGGATGCCTCGTCTATTCATGTTACGGTGGCATTATGGTATACCCCCGATGGGACGGAGTTAGAAACCATGGGCCTAACCCCCGATATTCCTATGATCCCGGATGAGACTGGCCGGGATGTCGAACTTGGCGAGGCGATCCGCTATTTACGCGAAGAAGTAAACATGATGACAAATGAAGGGTCATAACGATTATGGCGACGAAACACGACTTTGTGTTCCGCACAGAAGATGCGAATCAGGCCGCGACCACACGCCGCGCACAAACTGGTGCCAATGCGCTAGTCTACATGGCTGTCGTATTGTTGGTTATGGTGACGGCCTTTTTGATGGGTGTGATGTATGAACGCGAAGCAAGCCCATCGCAATCGGAAGATTTGGCCACTTTCTGGCAAGCTTGGGACATTCTCGAAGATGATTTTTATGGTGATTTGCCGGCTGCTGAGGAGCGACGGTATGGCGCTATAGAGGGTTTGGTTAATTCTTTGGAAGACCCCTTTACCACGTTTGCGCCCCCCGAAGTTGCAGAAGTCCGCCGACAACAAATTGATGGTCATTTTGGCGGTGTGGGGATTGTCATTCGCGCGACGGAAGATTTCCGCGTGGTGGTGGTCAGTGTTATTCCGGAAAATCCGGCAGCCGAAGCGGGTATCGAACCGGGCGATATTTTTATGTCTGTGGATGGCCAGAATGTCGAAAACTTGGGCACGGACGGAATTGCCAATTTGGTGCGCGGTGAGATAGGCACCGAGGTCGAATTAACGATGTACCGGCCTGAGCAGGACGAAACGTATACGGTGATGGTGGAGCGCGCGATTATCGAGACGCCCACGGTGTTTTCAGAGGTCATAGCTGGCAATATCGGCTATGTTCAACTCTCTAGTTTTAGCGGTGTTGCATTATCTCAGATGGAAGAACATTTGGATACTTTGGCCGATGAAGACATCGAGGGATTAATTCTGGATTTGCGCGGTAACGGTGGAGGTCTGCTCGATCAAGCCATCGACATCGCGGATTTGTTCTTGGCAGATGGGACGATCTTGATCCAACGCAGTAGCGATGGCACGCGCCAGACCTTTGAGTCTACCACGGGTGGCCCGGCAGAAGCCTTGCCGATGGTGGTGTTAACCGATGGCACAACGGCTAGCGCCGCAGAAGTGGTGGCTGGGGCTTTGCAAGATCGGGAGCGCGCGGCGTTGATCGGCCAACCTACATTTGGCAAGGGCGTTGTGCAGTTGGTGTATAATTTAGCGGATGGGTCGCAATTGCGTGTTACATCATCGGCCTGGTATACCCCCAGCGACCGCGCTATTCACCTGAATGGGCTAGACCCGGATGTTGCGCTCCAACAGCAATTCGATACCCAGGGCAACGATTTAGCACGCCAAGCTGGGATTGCGTATTTACACAACCAGGGCGTGCCAGATATGGAAACAGAGGATGAGTGAACAAATCAAGATCGTGGCGCGCAATCGTAAAGCGCGCCATGATTACGAGATTCTCGACACATATGAAGCTGGTATGGTGTTGATGGGATCAGAAATCAAGTCGATCCGTGCTGGGCGGGTCAACATGGCTGAAGGCTATGTGCAACATAAGGCTGGCGAAATGTGGTTGGTCAATGCCCACATTTCGCCCTATGAAGAAGCAGGTGTGTATGGCCATGAGCCCTTGCGGGCACGTAAGTTGTTGTTGCATCGCAAAGAGATCGAAGAACTTCATGATGCGATACGCATTAAGGGCTTTACGCTCGTGCCTTTGCAGCTTCATCTGCGTAATGGGCGCGCTAAGCTAGAGGTGGCGGTAGCCCGAGGCAAGAAAAAATATGATAAACGCGAAACACTACGCCGCAAGGACGCGCAACGGCAAATGGACCGCGCGCTGAAAGAGCGTTCTCGTTGACAAGTGTTTGGGGGTCGTTACAAGCGATCAACCAGCGCCCTTGGCACGAAAAGCAGGCAATTTACGCGCAGCTTATTCCAGATTGGGTGTTTACGCGGTTTCATATTGATCGACAACATCTGACTCAGGACGGCGTTAGTGTGGTTTCGATGCATTGCCCGGCGGGGTCTCGCGCGCTAGAGATGAGTGTATACCACATGCCGGGGGCCGATGATCCGTTGTTGTATATCAACATGATCGACACATTCAACTTTCAATTGTTGGTGCTGTTGGTTATGATCAACGACCCCGGTTCGCCACGTTATCATATTGACCGGGATATGACGGGTGATGACACGGTATTTGGCACGCGGACACGCAATATATCCGAAGAGATAAAAGCGAAGGAAGCGGGCTTGGCGCCTGGGCAAGTACGGCACGGATTGCGCGCTTTCAAGACGGCGGTACCGGTGTTTGAAGCATTTGTGTCACAAATGGGCCACGCGTTGTTTCTTATTGAGCCCTTGGCGTATCATAATGCGGTTGTGTTCGAGCGTTATGGTTTTGCGTACACCCATGGTTTGAAAGAAATGCAACGTATTCACGAAGGGTTTCAACCTGGGGGCGTGTTTCACGCGCAGTTAACGCCAGACAATCCGTTTCGGCAGCCGGAAGCCTGGCAAACGATACGCGGGCGTTCTTGGGCGATACATGATGGCATTTTGGGTCATCCGTATACCGGGTTTCAGATGTACAAACGTCTGGGGCATCATGCGCATGTCAATACATTTCCTGATGGACGCTGGTAAAGTGTTCTCCACGTAGACAAAAATTTTAATAATCAAGCCTAATTTGATACAGTTTACGTATTATGCGCCCGTATATTGATTCCGATTCTGTCCTCTTGGCCTTAGAGCATATCGCCCGTGCCGAATTACTGCCGCGTCATCATGTGTTTTATTCATTGTTTTTGGTGCGCGCGCGCTTACAATCTCCAGAACATCTGGATGGCGAATATGCGTCGTTGTTCAGCATTGCAGAACTCTTGCGGGAGATTGTGCTGGATAAGCTAGGCGTTTGGCGCGAAACAGACGACGATATAACAGAGACATTACGTTATGATTTCACGGTTAATGAACCGCATACTACGGCCTATGCAATCATTTACTATCTCTATTTGCGCTCAGACCTAGGGCTAAGCATTGACCAACTTGGCGATCTCGTTGGGCTCGTGTCACGCAGTATTCGTCGGCGGCGATTACAAGCCGCTGATTTGCTTACAATGGACATTATTGAGCGCGAGACGCGGCTACGCCGTCAGCATTTGAATGCTGTATTGGCCAGTCGCATTCCGGTGTATCAACCGCCCCAGCTATACGGACGGCAGGCGCTTTTGACTGATCTGCTGGAAACCCTGGCCCAAACTGGGACGCTTATGCTGGTGGGCATGCCAGGGATTGGGAAGCGCACGCTAGGGGCGGCCATGGCGCGGTGGTTGCTTCCGCAGTATGACAATTTTTTCTGGATTAGCCTGAACGCAGGCCAGAGCATCCTCCAACAGATCAGCAGCGTGCTAGAGGGATTGCCTGGCACGTTGCATGAGCGTCAATCCACCTTGCCGAGTTATTTTCAGTTGCAGCGCGTGCTATTGGTTTTGCAAGCGCCTAGCGAGCGCCATATTCAAGAATTACGAGAAGCTGGTTGGTTGAATGATGCCACTTTGATCCTCATCAGCACGGAGTTTTTTTCAGATTGGGCTGGTGCTACCTACCGTATCCCTGAAATGGACCAAGGCGCGGCTCAAGACCTGTTCGACGCCTATCGAGGCGATTTGCCCGCCGGGTTATTTGATAAAGCGTATCATCACCTGGGGGGTAACCCCGGCGCATTGTTGGAATATCTGAATATTCATCGTTTAACGCGGCCTGGGGGCCAATTGGCGCGGATGACCCTATTTCAGCATTTCCGCGATGTGGTGTATCCTGCGCTGGCTTTGCCGCACAAGCAGGTTTGGATGGTGGCGTGCTTATTGGAGCCGCAGCCGATTTCGGAGAATTGGGTTGCGCTGATTGCGCCAAACCATGTTAGGGCGCTGGCAGACCTAGCCGCTAAAGATGTGCTGCGTCGTATTGATTCAACTGAGACGGTTTATCGCCTGAGTGATGCCGCCCGATCTTTTATGAACGATGAATTACAGCAACTCATGTTTCAGGCTGAAAGCGTTAAGGGTCATTTAGATGCCTTTGCGGCGTTGGATGTTCCCGTGTCGGAACGCGGCAGAAATGCGCAACATCTCATCCATATGTTATTGCAAGGGATGCTGAATTTACTGTCTTATGATGTGCAAGAACAGATCATCTGGGGCCAGCTTTCAGAAGAAATACCGTTTATGGGCTTGTGGGATCAGTGGTCACAGTTCATCGCGCAATGTGAAATAGACGTTGAACAGACTCAGGACTATGGGCAGTTATGGCGTTTACTGTTTGAGAAGGCCCGGCTTGCGCGCTGGTTTGGTCAGTTAGCAGATAGCCAGAATCAGATGCAGCATGTTATTCGTCATGCTGGCGAAACCGGCAATTTTTATTTATACGGGCGCGGTTTGCTTGAACTAGCTCGGTTGTATGCCCAACGTGAAGCTTGGAGTATTGCACGTTCAGCCGCGCATGATGCTTTACCCCACTTGCGCAACGCTGCGGAGCGTAAGTCAGCAGAATTGGTCATTCTGCGCGCACGGATTGCGCTGGGTGAATCCACGGGGATTGATGAATACCTGAGTTCGTTTCGGGTAGATTGGCCAGCCGAAGCCATCTCGGCTGCTGAAATCGCCCTATTGGCTGGGTTCCCTGCGCGAGCGCAGACCTACGCACAACGGGCTATCGATGCATGCCCGCTGGAAAGCGCGCTCTTGGGTCGTTCTTATGCCACACTGGCACGGGCGTACTTTGAAAATGGGCAAATAGATGAAGCCCGGGATGCGCAACAACGCGCGATCAATATTTTGTCTATGACCACCGATTTAATTGGGCTAGCACGCGCCTATAATAACCTAGGCGTTATTTTCTACGAGCTATCGCGCGATGATCAGGCAAGTATTAGTCGTCAGCAGAATAAAGCGCGTAAAGCTTGGGAAAAAGCGCAGCAAATCCTCTTGTCGCTTCAAGATGCTACGGCCTTGCAAGTGATCCGAACCAATCTTAGTATGCTTGGCGGCAAGGCGTCACAGAAAGCACAATCTATTTGACGCGCGCTAGCGGGTTAGGCTATCCTACAAAGAAGGACATGCCTTCTTAGCTCAGCGGATAGAGCAGTGGTCTTCGGAACCAAAGGTCGGGGGTTCGAATCCCTCAGGAGGCGTTTCATTGCCTTTACATATTCATCCTCATCCTAGCCAAAGGAACAGTTTACCGATGCCACCACGTAAGAAACCTGTCGTTCCCGCGACCGAGAATAAGCCTGCTGTGCTATCCACGCGCGAAGGATACTTCAATTTTTCCATGGCGATTGCAGGCAAATCAACAGAAACCCAGCGTAAATACAGCGATTGGATACGCCATTTTTATTGTGAAGTGGTCGGCGTGCCTGCCGAGGATTTGACAGAATTGCCCATTACCCCCTTCCTCGAAGCGGTCAATCCCGCAACCGTCGAAGCTTGGTTAAGTAGTTATGCGGCTGGGGGCCATAGCAAAAGTGGTTTGGGGCAAGCCCGTGCCGCTGTGGTGTTTTTGGCGCGC
>DAOTVD010000394.1:0-29885 GCA_034437075.1 Anaerolineae bacterium
GCGCCGCTTAGGCTTTTCCAGAAAAATAATTACCCCTCCCCAGCCCCTCCCCGAATTCAGGGAGGGGCTAGTATGCGCACGAGTAAGTTCTCCCCCTGAATTCGGGGGGAGCTAGAGGGGGGTAAAATCAAGCCGGTATCCTTTTCGACAAAAGCAAGCGGCATAGTTAAATACTTGGAAAAGCCTTATCTCAACTTGACGTGCTCCCCGCCAGGGCCTATAATGCCTTTGCAAAAATCGGGAACTTAGCTCAGTTGGCTAGAGCGTTCGGTTTACACCCGAAAGGTCGCGGGTTCGAGCCCCTCAGTTCCCACAACCGTATCAAAAAAACCGCTCGCTGAGCGGTTTTTGCGTTTTAGCCTTGCGGCACCAGGGGCTTGACCAAGCGCGCCATCTGGATCGTTTCATCGCCCAGGCGCGCGACCTCCGAGCGGGCCGTTTCCTCGAACCCAAACGCCAAATACGAACGCCAGGCCGGTTCATTACCGATTTTCACATCCAGGGCCAGGGCATCGTAGCCCGCCTCGCGGGCGCGCGCCTCGGCATATTCCAATAAGCGGCGGCTAAGCCCCCGCCCGCGATAATCTGGCGCGATGGCCACAATTTCGATGTAATATTGATCGTGCGGCACATCCGCGAAGAAGTCCAAGATGGGGCGGATTGCAAAATAGGTCATCATCAGCCGCCATGCGGCGGGCCAACCATAGCGCATAAACAGGCGGTTGGTGCGCCCCTGGCACGCGGCGCGCTCGGCTCCGCCCAGGGTATGCACAACCCCCGCCATGGCATCCTCTACCCACAAGATGCCTGTGTGCTGGTGCGAAAATTCGTTGCCAGTTTCCATGAACAAGCCGTGTAGCACGGCGTCGGCGCGCTTGCCGAACATTGCCGAATATAACCCGTCGGCGGCGGACTCGGCACCTTGGGCAAAAAAAGCCGCCGAAGCGGCGTCCGGTTGGGCTGGGCGCATCTGTGCGTTCATCACATCATCACCCTTCGTTAGGATTGTCCGCCAGATTGTTTCGTAACGGGCGCATCCCGTTGAGCGTCACCAGTAACGACATGCCCATGTCGGCCAGAATGGCCACCCAAAGCGTGGTCATCCCAAAGAAGGCCAACACCAAAAAGACGGCCTTCACCGCGAAGCTAAGCATAACGTTTTGCAAGATCAGCCGCCGCGCGAAACGGGCCAGGCGGATTGTAAATGGTAGGCGCGCCAGGTCGTCCGCCATCAAGGCGACATCGGCGGTTTCTAGGGCCTGCGGGCTGCCCGCGCCGCCCATCGCAATACCTACGGAGGCTGCCGCCAGGGCGGGCGTATCGTTCACGCCATCCCCGACCATGGCCACCGGGCCATAATCCGCCGCCAGGGCTTGCACGGCGCTGACCTTATCGCCCGGCAAAAGGCCCGCGCGGACGTCCGTCACGCCCACTTCGGCGCCAATGGCCCCCGCCACGCTGGGGTTATCCCCCGTGAGCATGACCGTATTCAGCCCCAGGGCATTGAGTTGGGCGATAGCCTGCTGACTGGTCGGGCGGGCGGTGTCGGCCAGGGCGATATAACCGCGCACGGTGTCCTCATCCGCCAGGAGCATGGTGGTTTGGCCGCGCGTTTCGATGGCCTGCACGGTCTGGCAAAAATCCGCGCTGTGGGGGTAGTGTTCGTCAAACAGGCGATGACTGCCCAGCGTAATCGTCCGCCCGCTGACCTGGCCGCGCACACCTTGCCCGGCCAACATCTCGACCGCTTCCGCCGGTTCGTAGACTGTATCGAGCGCGCGCGCCGTCGCCGCGCCCACCACCGCCTCGGCTAGCGGATGTGCGGTGCGCCGTTCCACGGCGGAGGCCAACGCTAGAAGATCGTCGCAGCATTCACACGTCGCCCCGCCGGAGCAATCCAGCGCGCGGTAGTCGGTCACATGGGGGCGGCCTTGGGTCAGCGTGCCGGTTTTATCGAAAGCCAAGGCGCGCACGCCCGCCAGCGCCTCTAGATGGGCGCCGCCTTTGATGAGCACGCCCCCCCGCGCTGCGGCAGTAATTGCGCTGATGACCGTTACGGGCGTGCTGATGACCAGCGCACACGGGCAGGCGATCACGAGCATGGCCAGCGCGCGATACAACCAGCCCGTTTCGGCGCCCGTGCTGAGGAAAGGCGCGCCAAACACCAGCGGCGGCACGGTCGCCACCAGCGCGGCCAGGCTCACCACCAGCGGCGTATACCAGGCCGCGAAGCGGTCGATGAGACGTTGGCTGGGCGCGCGCGTACTTTGTGCCTCTTGTACCATCTGAATGATGCGGTTGAGCGTGTTGTCTGCGGCGTGGCGCGTCACGTCGATGGTCAGGGTCGCCTCGCCATTGATCGTCCCGGCGAAGACAGCATCGCCGGGCGCTTTGGCCACGGGCACGCTTTCCCCAGTGATGGGCGCTTGGTTGACGCCGCCCGCGCCCGTGCGCACCTCGCCATCCATAGGGATATTTTCGCCCGGCTTGACCAGAATCACATCGCCGGGGCGCAGTTCCTCCACGGGGATAACTTGTTCGGTGTTGCCATCTAGCCGGGTGGCGGTGGCGGGTTTCAGGGCCATCAGGCTGCTGATGCTCTGGCGAGCACGGTCGGCAGTGTAGCCTTCCAACGCTTCGCCGACGGCAAACAAAAAGATGACCGTGGCGCCTTCCAGATATTCGCCGATGAGGATAGCGCCCACCGCCGCGATGCTCATCAGCAGATTGATGTTAAAGTGATGGTTGATGCGCAGGCCATTCAGGCCACTTTTCAAGATGGGGTACAGCGTCAGGGCCATCCCCAGGGTATAGAGCGCGCGCGCGGGGTCGCTGGGCAAGCCCGCCAGGGTCGCCAGCGCCGTGAGCAGCGTCAGCGCGCCGCCGACCAGCGCGAATTGTGTTTCGCGCCGCGCCACCAAGTAATCCCAAAAGCCGAGCGCGCCGCCGCGCCTAGGGGCCGGTGCCTGGGGCATCTCGTCCGGGCGTGCGATGGTCTTGCCCAAAGCCTGCACGCGCGCTTCGAGTTGCGCGTAAGGTATCTCGCCTTCGATATGCAATTGCCCAGATGCAAAATCGACGCGCGCCGCGCGCACGCCGTCCAGTTTCAAAACGCCAAGTTCCACTTCTTTGGCGCAGTTGGCACAGTCCATATTGCCGATGTGATAATGTTGGTTGGACATACAGCCTCTTTTTTGCGTGTACTAGAGCCATGTTGAGAATATGCAAACCATATCCCCCTGTTCGTCATTATACAACACGGCGCGTGGGCCATATACCACGGCTGACGCATCCCGCATCAGTATCTATTCACCTATCGTTGCAAAGTGGTCGATCCGCGCTAAATATCCCCGGCTGCCGTGACGCGCGTCCTCGCGACTAGATAGCTCAAGTAATTTCAACCGAAAAGGATACACTACCTCCCGTGAACAGCTACTGTAAGACGGGTATCAAAGATGATATAATATACATGCAGACTACACTAGCATAGCAGTGGCCTTTTCGTTTTTTCTTTAGGTTTGATGATGTCCGTTGGATATTTACCACCGTCTTAAGTAAACTCCAGGCTCTCCTCGCTCATCAAACAAAATCTTTAAGACATCTGATTGCCATCTACACATACACACGTAACCTTATCCCCATATATATAGGTAGTTCTCTTATTGTTGCTTTTACCCACAATTTACCATATGGATGAGTGACACGTGAATGGACAGTATTGACAACGTTAAAACAGGCGATGGAGGCAAATAGATCATGGTCAGAAAGATAGAATTAACGCAAGAGCAATCTCGCTGGTTTGCAGAACAAATTATTGAATGGGCCGCTGCGAACATTGGCAGCCGCCTTGTGATTGAGGTTGAAGTTGATAACGCAATAGGCCGTTCTGTTACGATAGAGAACATCGAAACCTCAATAGAGGTGATTCAAAAGCGTTTGTCGGACAGTGCACTTGACCCCGCCTTGATTTCTATCTTAGGGGTTTTGGGCATCAAAGCTTTGGCTGAACAGATCAGCAAAGATGACAACACGTTTGACCTGGAAACGAGCCAGCAGGTATGTGATACATATGCAGCCGAGCACAGCATTGATATTGACGGTGCGAGTTTGGCTATACTAGTCCGATTAATGCACACCCTCGAACATCCCGGCTTGCCCGATCTTCTGGAACATAGCAACACGCTGACCACGGAGATCATCAAAGAAATTGGTGGCAAACTTTTAACTGGTGAGATAGACCTTCCTCACATATTTGAAGCACATATACCGGATGAAGATGAACTGCCTTCTGGAAAATATGTGCTGTCACAGTACGAAGCGCTTAAAAGGCTGAAGCGTTCAACCCCCTCTACTCGCCACTTCATTGGGGTCACGCTATGCAATATGGACGAAGCATCTACGAGCCTTGTCGCAGCGGAGATGAAAAACATCTTAGCGGCCAGACACCCTTCTTCTCTGAGAGCACTTTACGACAATGATGCAAGGGGTGGCTGACGCCCCTCTCAACTATCGAAAAAGGAACTAGACATGAAAAACAAATGGGCACAAATTGCAAATCAGTGGGATCATTTCGCCGTTGAAGCGAAGAAACAGTGGGGAGAACTTACTGATGATGAACTCATGCGTGTGGCGGGAAATCGTAACGACCTCGCACGCTTCGTTCAATATCGCTATTTCACCACGAGAAAAGAAGCACATGATCAGATTGCTGTTTGGATGAACGCCCTAGATATCTAACGCCGCTCGCTATGCACTAGCATGTTCTGCCGTAGCGTGGGCCACAAGTTATGGCATCTCTGATCTATAGTTGAAAGAAAAGGTGCCACATGGAAGGCGCAGGCTTTGAAATCACCTGTGTTAACAAAAATCACACGGGGATTATTGTGAGAATAGGTGGTGTAGGTTGGAGCCTCAGTACCCAAGAAGCTATCCAGAAGCTGATGAGCCAACAGCTTCGATTTAATCTATTGCTTGGCAACCGTTATCTGGATGTTGGCGTGCGTGGGTCTGGCACGGATGCTTATCTGGTAATTGAGCCAGAAGGCTATGCGCTTCATGATATTGAACAAATCCCTAGTTGTGGATGAGTTGTAAACAAGTAGACGAAAGAGAGTGTCCTATGGACGGAATAGCTAGCACACTACAGTTGAACGAAGATCGTTATCTGGGCTATGCCTGGAAGGCTGGCAAAGTTCACAGTATCTGTATGGCGGTCGATCAGTTGGTGGCCTATGAACTTGCAGAACGCAGCCTACGGCACAAGCCTACCCATGATCAAGTTTACGAAAATCTAGCTGAGCTGATCAAAAAACTACCTTAAAAGCAAACACCGCCCTCGCAAGAGGACGGTGCTTGGCTGATTGTATTACCGCGAGAAGCCTACTGAGCTTTTTCGAGCATTTTGATCTGGCTAGCTTGTAGGCCTTTTTTGCCCTGGGTCATCTCGAATTCAACGGTGTCACCTTCGTTGAGGGAACGGTAACCCGTATCTTGAATTTCTGAGTAATGTGCGAAAACGTCAGCACCATTGGCCTGAGAAATAAAGCCGTAGCCTTTATCAGCATTAAACCACTTCACAGTGCCTTGGATTCGTTCAGACATATTTGATACTCCTTGAATAGGTTTTGATGGCGTTGTAACACACATATAGCCATCGAAGGTACTTCAAGGAGCTAATATGAGGGTACTTCGTCCAAAGTTGCGGCGAAATGCCACAACACCTTATAGTATACGTTCTTTATGCTCCGAACTCTATTAGATATTTGTTAACATCGCCTGGCCGGCGGGAATGCGGGAAAAATAGGGCGGGTGGCAATGGTTGGGTGAGGGGGAAGAATTGGCATAGCCTGAGCAGTTATTCCAAATGACCATAGAGGCGTTCGGAACATGCCAACCCGTATAATCAAAGTAGTGATTGATGCTGACATACCTGCGACATGTCAGCAGGTTAAAGCAGAGTTTAGCTATGTGGGCAAGCATTTTGTCCTTCGCATAGAAAACTCGAATGGCAATCAAGCGGGCGTACGACGTCTGCACTATGTCTGATGACGCGGTTACTAAAGATCACACTGAAATCAGAGGATTATATAATGGAACTGAGCCAGCAACTTTATGAACAGGTGGCAAATTTACCGCTTATCTGCCCACATGGGCATGTGAATCCTGCCATGTTTGCGGATGATGACTATAACTTCGGTAGCCCGGTAGACCTGCTCATTATTCCCGATCATTACATCTTCAGGATGTTGTATTCACAAGGGATTGCACTAGAAAATCTGGGTATCCCGCGCTTCGATGGTACACCCGTTGAAGATGACCATCGTAAAATCTGGCGCACCTTCGCCGACCATTTCTACTTGTTTCGTGGCACACCGACCGGCATTTGGCTACGTGACGAGCTAAGAGATGTCTTCGGCATCCACGAGAAGCTGAACGCTGGCAATGCGGATGCCATATACGATGAAATCGCGGCTAAACTGGCCACAACGGCGTTTCGCCCCCGCCAACTCTTCGAGCGATTCAATATTGAAGTCCTCGCCACTACAGATGCCGCAACTGACACCCTAGAGCATCACCAAGCCATTCGTGAATCCGGCTGGGATGGGCGAATCATCCCCACCTTTCGCCCCGATGCGGTCGTGAATATCGATCGGCCTGATTGGCACAAGAGCATCGACCACCTCAGCGCTGTATCAGGCGTGACCGTAACAGACTACCCCTCCTACATTCGTGCCTTAGAAAACCGGCGCGCCTTTTTCAAATCGATGGGAGCAACTGCTACCGACCATGCCGCGTTGACCGCTTACGCGGTATGGCTTTCTGCTACCGAGGCGCAGTTATTATTTGACCGCGCCCTGAGTGGAAAAGCCTCCGAAGAAGATGCTATGCGCTTTACCGGACATATGCTAATTGAAATGGCTCGCATGAGTGTCGATGACGGGTTGGTTATGCAGTTTCACGTTGGCTCGTATCGTAATCATAACAGCGTGATCTTTGAGCACTTTGGTTTAGACAAAGGTGCAGACATCCCTGTACAGACCGAATTCACCCGTGCCTTACAACCGCTATTGAATCGCTTTGGCAACCATCCGAAATTGCGACTGATCTTGTTCACGCTCGATGAAAGTACCTACAGCCGCGAACTAGCGCCATTAGCGGGGCACTATCCCGCTTTACGATTAGGACCGCCTTGGTGGTTTTTTGACAGTATTAATGGGATGTATCGCTACCTCGACCAAGTGATCGAAACTGCCGGAATCTATAACACGGCTGGCTTCAATGATGATACCCGCGCCTTTCCATCTATTCCTGCCCGCCACGCCATTTGGCGGCGTGTGTGTGCCGAGTGGCTTGCGGGGCTGGTTAAACGCAATATCATCGACGAAGAAGACGCCACCGAGATGATCGTGGATATGGCATATACCTTAGCAAAACAAACGTATAATCTATAAGCAATACCTTCGCCAATTAGGCAGCTTTTGAGTCGTCGCGGACCGTTCGTATGCCGCCCAAAGCGGCTAATCGCTGCCAAATACGCGAAATTAAATGCGGATCGGGCAGATGCGGAAGTAAAATTAATTACTGACGTTACGCACTCACTTATGGACAGTTCAAAACAAACACAAATGTTTTTTCTGCCAAAACCGAGGGCTTAAGCCCTCGGTTTTATACGGATTTGTTTTGCGTTCTCCATTAGAATCCAAGGGGGTAACTGCTCAGGCTATGCCAATTCTTCCCCCTTAATCCCCCTCTCCCAAACGCCGCTTTGCGGCTGGTAGAGGGGGAAAACGACCCGAAACCGACACTTTTTGCCCCTCTCCCAGGGCTGAAAGCCCGTTTGGGAGAGGGGTTGGGGTGAGGGCTGAGTCGTTACTATTTTTCTGGAAAAGCCTTAGGCGGATTTGTTTTCTGTTCACCATAAAACTGGCGGTTTATGGGCATTCCTTTTATACTACTTTTAGGCTTTTCCAAGTATTTAACTATGCCGCTTGCTTTTGTCGAAAAGGATACCGGCTTGATTTTACCCCCCTCTAGCTCCCCCCGAATTCGGGGGGAGAACTTACTCGTGCGCAGAATAGCCCCTCCCTGAATTCGGGGAGGGGCTGGGGAGGGGTAATTATTTTTCTGGAAAAGCCTTAGGCGAACAAGTTGCCCCACAATTAGCCAATACATAGTTTTTGAAGCAGGTTAAGCCAGACGTGACAAAACAAGGGACAATGTACGTATCATTATGAAACTCATTATTCAAATCCCATGCCTAAATGAAGAAATGACACTTGCCCAAACGCTGGATGACCTGCCCAAACAAATTGAAGGTGTCGATACCATCGAAATTTTGATTATTGATGATGGCAGTACCGATGGCACCTTCCGAGTGGCAAAAGAATGGGGGGTTCAGCATATCGTGCGCCATAGCGCGAACCGAGGGCTTGCCGCTGCCTTTCGCACTGGCCTCAACACGAGCCTTACGTGTGGTGCAGACATTATTGTGAACACCGATGCCGATAATCAATATCCTGGCCAAGAAATCCCACGCCTGGTTCAGCCCATCCTCGACAATCAAGCCGATATGGTAATCGCTAATCGCCAGACAGACACGATCGTCCATTTCTCGGCATGGAAACGGTTTTTGCAACGGTTTGGGAGTCAAATTGTGCGCTATGCATCCGGCACAGAAGTACCCGATGCGCCAAGTGGGTTTCGCGCGTTCTCGCGAGAAGCAGCCCTGCGGATTAATATTTTCACCCGCTACACCTACACCCTCGAATCGATCATCCAAATGGGTAAAAAAAATCTCAACATCGTGCATGTCCCCGTCCGAACCAACCCCCCAACCCGAAAATCGCGCTTAGTAAAAAATAATCTAAGCTATGTTATGCGCTCGACGAACACGATTTTGCGCCTGTTTTTGTTATACGAACCCTTGCGCACTTTCACCTATCTGAGCATCCCTTTCTTTCTGACTGGCGGTGTACTCTGGCTGCGTTTCGGCATCATCCTTCTGAGCGGCGAGGCCGCGCGCGGCTCGAATGTTCAGTCGGTCATCGTTGGCTCAGCAGCGTTGATTATCGGCTTTCTTATCTTCCTGATTGGTCTCATCGGTGAGATGCTTGCGGTCAACCGTTTTTTGAACGAGGAGATTTTGTACGAATTGAAACGTCAACAGCTGGAGCATTTAACCGCGCCCCAGCCCGACCCCTCACAGAGTATACGAGAAACGTAACTGCTCAGGCTATGCCAATTCTTCCCCCTCACCCCCTTAATCCCCCTCTCTAGCTCTTTCCGAATTCGGGGCGGGGCTATTATGCGCACGAGTAAGTTCTCCCCCCGAATTCGGGGGGAGCTAGAGGGGGGTAAAATCAAGCCGGTATCCTTTTCGACAAAAGCAAGCGGCATAGTTAAATACTTGGAAAAGCCTTATCGAAAAGGGCGAATATTGTGATGCACAAAAACGGTTTTTCATGTACATTATCAGACTGTGCATGAGGATGTCGTGATTTGGCTGTGCACAAGCGTGTATGCAAAAAATAACAAAAAATATGAGGAGGATTCAAGGTGTCTGAGAAGACCACAGACCAACCCGCCCCCCAGCAGACAGATTTTAATTGGCGTCGCTGGATATACCCAGCCTTGTTGGCCATCATTTATTTCTCGTATTTCAGCTATATGACGCTCTCGGAAAGTTGGGGCTTGTTCGAGGAACACTGGCCTGTCTCGCTGACCATGACGGGTGGGTCGTTCATCGCGGGGGCGACTGCCGAAGGGGGCGCGGCGGTGGCCTTTCCGGTGTTTACCAAAGTGCTAGAAATCCCCGCGCCGGATGCGCGCACCTTTGGTCTGATGATCCAAGCCGTGGGGATGACCACGGCGGGTGTGGTCATTATCGCGCAGCGCATTCCCATCTTGCCAGAGGTAATCTTGTGGGTGACGCTGGGCGGCGCGATTGGCCAGGTGCTGGGTACGTTTCTAATCGTCATGCCGAATCCGTATCCGCGCTTATTGTTTACGTTCATCGCAGCGGCCTTTGGGTTGGCTTTAGCCCTCTCGCGCTGGGTCATCATCTGGGACCCGCGCACCACCGTTCGGCGCTGGCATGGCATTCAGAAAGCGCGCTTTGTGGGGCTGGGCATCGCGGGGGGCATCTTCGCTGCACAGACGGGCTCCGGCATTGATATGCTAACCTTCATCGTCCTGACGCTAGCATTTGGCATTAACGAAAAAATCAGCACGCCCACGACCGTCATCATCATGGGCCTGAACTCTATCGTGGGTGCCTTTTTACATATCGGTATCAAGCAGGATGTTGGCGTCGTTTGGGAATACTGGCTAGTGGCCGTGCCGATTGTGATCTTGGGGGCGCCGCTGGGCGCGACCGTTGCTTCTTACCTGAAGCGCGACCATATCATCATTTTTTTGCTGACGCTTATCACCATTGAGGTCTTTACAACTATCTGGTTGGTGCCCATCGCGCTCGAACATGCCGTCATCACCGGGATTGCCGTGTTGGCTTTCGTGGCCTGGTTCTTCCAATTGCTGGCATACCGTAAACGAGTTATTGCACCGATGAAGCGCACCATGGAAATGCAAGCCCTCTCGCTGGATGACCTGAAAAAATCCGATACTGAATTAGAGTTCTGAGTTCTGATTGCGGTCTGCCACATAAACCAAAAATCGTTGGCGCTAGGGCGATTGGTTTCTATTCAGCTAGCGCTGCAAAATGGCCGCTTCGCGCTCATCAAAGGCATCGAGCGGGATGCATTCCAGGTTTATGTTGGCCGAGATGCAAACATGATGAACATGCTATACCGGCTCAGCCCCAAACGCGCGACGCGCTTTATGTATAACCAGATGAAAGCGTTACGCGCTGTCTCATGAGATGGGCAAGCTCAGCCGGACGGTCGTACCGTCGCCGGGCGTGCTGCTGATGCTCGCCGCGCCGCCATGTTTTTCCATGATGATCTTCACCAGTGCTAACCCCAAGCCGTTGCCGGGGATGCCGTGCGCGCTGGGGCTACGGTAGAGGTCTTCCCACACATGGGGCAAGTCATCCGGCGCGATACCTGGCCCAGTGTCTTGCACCGTGATGGTCAGCCCATCATCATTGGCTTCAGCGACCAGGGTGATGACATCCCTCGCGCGGGTGAACTTCATGGCGTTGTCCAGGACGTTATAGATCGCCAATTGCAGCAAATCCCGGTCGCCAGAGGGGGACGGTAAATCGTCAGCGGGCAGCACTAGCCGCAAATCCCGCGCGCTAGTTTCGGGGTAATCCTCCAAAACGGCGAAGGCTTCGCGCAGCATCTCGGCGGGGTCGAGCGGCGCGCGTTCGAGCGGCGCAAATTCCAGATCGGCCAGTTTGCGCAAGCTGCTGACCAAGCGATTTAAGCGCTCGATCTGCCCGCGCAGGCTCTCGCGGATGTGTTGGCGTTCTGGGCTAGGGTCTTCGTCTGTGCCGGCCAGGTTGGCCAAGCCAATTTGCAGGGCGGTCAGCGGATTTTTCAGTTCATGATCTAGCCGCCGCAAAAAACGGTAGCGTTCTTCTGCCGCTGCCTCGCGCGCGGCTCGCCGGGCTGTTTTACGCATCATGCGCCACCCCCAGGCATTGAGCGCCGCCAGCAGCAACAGCGCCAGAACCAACAACGCGACAAACGACGATGTATCCCATATCACGGCAGGGCCTCCACCGTCCCCAAAAAGCGATAGCCCTGGCCGGGCATGGTTTCGATATAGCTGGGGTGGGTGGGGTCGTCGCCCAGCGCTTTGCGTAGCTCCGCGATGCGCGTATCCACCGCGCGAATCCCGGCGGGGTAATCCCACCCCCACACGACATCCAGCAAGCGGTCACGCGCGATGAGTTCATCCGGGTGGGTCATCAGATATTCGAGCAGGGTCACGGCTTTAGGCGTCAGCGCGACCTCCTCCCCAGCCAGGCGCACCCGCCGCGAGGCACGTTCTAGGGTCAATTCGCCGCTGACCAGGCGTCGCGCGGCGGCCAGGGTCGTTTGCTGCGCGCGCGAGCGGCGCAACACCGAGCGAATCCGCGCGATGAGTTCGGCAGCATCAAAAGGCTTGTTCAGGTAATCATCCGCGCCTTCGTTCAGGGCCAGTGTTCGCTCGACCGATTCGCCGACCTGGGTTAGTAGAATGACGGGCGTCCAATTGCCCGCCTGGCGCATCTGGCGCAGCATCTCGCGGCCATCCAGAGCGGGCATTAACACATCCAGCACCACCAAATCGGGCCCGAAATCGGCCAAGACATCCAGCCCGCGCGCGCCATCCGGTGCAACCGCTACCGCAAAGCCGGAACGCTCTAACAACGGGGCAAGATTATCGGTGATGGCGCGCTCGTCATCCACGAGCAAAATTTTAGGTTTCGCGTTCATGTCTTTAGTCTAGCATTTAGCGAGCGAACAAAAAGCCCATATACCCCGCAAATAGCGCCAAGCATAACCCCGCCTCGGCGCGTTGTAGCTTACGATCCATAAACAACGGCACGAGTAAGATCGTGATGGCGAGCATAATCGGAAAATCCAGACGCAGGAAGTCCGCCGAAACCGGGATGGGCTGCACCAGCGCGGTCAGGCCCAGGATGCTGGTTAGATTGAAGATGTTGGAGCCGATAACATTGCCGATGGCGATGTCTGGCGCTTTGCGCAGCGCGGCCATAACCGAGGTCGCCAGTTCTGGCAAGGATGTGCCCGCCGCCACCAACGTCAGCCCGATGACCCGTTCGCTGACCCCCGCCGCGCGGGCCAAGCCGGTCGCGCCTTCTACCGCCAGGTTCGCGCCGATGACCAGAATGACGACGCCGACGACCAGCCGTACGACCTCTTGCCAGGCGGGCGTTTGGGCGGCTAACCGATCCGCTTCGGCGGCGACGCCTTCTTGTTGCACGGCTTCGGGTTCGTCCCCTGCGAGGCGATACGACAACCAGGTGAACGCCAGCACCCCCGCGAACAGGATGCCGCCTTCGGGGCGGCTGATGCGTTCGCCTGTAAAGGCAAACAGATAGGCGATGAGCGATACGCCGATGAGAATGGGTAAATCTCGCCGGACGAGTTGGCTATCAATCGCGATGGGGAAGATAACCCCCGCGACGCCCAAAATCAGCGCGATATTGAAAAAGTTGGAGCCGATGACGTTGCCCACCGCAATGTCGCTGGAATCGTTCAGGGCGGCGATGAGACTAATCACCTGCTCTGGCATAGAGGTGCCGAAGGCGACCACCGTCAGGCCGATGACCAACGCGGAAATGCCGAGGCGGTCGGCCAGGCGTGCCGCCCCTTTAACGAGTTGCTCCGCCCCGAATAAAAGCCCGGCGAAACCGACCAACAGAAAAAGTGTATCTTGGAGCATGGATGCGATGCTTTCGGATTATGTCGTTAAGCGCAAGCATAACATACAGGCTGTGTCGGGCGCGCTGGGCCATTGTGACGATTTCGCCATAGGCCGTGTCGGCTTCGTCATGTCGCTGGGCGCTGGGGGTCGTCAGGCTTATCGGGGGTCGGGCTGGCTCGGCAACGAGGTCAGGTTATCGTCCGGTTCTAGCAAGGGCGGCAAGCCCCAGGCAGCCCGCGCTGCCGTGCAACGCGCCAGGTCTTCGGGCGTGTAATGCAATTGGCCATCTGGTGTCCAGTCCAGCGCGAACTCGCGGCACGGGCTGGGCCGCTGCGCGTAGATGGTGCAGCGTACCGCGTGCCCGATGTCGCCCTCCAGAGCAATGCAGCGCGGCTGTAGGGCATCCGTACCGCGCATACAGCGCCGCAAAGGCGGCAAGGGTTGGGTCATCTCGGCGGGGACGGTGCCGCCCTGGGCCGGGTCGGCCTCCGACCAATAGAACGAGACGCGAAAATGCGCGCAGCATGCACCACACGTGAGGCAAGGGTTGGTGTTGAAGGTCTTGTGCATAGGGCTTTCGGTCGAAACTCCATGATGATCTACCCATAATATTAACCGGAATTGTACCCTGCTGGGGATAATTTTTACAGCTTCGCAATCGGGTGTCACGAAGTCGAAACGCGGCGGATAGATACGCTTGTCTGACCCCCAAAGCGCCAAAAAGCCTGGTTTGATGCGCCAGCCCCGCACGGCACCGCCATCTGATCCACAGAACACCTGCCCAGGCGAAGTGGCCTAATCGAAAATGGGCGTTTAGGCTAGGTGCGGTGACGCTGACCGTCAGCCTGATGGCCGTGGCCTTGCGTATTTCCTTCCCGTGGTTGCGCCACAATTGGCGCTCGGTGACGTTGCTGCTGTGGACTTTGAAATAGCGGTCATCAGTCCCATTTGGAAGCGGTAGAGGGCGAACCCTACTGTGATAAATAAAAATGCGCCTATACGCCGCCGCTAAGGTCGTCCTAGCGAGTTTACGCCCATTTCGCGCGATCCTATAAGGCTTTTCCAGAAAAATAATTACCCCTCCCCAGCCCCTCCCCGAATTCAGGGAGGGGCTATTATGCGCACGAGTAAGTTCTCCCCCCGAATTCGGGGGGAGCTAGAGGGGGGTAAAATCAAGCCGGTATCCTTTTCGACAAAAGCAAGCGGCATAGTTAAATACTTGGAAAAGCCTAACCCGACGCGCGCGATGAATCATACCAACCGACCTGTGAGTAAATATCAAGATATGTTATCAAAACCAGCTTCTGAGCCCTTGAGCATCATAGAGCATCTTGCACACTAGTGGCAAGTTCATTACATTTAGGGATGTATGAGATGAGAGACAATTAATCAAGGAAAACGTGCAAATGGCAGCCGATTATCGTCTGCAATGGTATTTCAATGATCAAATTTATGATATGGGCCTGGCCCTTAACCGAGCCGTTGTCATCGGGCGCGAGGATCAATGTGATGTCGTGGTCGCGGATGAGCGCGTCTCGCGGCGACAGGCACTGCTCACGCTGATGATCGAAGCCGGAGAACCCAAAATTGAACTTCGGAACCTGAGTAGAAGCAATAAAATCTATTTCCGCCAACCCGACCATCTAGACCCTTTGCCCCAGGGCGGACGGCTGTTGCTTACACCCGGTATGGTCTTTCAGATGAGCACCGCACAATTTCGCGTCATCGAGGCGGGTGTGGGCGAACCTGTGGTCGTATGCTGGAACTGCGAGCGCAAAGTGGATATTAAATTGCAAGATTGCCCTTGGTGTGGGGTACACTTGGCTTTTGGGAAAGTACAAGCCTGATGCATGAGGAATACTTGTCATGACCAAAGCAGTTTTGATCAACTGGAACGACCCCGCCACCAGTGATGCCCTGGAACAATGGGTTAACCTACCCGTGGCGATTGGTCGCACAGACGACAACGATATTACGCTAACCAGTAGCGCGGTTTCGCGCAACCACGCGCGCATCGAAGCCGATGACGCGGGCAATTTACGCCTGTTAGACCTCAAAAGCACGAACGGCACATTTTTGAATGGTAAAAAAGCGACCGAGAACCCGCTGAAAGTGGGCGATATTGTTCGGATTGGGCCGTTTAATATTTCCGTAGTGGGCACCAGCCGGGGCGTAGCCACCGAAGCCCCCGCCGATGACGTGGCCGCCATGTCCACATCGGCGACCATGATCGGCGGCGCGGTGACGCGCCAAGTGCGCGCCAGCGATATTGAAGACATGCTGGCCGAGGCCGAAGCGAACTATCAACCAGCCAATGATAATGACCGAACCATCATAGGCGAAATGACCCCACCTCTGCCGTCGCGCAATGCTTCCACTCTACAAATCTCGGATACTGAAATGGCCGAGATTATCGCCCAGGAAGCCTCCTTGAGCGACCGCGCCGCCAGCAACCCCGCTGTGATCCACATTGACGACTTAGCATCCGGCCCCAAAGATGCCCAGCAGGCGTTGCCCGACTTCTTCTTTAGCGATGATGTCGTGGCCATCAGCGACCTGCAACGCGAGAATGTGGCGGTTGATGAAACCACCTATCTGACAATCGGCGGCGGCGTGGGGAGCTTCATCTGGGCCGATTACCTGCGCATTTTTGGCGTGCCTGCCCAAGACATCATGTCGATTGGCTACGAGCCAGACCCCCTGGCGCGGTATAAACGGCTATGCGTCAATTCGCAAATCCCCGCCCACGAGCGCCTGCGCAGTGACTCTGGCTCTACGCCAGATAATATTTGGGGCTGGCCAGGCTATGCCGTGCGTGAAATCGCGACGGAACTACCCAAGGGTAAACTCGGCCTGGTGGCGCGCATCGCCTGGAAGATTTTCAGCGAGCCTGTGCTGGCCAACTCCTACACGCCGATTTCGGGGCGCGTCTTCGACTCGGTAGATCGTGAAGCGGCGCGTATTGGCTGGGATCGCATCTCCAAGCATGGCCGCGTGCGCGCCATCCGCAAGACCAACGATGGGCGCTACGCGGTCGCGTATATGCGCATCACTGGCCCCGGCCAGGAAGAAGCGCGCGTGGCCGTCGCGCCCTATGTCTATCTGGCGGTGGGTTATCCTGGCTTTAAGCTATTGCCCGACCTGACGCGCTATCGCGAGCAAACCGGCGATTTTGAACACATTGTCAACGCCTACGAAGACCATAAGCATGTCTACGAGAACTTAGCGCGCAATGGCGGCACGGTGTTGCTGCGCGGGCGCGGGATCGTGGCTTCGCGCTTGGTGCAACGCATCTACGAAGCGCGCAAGGCCAATCCGCAGGCCGAGATTCGCGTCGTGCACCTGATGCGCTCGCCCATCCCACAAGGGCACAGCTACGCCGGCAACCAGCGCTTTGTGGAAAATCATTGGGAATTACAGCCGTATAACTGGCCTAAATCCGCCTTTGGGGGGGATTTCAAACAACTGCTAGAACAATCTAGCACGTCGATGCGCTCGGCATTGCTGAATGACTGGGGCGGCACGACCACCGCCGACCGGGGCGATTGGCGGCGCATCGTGGCGGATGGTTTGCGCGAAGGTTGGTATGAAATCACCTTTGGCGCGGTCAGCGAGGTTGTCCCCGCTGAGGATGGCCGCATCATGACCCAGATCAAATCGCGCGATAAGGCCGTGCAAAGCAGCATCGTTACGGACTATGTGATTGACGCGACCGGGCTCAACGCCGACATCCGCAATAACCCCTTGCTGCGCGATCTGCTAGATACCTATCAGTTACCCCTGAATGTGAAAGGCCGCCTAGACACGACCGAAACATTCGAGATGCGCCAATTGCGCAACGACGACGGGCGGATTTTCGCAGGCGGGGCCATGGCTTTTGGCAACGCCTTTGCCCCGGTGGATAGCTTCTTCGGCTTGCAATATAGCGCGCATCGGAGTATGGATGCGCTGCTGGAAGCGCGCGCGCCGCACCTGAAAAACCTGAGTTTCTTCCGTTCAACGGTTCAGTGGCTAAAATGGGCCAGAGGAGTGCAACCATGACCCCTGTATTGAGCGGACGTTGGCAATCGCGCCTGTTTTTGATGGGTACTGTAGGTGTGATCGTGACCTTTTTCTTCGGGCTGTTGTTCGATGACTTCGTGACGGTCTATGCACTATTGGGTTATGTGTTCGTAGTCGGTGCGCTCAGCGATGTGGCCTACAACTACATTCAAACCTTGCGTTGGGATCATGACTGGCCGCCGTTGGTCTTCGTCGCGACGGGGGTGTGGGAGGGGCTGGTCGTCTTCCTGCTAACACGCCTGGTTAATCTGCCCGGTGTGGCGGATGACTTGCCAGCACTCAACTTTTTGGCGCACTATACCACCGTCTTTGTCGCAATTTTTATCGTCAACTGGGGGCCGATGAAGGTTTTCTTTCCCAAATGGCGCTATCGTGGCGGGCGCATCGTCTAGCTGTCGGTGGCCTTTACTTTAGGGCTTGGATGGTGTCTGTTTTGCGCTCAATATTCCCTGATATCATATCTAGCGCCTGGTGTGTATAATGAGCAGGTATAACAACCCATTTAGACTGACTAAACAATGCCAGCCGTTCAACGTTATAAGATGCAGCACGAAATTGGGCGCGGGAGCATGGGGATTGTCTATGTCGCTTAGGCTTTTCCAAGTATTTAACTATGCCGCTTGCTTTTGTCGAAAAGGATACCGGCTTGATTTTACCCCCCTCTAGCTCCCCTCGAATTCGGGGGGAGAACTTACTCGTGCGCATAATAGCCCCTCCCTGAATTCGGGGAGGGTCTGGGGAGGGGTAATTATTTTTCTGGAAAAGCCTTATGATCGTTTAGAAGATCGTGTTGTCGCCCTCAAACCGCTAATGAGTCGGCTGGGCGAGCGTCAATTTGTGCAGCACGGGGTGGGGTATTGCCTCGCCTAGCGTATCGTGCGCCACATGGACATGATACGCGCTGTCGGCGTCTTCCAACAGGACGACATAGCCGCGCTGAGCGTTAACGAGGTCAACCACCACAGGATAAATGCGAAAAAATAAGCAAACCCCTGCCGAATAGTGCTATATTGGGCAGGGGATAATTGCGCTAGTTTTCGGAACTGAGGGTGCAATCTAATTCTGGATAGGGCAAATCGCTAAAAGTACCCGTTACGGTGATCTCTTGCGCGTCATCCGTAAGCGTAAACTCGCCCGCGAGCGTCTCGCCAACCTGCGTAAAGGTGACTGTGCCAGAGGCGCCCGTTGTGGAGATAGCGCCGTCTGCAAGCTGCGACACCTGGCTATCGACTGCCAGAACTTCGCCCGCGCTGGGTAAATCATAGGGCAAGCCCGTGAGCGCGACGGTATAGGCATCGGCAAAGTTGAAATTGAAATCATCAAATGCCAGCGTACTGAAATACAGATTTAAGCGATCCTCATCGGCGCCCATCATAATACTGTCCGGTTGAGCGGGGGCGGCCTCCACAGCCCAGAATAGCGCGTCCGAGGAGACGGTTGTATCGGGCAGGAACGCATCGGGGGTCACTGTCTGCACGATCTCAATCGGGCGGGGGTCATCCTCGGGCGTTCCGCTGGGCACGCAGGCCGCCACAGGCGGAATGGCCACATCGGTGAAAATGGCATACACGTCTTGCATGATCTCGCCTTCGTCAGCGAACATGTCATCTTCCTGCGCTTGGAGCGTGCCAGAGATCAAGCCATCTTGCACAGCATTAATGGTCAACGTGCCAACCAGCCCGCCGCCGGTGGTGCTGTCCTCTGTATTGATGGTGAAGCCCGCCTGCACCGTGCTCGGGTCAACGCGCACGTCATACGTGCCGGGCTCGATGTCGGGCGGAATATAGCGAATGGCGAGCGTATAGCGCGTTCCCTCTTGCGGCGTGGATTGGAGTTCAATGGTAAATTCGCCAATTTGGTTGGTGCTGCCGAAGGCGGACGCGGTCGGCGCCGTTTGCCAAGCCGCATCGGTGATCGTGGCGGCGGTTTCGGGGTCGCCGCTGATCTCGAAGCCATTGGGCGCTAAATCCGGGAGTGCGCCACGCCCAGGGATGACGGTTTCGTTAACGGATTCGGGCGCGCCACTTTCCAGGGCGATGCTCCCCATCACGCGCAATGCTAAATCGGTGAGCCCTGCGCGGTCTTGCGTATTGGCGACGACATTGCCGAAGTACACCGTATCGGCGTTGGCCTCCGCGATCACAAAGGCAGTAATGTCGCCCAATGACGGGTCGGTAATGAATTGAATGGCGACATCGCGCGCCTCGTCAGTTTCCGGTATTATTACTTCACCGACCGTCAAATCATTTTCTAAACCATTTAACAGACTAGCCGCATCACCACCACCAAAAAAGGCGGGTGGTAAGGGGCCAACCAGCGCGATGACCGCTTCGCCGGGCGCCAGGTTTAGTTCGCTAATGTCTTGTACCGCCGCGAGCGCGGCCAGGTCATTCGCTTCTGTATTACTCATAATGAGGACTGCCTCTGCATACTGGGCTTGCCAGCCCGTTGGCACGCCGACGGTCAGCGTGGCGGGGTCGTTTTGCGCATCCACCGCTTCGAATGTTTGGGGGGTGAGCTCGGTATCGCCAAAGCCGTCCTGGGCATAAGCGCTGAGGGGCGCGAATATGAGGCTGAACAGCGTGATGATCGCCAGCGCGAACGCGCTGCGGAAGTGTCTTAATGGTTTCATGATAAAACGGAAGCTCCTTTTGTTTGTGTTTTCAGTCGAGTTAACTGCTCAGGCTATGCCAATTCTTCCCCCTCACCCCCTTAATCCCGCTCTCCCAAACGCCGCTTTGCGGCTGGTAGAGGGGGAAAACGACCCGAAACCGACCCTTTTTGCCCCTCTCCCAGGGCTGAAAGCCCGTTTGGGAGAGGGGTTGGGGTGAGGGCTGAGTAGTTACCAGTCGAGTTAACTTTACCCTACCGACTGAGCACGGTGGCTGGCAAGCCCCCAATTCGCAAAATAGGACTCGGTAGCACCAAGTTCCCACATCGCCTGGGAGTGTATGCCTATCTGGGTAGGACATGAGGTTTGGGCCATACCGCAAAAAAAAACTGCCCCAAAATCCCTGTCAAAGCCCAATTTGATGCAATCGCCCTTCGGTCATTGTTGACAAGTTAGCCATGTCATGATATAACTGGTACGTACCAGTCGTATCATTTAGGTCGTCTGTCCATGCCACACATAGCCCTCTCTACCGCCAATATCCTCCAGGATGCCCTGGCCCAATTGCAACGCTACCACCAAACCTTTGGGGCGCTATTCCCGGCCCATGGCGAGGGCCAAACGTACAAACTCACCCCAAATCAGAATTGGCTGGCTAGCTTTTGGTCGGGGTTACTCTGGCTAGGTTACGCTGCGACGGGGGACAAGGCGTTGCGCACTCATGCCGAATCCCTTTTGCCATCTTACAGCGCGCGCTTAGACCAGCGTATCCGGCTCAATCACGATTTAGGTTTCTTGTTCACGCTGGCTGGGCGTACCCAACATGATTTGACAGGCGATAACCAGAGTATGGCCTTAGCCTTACGCGGCGCAGACGAATTATTAGCCCGTTACAACCCCAGCGGACGCTACATCCAAGCCTGGCACGAGGTAGGCGACGCGGACGAAAGCGGGCGCTTCATCATCGACAGCATGCTGAATATTCCTTTGCTGTATTGGGTCGCTGCCATCACCAACGACTCACAATATAGCGAAGTTGCTACGGCACACGCAGAAACCAGCCAACGCTATTTGGTGCGCGAAGATGGCAGCACCTATCATACCTATATCCTGAACCCGGAAACGGGCGAGCCCCAAGGGCCGCGCACGCATCAAGGGTATAGTGATGACTCGTTATGGGCACGCGGCCAGGGCTGGGCCATTACGGGCTTTGCCATTGCTGCCCAGTGGACAGGCCGCGCGGATTTTCTGCAAACTGCCGAACGCGCTGCCGCGCGCTTCATGGCCGAATGGCCGCCCGACACAATCCCCCTATGGGATTTGCGCCTGCCGCCGGAGGCCCCCCAATACCCGGATAGCTCCGCCGCCGCTATCGCGGCCAGCGGGCTGCTACGCCTGGCGCATCTCGCTGCGGATGGCCCGCGCTACCAAACATGGGCCGAGCAACTCATCCAGATGATGATCCGCGACTGTTTTGAACGCGACCCCGAAGCACATGGTCTGTTACGCCACGGCACATTGCACGCCATCAAGGGCTGGGGGGTGGATACCTACCAAATCTTTGGCGATTACTTCTTCCTAGAAAGCCTTCTGATGCTCCATGGACGCGCCCCAGATTTCTGGGGGCCAATTGATAACCAAGAAAGGACAACCGCATGAATTATTTCGCCGCATTGGACACGCAACAGGGTGTCAACGCATTACCGCATAATCCTTGCAAATTGTTGGACTTCCAACTGGTGGTGCTCGGCGCGCGCGAAGCCACCAGCGGCAACAGCGCCGACCGGGAAATCCTGGCCGTATTGCTCGGCGGGAAAGCTCATTTTCAGGTGGGGGGCCATAAATTTGAGCATGTCGGCGGACGCCCGAACGTTTTTGCGGGCAAGCCGCACGCCGTCTACATCCCCGCCGGGACTGACTACACCATCACGGGCGTGGGCGATGTGCAAATCGCGCTGACTAGCGCCCCCAGCGACCTGGCCACCGATCCTTATGTCATCGGCCCGGAGAAGGTCACGAATGGCGTATGGGGCGCGGCCAATTTCACCCGCCGTTATCATCAGATATTGCACGCCAGCGCCCAGCCCGATTGCCCCGCGCGGCGGCTCATCGTGGGCGAAACCTTCACGCCTAGCGGCAACTGGAGCACCTACCCGGCCCACAAGCACGAAGTTGACGATCTGCCCAATGAAGCCTATCACGAAGAAATGTATTTCTTCAAAATCAGCCCCGCCGATGGGTTTGGCATCACACGCTTTTATACTGACAAAGACCCCGATGTGGGCGACTTCGAGCAAAATTACACCGTGCGCGACAACACCATTTTGATGATGCCCTATGGCTATCATTCGTATGTTGGGGCACCGGGTTACAACTCGTATTATCTGTGGCTGTTGGCGGGTGAACACCGCACCCAAGCCGTGCAAGATGACCCCGCGACGGGTTGGGTGCTGAAGACCGTGCCCATGTTACGCGAGCTAGGACACTAACCCATGCCGATTCTGGATGCTTTTTCGCTAGCTGGCCGGGTCGCCATCGTCACCGGCGCGAGCCGGGGCCTGGGGCAAGCCATGGCCCTGGGTTTGGCGGAGGCGGGCGCCGACATCGCCGGGATCGACCGCACGCCCGATTGCCATAGCACTTGCGAACAGGTGCAAGCCCTGGGGCGGCGCTTTATGTCCATCAATTTCGACCTCAGCGCGGCCTCTGCCGAAACCCTCGCCGGGCTGGTGGGGGATGTCGTGGCCGAACTCGGTGGCCTACATATCCTGGTCAACAATGCCGGGATTATCCGCCGTGCGCCAGCCCTGGACTATAGCGAAGCGGACTGGGACGCCGTGTTAGATGTCAATCTGCGCGCGCTGTTCTTTCTCTCTCAGGCGACCGCGCGGCACATGGCCGAACACGGCGGCGGCAAAATCATCCAGATCGCGAGTATGCTCTCATACCAGGGCGGCATTTTTGTGCCGTCCTACACCGCCGCAAAAAGCGCGGTGATGGGCCTCACCCGGGCGTTAGCCAACGAATGGGCACCCTTGGGGATTAACGTCAACGCGATTGCGCCGGGCTATATGGCCACGGACAATACCGCGCCCTTACGCGCAGATGCAGAGCGCAACGCCGCCATTCTGGCGCGCATCCCTGCTGGGCGTTGGGGCGACCCCGCCGACTTGCAAGGGACGGTCGTCTTTTTGGCCTCGCGAGCCAGCGACTATCTGCACGGCGCGACCATCCCCGTGGATGGTGCCTGGTTGGCACGTTAGGAGGGCGGAGCCGTGGACGCGCGTTTCATGAGGGTAGCCGCGAGCAAGTGCGTTTGGGCTGGTGCGATGCCACCCGCCAGGCGTTCGAGCAATAAGCTGGCGCTCTTGCGTCCGATTTCCGCGCCGGGTAGCGCAAAGGTCGTCAGGGGGACTTCGAAATGCTGAACCGTAATCAGATTATCCACCGACACCAGCGATACATCTCTCGGTACGCGCAAGCCGATTTCGCGCATGGCTTTATACACGCCCATAGCGACGACATCATTAAAGCAAAAGATGGCCGTCGGCGGCTGGGGATGATTTACCAGCACATCCAGCGCCAGGTGATAGGCTGGGGTGGCCAGGTGTTCGCTTTGCGGATAATTGTGCGGGTGGCCTTGGTCTTCAAAGGGATATTCGGTCAGTTCCACAATGACGGGTTCCAGTCCGGCGTCGGACATCGCTTGCGCATAACCCGCGTAACGGTCTTCACCTGTGGCATAATCCAAAAAGCCAATGTGCCAGATGTGCTGGTGACCCAGGTCAATGAGATGTTGCGCGGCCTGGTAGCCAATGCCGTAATTGTCGGCGGCGATACAGTCGATATTGCGATACCGGTCGATACGCCGCCCCAACATCACCACCGGGACATGCGCGGCGCGCAATTCGGCCATCATGTTATCCAGCATGGCCATATCGCCTCGGCGGGGCGGCGTCAGGGCCAGGGCGCGGATGTTTTGCGACAAGAAATCGCGTTCGATGCGTGCGAAGACTTCCGCCTGGTCGTTGTGCATACTCAGCACCACGCTAAAGCCCGCGTCTTGCAGATGCGCGCTGAAGGCGGCCACCAATTGTGGATAAAAGAAATGGAAATTCGGCCTGGAAACGACCACGCCCACCACGCCGGAGTTATTCGCGGGGCGTTCCAGCACAAAGGTGCCGCTGCCCGGTTGGCTATGCAAAAAACCGTCCTGGATGAGCGCGCTAATCGCTTGGCGGACGGTCGAGCGACTGACGCCCAATTCATCTTGCAGTACGCGCTCGCTGGGCAGTTTCTCGCCAGGCGGCAGGCTAGCATCCGAGATTTGGGCTTGCAGGCCATTCCGCAGACGCACATGCAAAGGCTGGGGTGTGTTGGCGACCATCGCCGCACGAAGTCGGTCGAAATCCACAAGGATGCTCCATTTCAGGCATTAAGCCACAGCGAAATCATTAAATTACCCATAACCGGACATACCAGTCCGTACCAATCCTATCCCGCTTATTCTCCCTCGTCAATTAACAAACGATTTCAAAACGCTACAAAGGAGGTGATGCGCCTGGCCCCATCGATGAACGTTCGAGCCCATAAACTATCGTCCAAGATTGCACTATTAGGAGCATAAACACATGTCGAAACTACGCATTTTTCTAATGATCGCGCTACTCGTGGCTCTGGTCGCTGGTGCTTTTGGCACCGTCACGGCCCAAGATGACGAAGAAGTTACCCTGCGCCTGATGAACTGGTCTGGCGAACAAGCCGACTTTTACGAAGAAGTCGCCGCTGCCTTTAACGAAGAATACCCCAACATCACGCTAGAGGTTGAAATCCTGGGCCAGGCGGAATACCGCGAGGCCATGCCGCTGTTGTTCCAACAGAACGAAGCGCCGGATATTTTCTTCTGGATTAGCCAATCCAACCGCGTGCTGACCGCCGCCGAACTGCGTGACCTAGGCTGGCTGAGCCCCATCCAAGGCGCGGACGAGGACTGGCAAGCACGCTGGCCAGAAGGCTCGTTTGTGGAGGGCGTCAACGTCTTTGATGGTGAAGTTTTCTCCTTCCCATTCAACGACAACAAAATCTGGGGCCCCGGCTATATGTTCTATAACGAAGCCCTTTTCGAGGCCGCCGGTATAGAATCCCCGCCCGCGACCTGGAGCGAACTGCGCGACACCTGCGCGCAAATCGTCGAGAACACGGGCACCTTCTGCATGGCGGTGCCGTTGCAGGGCAACCAATTCCAGCGCACTTGGTACCCCCTCGCCGGTGTATCCATGACCGACCAATTTTTTGACTACCAGACCGGGACGTTCGCCATTGACGACCCGCGCCTCATCGACACCTTCAATTTCGTGCAGGAACTCTACAACGAAGACTACTTCGTGCCAGGTGTAGAAGACCAAACCTTCATGCGTCAAGCCTTCGGCAATGGCCTAGCCGCCATTTACTTCGACGGTGCTTGGATCCCCAGCGTGCTGCCCAATATGGGCTTCGAAGACATGGCCCTGGGTGTTGCCGCGCCGCCCGTGCCCGATGGTGGCGCGACGGGTGCATTGGCGCAGACCCTCAGCGAAAACAAATACTTCATCAGCAGCCAAACCGAGCACCCCGAAGAAGCCGCGCTGTTCATCGAATGGATGACCCGCCCGGATGGGTTCTTCGCCCAGAACTACCTGGATAACAGCTTCGGGACGCTGGCCTATACCGACAACGCGCAATATATCGGTAACGAAGTCTTTGCCGAATTGGCCGAAGAAATCGGCGGCGAATTCCGCGTGCTGTATCCCGAGCCGGTGATCGCCTGCCCAGATGTTGCGCAGTCCGAAGCTTTCCGCAACGCTAACCAGATCCGCCCCAACTGGGAATTCGAAGAGATGGTCGAAGCGTTAGTCGGTGGCGATGACTTCGCCCCGGTTGCCGCTGAAATCGCCGCCGAAAAAGACTCGGTCTTCCAGGAGACCATCGAAGCCGAAGCCGAAGCGGGCCTGAATATCTCCATGGACTGCTTCACCTTCCCCGATTTCGAATATCAGGGCGACTATATGACCGAACCGCTTGAATAAGCGTCCCTGAATTCATCCCGCGTGGGGGGCCTAGCTCCCCACGCATTTTGTTGTACGGTTCACTAATGAGGAAGCCAGCATGGCACAAATAGGACAAGCCGCCGCGGTCAAACAAGCCAGGCGCATCCGGCAAAAGCAGAAAAAGAGCGGGTTCAACAAAACACCTTATTTTTGGGTCTATCTATTTATTACGCCGTTTTTGGTGTTGTACACCGGCTTTACATTGTGGCCCCTGGCCGCAACAGCATACTATTCCTTGTTTGAGTGGAATGGCATCGGCCCGCTGACCGATTTTGTCGGGCTAGATAACTATGCCACGATCGCTAGCGACCCGGTATTTTGGGAGTCCTTTCGCAATACGGTCATTTTTGCCACGCTCAACACCGCCATTAAACTGCCGTTGTCGTTGTTTATGGCCATTTGGCTCACCCGGCGCTGGCTGACCTTTAAGCGGCTGTGGCGGACGGTCTTTTTCTCGCCGATGGTCATCCCGGTGGCGCTGGCGGGCTTGGTGTTCACCTTTTTGCTGAATCCAGCCACGGGCGCGGTAAACGACGCGCTCCAACAAGCGGGCCTGCGCGAGCGACCTATCGACTTTTTGGGCAAAAATCCCTGGCCCATGATTAGCCTGATTTTTGTCTCTGTGTGGCAGATTTTTGGTCAATATATGGTCTATTGGATGGCGGCCCTGACCAACGTACCCGAAGAACTCTACGAAGCCGCCGAACTGGACGGCGCGGGCGAATACGCTAAGCTGATGTACATCACGCTGCCCATCATCCGCCCCATTGCCGTGATTATCCTCTTCCTGGCTTTTGTGAACGCGCTGAAGGTCTTCGGCCTGGTCGTGACATTAACCGGCGGCGGCCCAGGTAACGATACTTTCGTCGTCTCGTATTTCATCTACACGCGCGCGTTTATCGAATTCCCCTTCCGGTATGGCTATGCCTCGGCCTCGGCGCTCTTGTTCGGCGTCACCGTGTTGGCCGCCGTGACCTTGCAAGGCTATTTCGTCACCCGTGCGCAAAATCGCCGCCGCGAGTTTGGAGTTTAACCCATGCGCTATACATTCACGCTATTTGGTTTTACGTTCAGCTTTCGCTTCACGCGCTTCACGCAATTCAACCTGCTCTCGTTGTTGTTGCTGTTGTTCTTGTCGCTCATCTGGATTTATCCCTTCTTTTGGGTCATTGGTTCGGCCTTCAAGACCCAGCCAGAAATGTTCCTGGCGGGGGTCGAATTCTGGCCGGAAGAATTGCTGTGGGAGAACTTCGAGCGTGCCTGGGTAGAAGCGAATTTTGATACCTATTTCATCAATACGGTTATCTATTCCGTTTCCGCGACGGTGATCGCGGTCGTCTTGTCGTCAACAACGGGCTATGTGCTGGCCCGCTATGAATTTCCTGGCAAGCGGATTTTGTTCCGCGTGTTGCTGGCCACGCTGTTTATCCCCATTGCGACGATCATCATCCCGCAGTTTAACCTGGTGCGCGAGCTTGGCTTGCTCAATAGCCGCCTGGGGGTGATTTTGGCGTTGGCGGGCGGTGGCGGTGCGCTCTATGTGCTCTTGTTCAAAGGCTATTTCGAGAGCATCCCAGAAGAACTGTTCGACTCCGCCAAGATCGACGGCGCGGGTTTCTTGCAGACTTTTTGGTTGGTGGTGCCCCTGGCCCGGCCCATCATCGCCACAGTGGTGATCTTCCAGTTTTTGCAGACCTGGAACGAGTTCAACATTCCGCTGGTGTTCACGCTGGCCAATCCTGAGCTACGCAATTTGGCGGTGGGCATGTACGCCTTCCAGGGTGAACATACATTTGACTGGCCGGGCTTCGCCGCCGGGACGGTCATATCCGTGGTGCCCGTGTTGCTCGTGTTCTTTATCTTCCAGGGCTATTTCGTGCGAGGTTTGCAGGGCGCGGTCAAAGGCTGATGATCCACACAAGCCGCGAAGCATGCAACGCAGGCTGGCGTTTCCAGTTCGGCGATGAGCCGGGCGAGGCCGTGATGCTGCCGCATACCTGGAATGCGCTAGACACGATGCACCCCGACCCAGATCGGCATTATCGGCGCGGCGTGGGGGTCTATACGCGGACGATCCCCGCGCCGGGGTCTGGCCAACGCTTATGGCTGGAAATTGAAGCCGCCGCCCAAAAGGCGCGCGTTTTCCTGAATGATGCGCTGATTAGTGAGCATTTGGGCGGATATATTCCGTTCATTGTGGAACTCACCCCCTATGGCCTCGCGCCGGATGAAGCGTTAACTCTGCGCATCGAAACTGATAATCGGCCCGATCCCCATCTTATCCCCTCGGATATGTCCGACTTCTTTCTATATGGCGGGCTAACGCGCAACGTCTGGTTATACACCACCGGCCCCGTACACATCGAGCGCTTACACGTCACGCCCCATATGGATGGCCGCGTGATCGTGCAAGGCGAGATCGACGGGGCGACAAATGGCCCGCTACATGTGCATATCACCGCGCCGGATGGTGCCACCGTGCTCCATGAACAAATCAGCGTGCCGGAGCAAACCTTTACCCTAGAGGTTAAGCTTCCTGTGCGCGTCTGGTCGCCGGATGACCCCGCGCTGTATCATCTGACGGCGCGGTTGGGGGATTCTGACGCTGTGCGTGCCGATTTCGGCTTTCGGGAGTTCGCTTTTCCGCCGGGCGGGCCGTTTTATCTGAATGGCCAGCGATTGTTGCTGCGTGGCACCCATCGCCATGAGGATTGGGCGGGCTATGGCGCGGCGGTGCCGGATGACCTCAGCCGCCAGGAGCTTGAGCAAATCAAGGCCGCCGGGTTTAACTTCGTGCGCTTGGGGCACTATCCCCAGGCCCCGGCGGTGTTGCGCACTTGTGACGAACTCGGCTTGCTGGTCTGGCTGGAACTGCCCTGGTGTCGAGGCGGCATCGGCGGCGACGACTTCCAGCAGACGACGCGCGCCATGCTACGCGCGATGATCGAGGTATACTATAACCATCCGAGCATTATCATGTGGGGCCTGGGCAACGAACTCGATTGGGAAAGCGAGCACCCCGGCTCTAGCGATGAAAAAGTGGCCCTATTTTTGCAAGAATTACACGACCTGGCGCATACGCTTGACCCCGCGCGGCTGACGGCCCTACGCCGCTTCGAGCCTGGCGCGGCGATTGTGGATGTCTATTCCCCGTCGATCTGGTCGGGTTGGTATCGGGGGCGCTACGAAGATTACGAAACCGCCCTTAACGATGCGTTGACGCGCTACCCGAATTTTTTCCACGCTGAATGGGGCGGTGATAGCCATGTCGGGCGGCATAATAGCGGGCCGCATTTGCGCGCCGCATTAGAAGTCACGTCCGACCATGGCGAGGTGCCCGGCCTAGCGACCTCCGCCGAGGGGTTTGCGCGGGCCAGCCGCGATAGCGATTGGAGCGAAAGCTATATGCTGGATGTCATGGAGTGGCATTTGCAAATCCAGAACCGTATGCCGAATCTCAGTGGCTCGGCGCAGTGGGTTTTCTTCGACTTCGGCACGCCACTTCGGCCAGAGAACCCTATACCCTAGGTCAATCAGAAAGGGCTGGTGGACCGCGCCGGACGCCCCAAAGATGTCTATTATCTGTTCCAGAGCTACCAGACGACCGCGCCCCTAGTCTATATCGCGTCGGAAAGCTGGCCCATCCGCGTTGGTGAAGCCGGGCAGCCGCAGCGCGTGCGCGTCTATTCCAACTGTCCGCGCGTGGCGCTCTACCTTAACGGGGCCGACCAGGGCACCCTAACGCGCGACCCGTCCGCGTTTCCGGCTGCGGGTTTGGTGTGGCAGGT
>DAOTVD010000395.1:0-1990 GCA_034437075.1 Anaerolineae bacterium
TCATCGCGCTGGGATACAAGGGCGATTACATCAAACGCTATTTTCTGGACTATTACATCCTAAACCAAGACATCTCGCTAAACCTGGCCAATGGCGACATCGACATTCACGATAAACATAGCGAAGACTGGCAAGTACACCTGGTCGATACTGGGTTAAACACCCTGACTGGGGGGCGTGTTAAGCGCTTGCAAAATTGGCTGGGGGATGAAACATTCATGCTGACTTACGGCGATGGCGTCAGCAATATTGACTTGCGCGCGCTCCTGGCATTCCATCGCCAGCATGGCCGCATTGCCACAATAAGCGCCGTGCGCCCCCCGGCACGCTTCGGCGGGCTCAATCTGACCGGTCAGCAGGTAATCAGCTTCACGGAAAAACCCCAAGCGGGTGAGGGCTGGATCAATGGCGGTTTCGCGGTCTTCGAGCCGGGCATCTTCGACTATCTGAGCGGGGATGAAAGCAGCCTTGAAAGCGATGCTATGGACAAGCTGGCTGCCGACGAGCAACTGATGGCCTTTTCGCATGATGCCTTCTGGCAATGTATGGACACCGTGCGCGATCTGAATCTGCTGCGCCGCCTATGGGAAAACGACCGCGCACCTTGGAAAATTTGGGAGTAAACACAATGCATGTACTGGTAACGGGCAATCAAGGCTATATCGGCGCGGTGATGGTGCGCGTATTGCAAGAACACGGCCATACGGTCACGGGCCTGGATAGCGGCTATTTCAAAGACTGCATCCTTGGCCAGCCGCCCGCCGACGTGCCAACCGTGTACAAAGACATCCGCGATGTGACCTCGCAAGACCTGGAAGGTATCGAGGCGGTGGTGCACCTGGCGGCCCTTTCCAATGATCCGCTGGGCAATGTGGACGAAACCTGGACGTATGACATCAACTACACGGCCAGCACGCGCTTGGCCGAACTCGCCCGGGAGGCGGGCATCGAGCGCTTTATTTATGCTTCGTCATGCAGCATGTACGGGGTGTCGAACGAAGGCATGCTGACGGAAGACAATGCTTTTAATCCGCTCACGCCCTATGCACGCTCCAAAGTCAAAACCGAAGAAGCGATTTTTGGCCTGGCGAATGACCACTTCAGCCCGATCTCGATGCGCAATGCCACGGCTTACGGATTTTCGCCGCGCTTGCGGGCCGACATTGTGCTGAATAATCTGGTGGCCTGGGCCTACACCACCGGAAAAATCCGCATCCTGAGCGATGGCACGCCCTGGCGTCCTATTGTCCATATTGAGGATATTTCACGGGCCACAGCCGCCCTGCTGAGCGCTCCGCGCGAGTTGGTGCATAACCAGGCGTTCAACGTCGGGCGCAACAGCGAAAATTATCAGGTGCGCGACCTAGCCGAGATTGTCAAAACAGTGATGCCCGAATGCCAGATCGAATACGCGCCGGATGGCTCGCCCGACCCACGTAGCTATCGCGTAGACTTTAGCAAGCTGGAAGCCCTGCCCGGTTACGATCCGCAATGGGACGCTTTGCGCGGCGCGCGCGAACTCTATGATGCTTATCGCGCGGCGGGCCTGACGCGCGCGGACTTCGAAGGGCGGCGCTATGTCCGATTGCGCCACCTACAACATCTCATTGATAACGGCCTGCTGGATGCGAATCTGCGCTGGCAACAACCGGAGGCCCATTCATGAGCACGATTGACGGTTGCCGCATCTGCGGCTATGCGCCCTTGCATGATGTGCTCGACCTGGGCGAAACGCCCCTGGCCAATGCGCTGTTAGCTACCCCCCAAGCGCCGGAGGAAACCTATCCGCTTAAGTTGGTGTTTTGCACGAAATGCACGCTCGTGAAAATCACCGAGACGGTCGCACCGGAAATCCTCTTTCGGGATTATCTCTACTTCTCGTCTTTTTCGGATACCCTCCTCGAACATGCACGGACGCTCAGCGCGGCGATGATCGAGCGCTGGGAATTAAACGCCGATAGCTTGGTCGTGGAAATCGCCAGCAATGACG
>DAOTVD010000396.1:0-3116 GCA_034437075.1 Anaerolineae bacterium
GGCGTCGTGAAGATGTCATTATTGCCGCTCACCAGCGGGAAGAGGCTACCCGTGGCAAAAGCGAATAAGCTCGGCGCGTCAAACGCGATGATTTCAGCATTGCTGGGCAGGTTATTATAGCTGTATTCAATGAGTCCGCTGGAGGAACTACATGCTGTAATGACCACGCTGGGCGCTGGCCCGGCAGCAGGCGGGGGTATCGGGGATGGCACGCGCATAATCATCGGGCCGCTCGCTTCGCCGGGCGCACCGGGCGCGGGCGCGTCGGGCGGCGGGTCGCTGGCGGGGGCTAAGCCCGCGAAAGGATCGTTAGCCCCCCCGCCGCCGAAGCCGCCGCCGCCAGTGCCCTGGGGCGGGTCATCCTGAGTATCATCGTCTTCGTCTTCGGTCGGGGCGAAAGGGTTTTCGGGCAGCAGTTGGCTTACGTTTTGCAAGCCCTGGTTATTATCCTGCGCGGGGTCAGCGCCCGGCGCTGGTGGCCCGCTCGGCGTATTGTTATTGCCCATCGGGACGGTGCCTTGCTCTCCGCTGCCGATTTGCAAATTCCCATCGTCGGTGGATAATTCGCCCTCACCTTCTAGCATGGTGACGCTGAATGTGCCGCCGGGCTGAGATTGCAAAAAGGCCGTCGAGCCGAGATTAATGACCACTTCGTTAACGAGCATCCGCACCCGGCCCACGCCTTCGGGCGTTTGCACCAGAATGCCGCTTTCGGGGGCGGCAGCACACGGCGCGTCGTCGCGCCCGCTCTGGAAGGTGAAGGCGCTCATGGGCGGCGTATCCCCCCCGGCGGTGTCTTCAATTTCGACATCCCCAAATAGGATGAGCGTCACGTTTTCGGCGGCGCCATCCGGCAAGCTGGCCTGCACTTCTAGGCGAGCCAGGCCCCACACATCCAGCACGGTATCCAAGGGGCTTAGGCGCAAGGCTTGGACATCCAACAAGGCGGCAATATCGCCGACATCATCAAAGCTAAAATTACTGGCTTCGGGCTTGGCCTGGGCCTGGATGCTCTGATGCCCATAACAGGCTTCGTTGCGCCCGGTGGCCGCGCAGGCAATTTGGGTCTGGCTAATCGCCTCTTGCACGATAGCAGGACAGGTCGCAGCATCGTCCTGGGCCAGGGCAGGTGTTCCCGCCGGTTGGTTCCCGCCAACGACCATCACGAAGCCCAACAAGCCCAATCCGCAGACGGGCAAACACCAGCGAAGGATCGTTTTTAACATAGCGTCTCTTCTCATCGATTGGTTATGCTTTAATACCATTTTAAGATCATCTTCAGTATAGCAGGTCTGGGGGCTAGGAAATGTTAAAGGCTGTTAGGATACCGGGCTTCACAGCATGCGTTCAAAGCGCGTGGTATTCAGGTGGGTGATGGCCACCGCCAGCGCATCAGCGGCGTCATCTGGGCGGGGGGGTTCCTCCAGATTCAGCAATTCGCGGATCATCACCTGCATCTGGATTTTATCCGCATTACCATAACCCGCAATGGATTGTTTGATCGCTTTGGGTTTATATTCGCGCAGGGGCAAATCTGCCTGAGCGGCGGCCAGCAGCATCACGCCCCGCGCTTGGGCGACGGTGATGCCAGTCGTGACGTTTTTGCCAAAGAAAAGCTGTTCGATGGCGATTTCATCCGGCGCGTGCTGGCGAATGAGCGCACTCAGGCGGGTGTAGATGCGCTGCAAGCGTTGGGGCATGGGCGTTTTGGCGGGGGTGGTGATGACGCCATAAGCGTGCGCCACGAAGGTGCCATCCGGCGTTTCTTCCACCAGCCCATACCCCGTGGTGGCCGTGCCAGGGTCTAGCCCAAGGATGCGCACCATATCAGGCGGATTCGAACGCGGCCAGCGCTTCGTCGCTGAGATTCAAGTTACTGCTCACCCCGGTCACGTCGTCCAGGTCTTCGAGCTTATCCAGCAATTTGAGCACCGATACGGCGTCATCCGGCCCCAGGTCGATCTCGTTTTGCGGCACCCAGATGAGTTGGCTTTCTGCGATGTGGTAATCGTTATCTTGCAATTCTTGGGCGACCTTAAACAAGTCTTCGCGCGCGGTGTAGATGTTGATGGTACCGTCTTCTTGCACCACATCCTCGGCCCCGGCTTCGGCGGCCACCAGAAATACCTCATCGAAGTCCGCTTCGCCCGCCAGTTGAATGAAGCCTTTTTGGTCGAATTGCCATTGCACAGCGCCCGCGCTGGCCAACGAGCCATTGCTTTTGTTAAACGCGCTCTTGACCTCCGCCAGCGAACGGTTTTTGTTATCGGTCGTGACTTCCACCAGAATCGCGACACCGTTAGGGCCATAGCCTTCGTAGACGATTTCTTCAAAGATGACGCCGTCATCGCCCTCGCCGGTGCCTTTTTTGATGGCCCGCTCGATGTTGTCTTTGGGCATATTGGCCGCTTTGGCTTTGTCTACGGCCAGGCGCAAACGCGGGTTAAATTCCATGTCGCCGCCGCCACCTTGGCGCACCGCTGTCACGATTTCGCGCGTTAGGCGCGTGAATAATTTGCTGCGTTTGGCGTCTTCGGCACCTTTTTTGCGTTTAATGGTAGACCATTTACTATGACCAGACATATGTCCTCCGGTAGTTCATTCTAGTTTGACACTAGTATACCAAACATCTGCCCGCCCTACAGTGGGCCAGGCGGGGCAGCGCAGCAAAAATTTTTGGCTCTCAAGGGCTCTAAGGCTTTTCCAAGTATTTAACTATGCCGCTTGCTTTTGTCGAAAAGCATACCGTCTTGATTTTACCCCCCTCTAGCTCCCCCCGAATTCGGGGGGAGAACTTACTCGTGCGCATAATAGCCCCTCCCTGAATTCGGGGAGGGGCTGGGGAGGGGTAATTATTTTTCTGGAAAAGCCTAAAATGCTCAAGATGCGGTCAACCCTCCACAAACTAGCCTCATGTGCAATATATCCGAAATCCCAAAATCTCTGGCAAGGGCGAATCTGGTGCAATCCGCCTGGGGATATAGTCCCCTACCCCTTGAGAACAACGCCTAACTCGGCTAGCATACAGCGGATTAAGCACGGCTCAACGCCCCGCGCCTGGGGCAGGATGTAAGCAATTAGGTATGGATAACCAAAAGCAGTATCGCTATTACGAT
>DAOTVD010000397.1:0-2546 GCA_034437075.1 Anaerolineae bacterium
GCATTCCGCAGGCTGTTGGTGAGTTCGTCGCTGCGATAGGCCAGGCCCAGCATAAACAACAACAAGATAACGCCCAATTCGGCGCCGACCTGCACGAATTCGTCGGGCAAATCTAGCGGCAGAATAGCGCCCGTGCCTAGCGCTAAACCAGCCAGCAAATATAAGGGGATTGGTGAAAAGCCAAGCCGCCGGGCGAACCGGGCCAGCATGGCCATGATGATAATGATGATGCCAAGTTCTATGAAGATGCCTGCGATGTCAAGCGAAGCGTCGTTATTCCCCAAAGGGCGTGCTTCCTTGCAGCAGGCTAAACACGTGTCGGATACTTTCGGGCGTGCCGACGACCACCGCCGTATCCCCGGCCATCAGGCGGAATTCTGGCGCGGGCGCGGGCGTAATCACTTCGTCGCGGATGACGGCCACGATGGAAATATCCGAGGCTTTCACGCCGACATCGCGAATGCTGCGCCCGGCACACACCCAGCCCTCATGAATCGGCACCCAGTCGATGGTCATGCCGCCGATGGTCTGCTGGAATTGCCCAGTTTGGGGGGTGTAATGCGCCCCGCCGAGCATCTCGGAGAGCGCCTGGCTTTCGTCGACTTCTAGGCGCATGATCATCTTGCACGTATCGGGGTCGTCTTCGTCGTAGACGATGAAATCGCGCCGCCCCGTGTGGTGTGTCAAGACGCCCAATTGCGAACCCTCATTGGTGCGGAAATCGTGCCGGATGCCGACGCCGGGCAGGGTGGTTTCAATTACGTTTTTCATGTGGATTATGTTACCTAACTCTGCATCCTGTTGGGTTGCTTGTGCTCATTATATCTGGTTTAGGTGGGTTTGGGGGAAGATTCGCGGCGCAGTGTGTTGAGATTTGCGGCATGGTGTGCTGGTTGCACATCCGCCCCCTTCCCACGCTATAATGGACGCAACCAAACAGGTATCCTGACGCTATCATCAAGACGCTGTAACAGGGCCTTTTCATACTGCACAGTTACGGATGATGTGAAAATCAGAGGATAAGGAACAAGCATGAACATACCAAACAATATTTTTCGTAAATATGACATTCGCGGCACGGCCACGGGTGATGATGCCCAATTGACCCCGGATGTGGCCGAAGCTGTTGGGCGCGCGTATGGCAGTTATGTGCAACGTGAATTCGGCATTCAGCAGGTCTTTGTAGGCGGGGATAACCGCATTTCTACGGGCCCGCTAAAGGGCAGCTTGCTGAAGGGCGTGGCCAGCACCGGGCTGCATGTGGTGGACTTGGGCGAAGTGATTACGCCGACAGTCTATTTTGCCTCAGCGGCCCATGATAAGGCCGGGGGGGTGATGATTACCGGTAGCCATCTGGACGTGCAATATAACGGCATCAAAATGGCCTATGGCCGTCTGGCCCTGTACGGCGATCAGATCACCGCGCTGTATGACATGATCCAGAACGAAGATTTTGAGCAGGGCGCGGGCGACGTTGTGCAAGAGCCGAGCATGATCAACGATCATATGGAGCATCTCGTAACGATGGTGAAGCTGGGCGACCGCCCGCTGAAGGTCGTGGTCGATGCCGGGAATGGCATCGTCGGTGCGTACTTCCCGAAAGTGTTGGAAAAACTCGGCGTGCAGGTCGAATGCCTGTACTGCGAACCGGACGGCACGTTCCCGAATCACTTGCCCAACCCCGAAGACCCCGAACTAACCAAAGACCTGGAAGCCAAAGTGCAGGAAATCGGCGCGGATATGGGCATCGGCTTTGACGGTGATTCGGATCGCTGCGGCTTGATCGACGAACACGGGCATCATGTGGCCGCCGACCGTCTGCTGGCCATGCTGGCGCGCGATTTGCTACAGCGCCACCCCGGCGCAACGGTGGTCTTTGACGTGAAATCCTCGGCAGTGCTGCCAGAGGAAATCGAAAAACATGGCGGCAAGCCCTTGATGTGGAAAGCTGGGCACAGCCTGATGAAGGCCAAAATGAAAGAAGTCGGCGCCCTGCTGGGCGGCGAAGTCAGCGGCCATATTTTCATCGGCGAGGACTATTACGGCTTCGATGACGCGCCTCTGGTGGCCCTGAAAGCGCTGGAAATCCTCAGCAAGAGCGACAAGACCATCTCGCAATTGCTAGACGAAATGCCCAAGCTGTACGCCACGCCCGAGATCATCCTCAGCGCGCCGGATGATGTGAAATTCAAGATCATTGACGAAGTGCAACGCCAGCTTTCCGATCAGTATGAGGTCGTGACGGTGGATGGCGCGCGCGCCAAATTCGAAGACGGCTGGGGCTTGGTGCGCGCCAGTAATACGCAACCCGCCATCACGCTGCGCTTTGAGGCGCACGAGAAGCCCGCCATGGTCGAAAATATGCGCAAGTTCGACGCGCTACTCGCGGATTTCGACACCGTAGACCGCGCCAAATTGCATAAGCAGATCGAGCGCTTTAGCGAATAGTGATCGTTCGAGGGGGCGGTGGCTCGCGCCGCCCCCTCACTGACGTCGCCGGGGGGCGTCATGGGTTTTCATGAGAATATTTTCAATTTGAGCGCGCC
>DAOTVD010000398.1:0-6442 GCA_034437075.1 Anaerolineae bacterium
GAAGGTGTGGCCAACAATCCACCCGTTTTTGACACGGCCCCTGCACCCGTTACCTGCACCGTGGGCGAGCAACCCAGCGTGCCGATTGCCTACTCTGACCCCGAGGGCCAAGCTGTCAACGTGCAAGAGCCTCTGGCCAACACCGCGCCCAACGTCGCCACCGTAACCCTCGCTGACCCGAACACCATCGGCGTGGATTGCGCCGCGGAAGGCACCACCGACATCACCGTAACCCTCGCTGATGACCAGGGGGCCACGGCAAACGCGACGTTTGCCATCACCGTGCAAGCGGCAGCCCCTCAACCGCCACCAATAGCAGACGTTCCTGAAATCCCTGCTATCGATTCAAATAGTGTTACGCCAATTTTCTCATCTGGCCAGCAAGCGGGACGTTCAGCAGCCAGCTTCAGTGTGGCCGGAGACGAATTCGCGGCAACCGCCGATTTCTTAGATGGATTTGCTCAAGGGCCTTACATGCTCGGCAACAATGCAGGGCTGCAAAGCATTATCGATTTCTACACTCAGGGCGGTACACTCCCTGATAATGCCTTTAATGCCTCAAGCGTTGCTGCGCAAAATGGTTGGACTGTAAGCGACTTGAACAATCCCAATCTAGCGCCAGGCGACTGCACAGCGGCCAACCCTAACCCGGTCACTTGCGAGATCGAGCGCGCACAACCTGCCGTGATGATCGTAACCTTCACCCCCAGCAATGCCACCGCCCTACCGGTGGATACATTCCAGCAAGAACTCAATGCTGTTGTATCCAATATTATCGGCGCTGGGGTCGTGCCAGTTTTGGCCAGCATCCCCGATGATGGCTCGGTAGACCCGCAAACCCTTAGCTCGTATAACGATGCCATCCTGAACATCGCCAACAATACAGGCGTACCGCTGTGGAACGTTTACAACACGCTTCAGCCGCTATCCCCCAATATTGATAGTGTCGGCGGCGGTGGGCCCTTCGACTTGAGCGATAACGGGCTGACCGGCGGCGTCAATCGGCGCAATCTCGGCGCCCTACAACTACTTCAAGCATTACGTAGCACACTAGGGTACTAACGTTTAGCATCCTAACGTCGCTGCACCAGAAAGCCCGGCTTATCACCGGGCTTTCTTCATTACTTTTCGCCTTCGTCTTCTTCATCAGGCGGCGTATAGGCTCGCAGATTATGCTGCGTCGTAGCGCTTTCTACTCTGCCGAGCAAATCAGCAGATCGCATCATGATTGTCGGTTGGTCATCATAGGGGCTTTCGTCCCAGGATGGTAGCAAACGCCAGACCCAAGGGCCACGCAGATGAGGAACAAGAGACACGCCCAAGCGTTGCTTAACCGCCGTCAAGTCTGTATTGAGTCCTTGATTGGTGCGCGCGTAATAATAGCGACGGTAGCTATTCAAACCATTGGTCACTTCAAAGGCTGGGTAGCGCTCGTAACGCCGGACATACAACCCGGCGTTATTCCCACACAAGCGGGCATCAAGTTTGGCGATATCCAACCCGGTACGTTCTTGAGGGAATACAAAGGAAAGCAATTCGCCATCTTGTAGAAGGGTTTCACGGTTAGCATAGACAGGCAACAAGCGGCCTTCTTGCACCAATGGCAACTGCATAGCTAAAGCTGACCCAGGAACCACCGCCACATCGGTGCGCTCATCACCTTGCCATTGGCGCGCGCGCCGAAAATCGGCTGCATCGTCGGTGATAATCTCGTAGATCGCAGAGGGCGCCCAAAACAGAACGCCTTTGGCCAGCGTTGCTGTTCTGACGAGTGGCAAACTCAGGAGGTATTGTTGAATGGTCATCGTAATCTGGCCTAATTTTACTGAACCGCTATCTATCTGTATGATAACATCTTGTGCGGTATGAGGGGGCATGCTAGATTTAACATCATGAACCAATATGTTTTTGTATGCTTGCTATTTGTTGGGGTGGTCATGGTCGCTTGTACGGACACTGCCTCAGAAACCGCCCAAATACGGGTCGAACTCATTGATAATGATGTGCGGCGCACATATGTATACGAGGATGCGATTTCCGTCGGCGAATTTTTGCGACGTGTAGAAGCCGACCTTGGTGAATTGGATGAGGTGTCACCATCGCGCTTCACCCAATTAGAAGACGGCATGACCATCACCATTGTGCGCAAAACAGAAGATCGTGTGTGTTTCGAGGAAAATGTCGCCTTTGAAACCCGCCGCATCCCGACAGATGCGCTCGACCCAGGGGCCGAGGTAATCGCGCAAATGGGCGAAAACGGCATTGCGCAAATTTGCGAACGCTGTATTTTTGAAAATGGAATACAAGCTTCGTGTTCGGAGACATCAACGACGGTTATTCAAGAACCACGCGAACAACTCATCTATTTTGGCACGGGCGGGGTTGATGTGCCGATTAGCCTAGAAGGCAAACTCGCCTACCTGGTGGGTGGCCAAGCATACTTTATCGAAGGCAATGCTCGCGACCGCCGCCCCTTGACCGTTGCTGGCGGGCTGGATGGGCGCGTCTTCGACCTTTCAGCCAATGGGCGGCAACTCCTCTTTACACGCTACACCGATAATGAAGACGATGAAGACTTTACGAATGAACTATGGGCCATCCTGGATACCGCCAATCCAGAGCCAGTGCGCCTATTGACCGATAACGTTCTGTCGGGCGGATGGTACCCAGACGATAATTTCACTATCACATACTCCACCGCCGAACCGAGTAGCGACTTTCCCGGATGGCAAGCCTATAACGACTTATATCTGATGCGTATCGATAGCCAAACAGGGCAAACCATTGATCTGCAAGACATTGTAGGCGTCAACTCTTTGGGGGTATATTCCTATTGGGGCGCGAATTATAGTTGGTCGCCGGATGGAAACTTTTTAGCCTGGTCACGCGCGGATAGTATCGGTTTGTACGACCTTGAAAATCGGGATTTTGTTACCCTAACCACATTTCCACATTATCAGACAGCCATTGAGGATTTCTGGGTCTGGCAACCGGAGCTTAGCTGGTCGCGAGATGGCCAAATGCTGATTACAACCGTCCACGGCCCGCCCTACGGGGGTGAGTCACCTGTGAATTCCGTCATTTTCGATGTAGCCGTCCTCGATCCGGAACGAAATCTCATCATCGAAAATGCCATCGAACAAACGGGCATCTGGGCCCAACCTCAATATTCCCCCATTCGTAATTCGGAAGCAGGTTTTCCAGAATATCAAATCGCGTTTTTCCAGGCGCGCGATCCGTTCGATAGCCTGGGTGGCGAATATGATCTGATCGTAGCAGACCGGGACGGCAGTAATCCGCGCCGCATCTTCCCGCCCGAAGGACGGCCCGGTATTCGTCCATTTAATGAAACACAACCTAGCGAATTCGTATGGAGCCCCTCGGGGACACATATCGCTGTCATCTACCAGGGCAATCTGTGGATCGTCGAGGTTTCTAGCGGCGTAACCCAGCAGATTACCATCGATGGCCAGGCGTCACATCCGCGCTGGGCAAACTGACATGCAACGCGACTGGTGGTTTTTTTGGGCGGTCGTTCTCGGCACAGTAGTCGCATTCGGGGCATGGCGTGCGGCTGAGGCCGATTATGCGCAGGCCACGCGGGGACATACGCTAGCAACCCAAACGCGCGAACTCCCCCACCGATTGCCTATCGCGGGTGTAAATGTGGCTTTGACAGCCTACGACGATCCAGAGGCCGAATTAGCCGCCATTGACGCGCTCGGCTTCACCTGGGTGCGCCAACATTTCTTGTGGTCAGAAATTGAGCCCGAACCCGGCCAGTATGATTGGGCCGCCTACGATGCCGTTGTAGAAGCCATCGCGGCTTATGACAACTTGCGCTTGGTTGCTGTTATCAACGGCACACCCCCCTGGGCGCGCCATCGAAGCGCGCCAGGCCATCCGTTTGCACCGCCCGAAAGCCCAGCGGCATATGGCGAATTTGCGGGGCAACTCGCGAATCGCTACGGCGACATCATCGACCACTACGAAATCTGGGATGAACCCAATATTGAACAAGCTTGGGGCAACCTGAACCCCCGTCCGGCGCTCTACTTAGCCATGTTGGAGGCGGCCTATACAGCTATCCATACAGCGGATGCAGACGCTATGGTGATTGCCGCATCTCTAGCGCCGACCGTAGAAGATGGGCCGGATAATCTCAACGAAATCGCTTATTTGCGCGCCCTATACGAACTTGGCGGCGCTGATTCCTTTGATGCTGTGTCTGGAAAGCCTTATGGATTCAACACCCCCCCCACAGATCGCGAAGTCGGCATCGACCGGCTGAATTTTTCGCGACTTATCCTCCTACGCGAGGAGATGATGCGCCAAGGGGACGGGCATAAACCTGTGTGGGGTGGCAATTTCGGCTGGAATGCCTTGCCGGACGATTGGCAAGGCCCGCCGTCTATCTGGGGCAGCGCCACGCCCCAACAACAAATTCGCTATACAGCCGAAGCCTACGCCCGGGCATTGCAAGAATGGCCCTGGGCTGGCGGGCTTATCCTGCATCATTGGTGGCCAGACGCGCCAGCGGACGACCCCGTTCAGGGATTTGCGCTACGCCCCAATGCTGAAGCCTGGGCGGCGGCTATCCCGCAGGAAGATGACGCCATACCGCCAGGGCGTTTCCCAGCCCAAACGGCCTATGCCACGTACGATGGTGATTGGACATTCAGCGACCTGGGCGCGGATGCTGGCCCAGCAGCAGATCAAAATACCATCACGATACCCTTCCGGGGCGATGCTTTCGCCCTAGAACTGCGACGCGGTGATTATTTGGCCTATCTGAGCGTAACGATTGATGGCCAGCCTGCCAATTTGCTGCCGCGCAATCGCCAAGGCGAAGCGTTTATCCCATTGACGGCGGCTGAACGCGAACCAGCTATTGACCTCATCCCCGTGGCGGATGATTTGACGGTGGATGACCATATCGCCGTCATCACCCATCGGCCCGAACTCGGCGATGATCGCTTCCCAATAGTGGGTTTTGCCGTAGGTCATAGCCCAGACGCAAATCGCTGGCCCGCCAACCTAGCACTAGCGCTATTCTTGGGGGCTTTGCTGCTAGCGCTTGGCCTGGGCTTACGCCTCCCCTGGCATAACTTACGCTTGCCCTCTATGCGTAGCCTGCGCAATCTAGGGGATATGCTGCTAGGCTTGTTCTTTTCTAGCGTGGTCATGCTGGGGGCACTATTGACCTGGCACGAAACCCTCTCCACAGCCTTGCGGCGCGATCTGCCAACCGCTTTGACAGCCGTTGCAACCTCTAGCCTGTTGTATTTTGCGCCCAGCACTTGGCTAGCCTTTTTCGGGTTAATTATCACGGCCATCATTATCTTTAATCGGCCCTGGGTTGGGTTGTTGCAAGTGCTGTTTTGGTCGGCATTTTTTTCGTCGAACCTCGACCCCTTCTTCCGGGCTTTAGCCCTGGTAGACATCCTGCTGACCGTCACCGTCGTGGCGACCTTGAGCCGCATATTCTACGATTCTGCTAAGTCCCATACATGGCCCCGCCTGCGAGATATGCAACTCCATCCCTTGGATGGGCTCATGCTAGCGTTGGTAGCCGTGGGTATACTCTCTTTACTATGGAGCGACTTGCTACCGACGGCTTTGCGCCACTTACGCATTATGATCATTGGCCCTGCCTTGTTCTATGCGTTGATCCGGCTCTTAAAACCGAATCTGCGTGATCTGGCCTTTTTGGTGGAAGCGCTACTGTTTACTGGATTTTTGCTTTCTGCTATAGGGCTCGCCACCTTTATTACCGAACAAAATATCGTGTTGACACAAGAAGGCGCCCGCCGCCTGACCAGCGTGTATGGTTCGCCAAATAGCCTAGCGCTCTATCTGGGGCGGTGCTTGCCCTTTGCTCTGGCCTATCTGGCCTTGCCAGTAAGCGAGTGGCGCCGTATTTTGGCCTTGGTGACGGGCGGATTTATGTTCGTGGCGTTTTTGCTCACCCAAAGCTTGGGCGGGCTATTGTTGGGGATTCCGGCGGCCATTGCCGTTATGTTGCTCGCCTGGCAAGGCCAGCGCATGCTGCCGGTGCTGGGCGCTCTGACCCTGGGTGGCGCCATCGCGTTGATCCCACTCTCAATGATAATTCCGCGTCTGCAAGGACTCCTCAATTTCGAGAACAACACATCTGTTATACGGCTGAATCTCTGGCGCAGCACAGCGGAACTCTTGAGCGACCAGCCCATTACGGGCGTTGGGCTAGATCAATTTTTGTATGCCTACCGGAGTACGTATATTCTGCCTGAAAATTGGATCGATCCAGACTTGTCACATCCACATAATATTCTGCTGGATTATTGGGTGCAGCTTGGCGTTCTGGGCTTGCTTATCGGGCTTGGTTTGCAGTGGTTTTTCTGGCGACAGGCACTCCAAAATTACCGTGCCACGCCCCACCACACTGCCCCTCTGCGCCGAG
>DAOTVD010000399.1:0-50504 GCA_034437075.1 Anaerolineae bacterium
CAAGACTTGACCGGTAAGACGATCAAGAGTTATGAGATTGGTGAATTGGTCGGTATGGGGGGCTTTGGGGCGGTGTATCGGGCGCACCAATCGGTCGTTGAACGCGAAGTCGCCATCAAAATCATCTGGCCAGCCTTTGCGAACCATCCTAACTTTATCCGCCAATTTGAAACTGAAGCCCAGGTGATCGCAGGACTTGAGCATCCGTACATCGTGCCGCTGTATGATTATTGGCGCGAGCCCGACGGCGCGTATATCGTCATGCGCTGGTTGCGGGGCGGGCCGCTACGCAACGCCATGGATGGCACGCCCTGGGATATTGGCGACATCGCGCATGTGCTGGGCCAGGTGGCCGCCGCGCTGACGCTCGCACATCGTTATGGCGTGGTGCATCGTGACCTGAAACCCGAAAACATCTTGCTGGACGAAGAAGGCAACGCCTACTTGGCCGATTTCGGCATCGCTCAGATTTTGAGCAGTGCCCAAGAAGACGATGATACCTTCAGTAGCATGGGCTCCCCGGCTTATGCCGCGCCGGAGCAAATCGCCGGGCTAGAAACCTCACCCCAAACCGATTTGTATTGCCTGGGGATCATCCTCTACGAATTGTTGACTGGCGAACACCCCTTCCCCCACCTTTCGACGCTCTCCGAAACCCAACTGATCGCAGTCCGCACGAGCGAAAAGCTACCCTCGTTGCAAAAGCTGCGCTCGGATTTACCCGCCGCGTTGGATAAGGTCATCCAGCGCGCGACGGCCCTCGTACCCAGCGAGCGCTACCCGGATGCGCTGAGCATGGCACGTGCCTTCCGCGAAGCGTGCGGCCTGGATCGCGGGCGAACTGCTGCCGCGCGCCAGGCCATCCGCGCGACGGCGCTTGATCAGGAAGTTATCCCCAACCCCTACAAGGGGTTGCGTGCTTTTCAAGAAGCAGACTCGGAGAACTTCTTCGGGCGCACGGTGCTCATTGAAAGTCTGCTTGATCGGATGGTAGAAACAGGCGATCCCTTGCACCGTTTTCTAGCCGTGGTCGGTCCTAGCGGCAGCGGTAAATCGAGCGTGGTGAAGGCCGGGCTTATTCCGCGCATTCGGCGTGGGGGCATCCCCAACGCCGAAAACTGGTACTTTGGCGAGATCGTGCCCAGTTCGCAACCCTTCGCAGAACTGGCTACCATGCTTATCAGCCTGGCTGCCGACCCGCCCATGAATCTGGTGGAACAGTTGCGCACCAATAAGCGGGGCCTGGTGGATGCCGTTAATCAAATTCTGCCCGATGATGACGAAACCGAATTGCTCATCTTCATTGACCAGTTCGAAGAACTGTTTACCCTGGTCGAAAATACGGAGATTACCAACCAATTTTTAGAAAGCATCTATGCGGCGGTCACCGAGCCAGATACCCGCATCCGCGTGGTGATTACCGTCCGCGCGGACTTCTACGACCGGCCTCTCTTGCGCCCGCAGATTAGCCAACTCATGCGCGCGCGTACCGAGGTCGTTGTGCCGCTGTCCTCCATCGAGCTAGAAGAAGCCATCATCGAACCTGCGCGCCGGGCCGGGGTGGCCATTGATCCGAGCCTAGTGGGGGCCATCATCAGCGAGATTAACGAGCAGCCCGGCGCCCTACCCCTCTTGCAATATGCGCTCAGCGAACTCTTTGAGCGTCGTGAAGGGGGCATGATTAGCCAGGAAGCCTATAACAAAATCGGCGGGGTGCGGGGGTCGTTGGCCCGGCGTGCGGATGAACTGTACCAAATGTTTAGTGACGAACAGCGCGAAGTCACCCGCCAGCTATTTTTGCGCCTGATTACCCTGGGTGAAGGCACCGAAGACACCCGCCGCCGGGCGCTGTTGGGCGAGATCACATCCATGTTGGGCAATACCGATGCGACGCGCTCGGTGGTCGATATCCTGGGCCAGTCGCGCTTGCTGACCTTCGACCGCGACCCCGAAACCCGCAGCCCAACGGTTGAGGTGACCCACGAGGCCATCATCCGCGAATGGCAACGCCTGCGCGATTGGCTGGATGAAAGCCGCAATGATGTGCGCATGCAACGCGGCCTGGCCGTGCTGAGCAACGAATGGCAAAACAACGGGCGCGAGGTCAGCTTTTTGTTGCGCGGTATCCGCCTAGAACAATACGAAACCTGGTCGCAATTAACCAACTTGGCGCTCACTCAGGATGAACGCAAATATTTACAAGCCAGTTTGGACGAGCGCAAACGCCAAGACGCCCTAGAACGCGAACGCCAACAACGCGAAGCCAAGCTGGAAGAACGCGCCCGCCAACGCTTGCAAATTATCGTGGGCGTGTTGGCCGTGGCCTTCGCCGTGGCTTTGGCGCTCGTCGGGCTGGCCCTAAACCAAAGCCGCATCGCCGAACGCGAAGCCTCCGATGCCGAAATGGCGCGGGCCACCAGCGATGCCAACGCCGCCCTCTCTCAGAGCTTGGCCCTAGAGGCCAGCGCCCGCGAGGCCTTTGTCAATAATGACTCTGACCTGGCGCTAGTGCTGGGTTTGCAAGCCAATTTGCGCGGCCAGCCTTCGGTGCAGTCGTTCCGCACTTTGGCGGAAGTCGCGCTGGCGCCGGGCACGCGTGAGGTCTTTCAGGGGCATGAAGCGCGCGTCGCGAGCGTGGATATTGGCCCCAATCAAGATTTGATCGTCTCGGGCTCTACGGATTCCAGCGTGCGTTTGTGGGATATTGCCAGCGGGTTTGAGGTGCGCTGGCATCTTGATACGGATGAACGCTTGTTGTTTGACCCGAATGGCGACCTCTCCATGAGCGAGACGCGCCCGCTGGGCCAGCATCGCGGCGATGTGGAAGATGTCGCCTTTAGCCCGCTGGGGGATACCGTAGCATCGGGCGCGGGGGACTTCGCGGTTATCATCTGGGATGTCGAACAGGGTCAGGTGCGGCATATGCTAGAGGGCCATATCTTGCCTGTGCGCAGCGTGACATACAGCGCGGATGGCGCGCGCGTGCTCAGCACCTCCAGCGATGGCACGCTCATTCTGTGGGATGTCGTGGCGGGGCAACAAATTCGCCAATTCGTAGGCCATGGTAATGCAGCGGTGCTCTCGGCAGACCTCACGCCGGATGGCGCGCGCGCGCTTTCTGGGGCGCGGGATGGCGTGCATATCTTGTGGGATTTAGCCACGGGCGAAGAAATCCGGCGCTTCGAGAGCCAAAGCGCGGTGCAAGGCGTGGCCATCGCCCCAGGTGGGGATGTGGCCGTATCTGGCGCGATTGACGGCACCCTGACCCTGTGGGATTTGAATACGGGGCAATCCATCCAGCGCTTAGAAGGCGAAAATATTGAAATTGAAGATGTCGATTATACGCCCGACGGTAGCTTTATCTTATCTGGCACCGTGGACGGCGCGATTGAAATCTGGGATGCCGAGACCGGCGACCAACTGTACCGCATGTTGGGCCATGTCGAGAGCGTTCGGGAAGGTAGCTCGGCGGTGCTGAGTGTGGCCAGCGGCCCCGACGGCCAATTCGCAGTTTCTGGCGGCACCGATACCACCATCCGCTTATGGAACATACGCCACCCCGGCGAATTGGGACGCATCGCCACGGATGCCGAGCGCATTCTAAACATTGAATTCAGCCAGGATGGCCAAAGCGCCTATGCTAGCTCTACGGATGGGCATTTGCGCGTCATTGATCTGGCCAGCGGCGAAGCCCAACGCACCATCGTGAATGTGGAAACGCCCCTGAGGGGCTTAGCCATCAGCCAGGATGAAACACGCGCGTTGGTCGGCTCGCGAGATGGCCTGCTGCGGTTGGTAGACATGAACACGGGCGACACCATTTACGAGTTGCAAGGTCACACAGACGATATTTTATCGGTAGATTTTAACCCGACGGAACGCTTGGCCCTTTCGGCAGCGCAGGATCAGAGCATGATTTTGTGGAATCTGGAAACTGGCGAGGCCGTGAGTGAATTCACCAGCACAGATGGCGCGGTCTTTAGCCTGGCCTTTATGCCCCAGGGCAACCAGGCGCTGGTGGGCACCCGTAACGGAATCATGGTCTTGTGGGATTTAGCGAATCAGACGCCGATCCGCCGCTACGAAGGCCACACCGCCACAATCTATAGCCTGGCGGTGAGCAACGATGGCCGCACAGCGGTCACGGGCTCGCGCGATACGCGCGTCATCGTGTGGAATGTCGAAACGGGCGAAGAACGCTTCAGCTTTGATGCCCACGTCGAATCCGTGTGGAGTGTCGCGATTAGCCCCAATGGCCGCCAGGCCATCTCCGGCGCGGCAGATACGAGCCTCATTTTGTGGGACATCATCGAGGGGGGCGAATTGCAGCGCTTCGATGCCGAAGATATTCCCTTTTCGCTGGATTTTGACACCACCGGCCAGTTGATTGTCTCGGGCGAAGGCGGGGGCGCGATCCAACTCTGGCAGATTTTCTCGCCCGAGTCTTTGGTGGCCTGGGTGCAGGATAACCGCTACCAGCGCGTGCTATCGTTCGCCGAGCGCGATATCTATCGGGTGGAGCCCTGCCCGCCTCAATAATCGTGTGGGGGCTAAAAAGAGCCTGTTAGGGCGCACACGCAAACACTACAATACTGGGGAATTGTACTAGACTGGGGGACAACCTAATAGATGTTTGATCTTGCGCCTGAAGTATGGACGATTGCCATACTCGTGTTTGCTATTGTCTTTTTCTTGACAGAATGGTTGCGCATCGATGTCGTGGCGCTGATCGTCGTCGTTGCGCTTATGCTCACGAATGTGCTGACCCCCAGCGAAGCCATCGCCGGTTTTTCTAGCACGGCAGTCATTACCATTGCTGCGTTGTTTATCGTGGGCGGCGCCATTTTTCAAACGGGCTTGGCCGCTATTATCGGCGAGCGGATTTTGCGCGTCGCCGGGCGTAACGAAGCGCGCTTGCTGATTGTGCTGATGGTCGCTGTGGCGGCGCTGTCAGGTTTTATGAGCAATACGGGCACGGTCGCGGTTTTGTTGCCCGCTGTCCTGGCCCTGGCTGCGAGCGCGCAAATTAACGCCGCGCGCCTGATGATGCCCCTGGCTTTTGCATCTTCTCTGGGGGGTGCGCTCACGCTCATTGGCACCCCGCCCAATATTATCGTCAACAACACCTTGCGGGATGAAGGATTACCCACTTTTGCCTTCTTCGATTACACCCCTGTTGGCATTCTGCTTCTGATGAGCGGTATTGCGTTTATGTTTTTCTTCGGGCGGGGTCTTTTGCCCAACGCCCCACCCCCCAAGAAAGATGCCCGCCTGGAAACGCCCGAAGAATTGCTAGATATGTACCGCTTGCCGGATAATATCTATCGCTTGCGGGTGCGTGATGCCTCGCCCATTAAAGGCAAAACCTTGGATGATGTGTCTTTGCCCGAGCGCTATAATCTGCTGGTGCTGGAGATTCTGCGCCCTGCCGAACCCATGCCCCTATTGCGCGTAGGCACCCAACAACTGACCCTGGAATCCTCGCGCGTTGATCCGGTGCACCCACGCGCAGAGACCATCGTACAGCATAATGATGTCTTGTTGGTGCGTGGCTCCGAGGAAGATATGGGCCGCGCGATTGCCGATTTAACGCTGGCGCTCCAACCCGCCCAGGCAAGCGACCGCGACACGATCATCAATCAGGAAGGCGGCATTGCCGAAGTTTTGGTGACGCCGCGTTCGGAGGCAGTCGGCAAAACCTTGGTCGATATTCGCTTTGGCAAGCGCAATCGCCTGACGGTGCTCAGCATCCGCAAACCCGGCGAAGCCCTCGATGCGCAACACGACATCAAAAATACACGCCTGGAAAGCGGCGATATTATGCTCGTGCAGGGCCTATGGCACGACATCCTAGCCCTGAAAGATAATGTGTATGATTACGTGGTGCTGGGCCAACCCGAGCGCATGATGGGCGCGCCGCATCGCAATAAAGCCCCCCTAGCCGCGCTGATTATGTTCGGTATGGTGTTGTTGCTCGTGCTGGATGTCATGCCCACTGTTCAGGCTACTCTACTGGCCGCTGTGGCGATGGTCTTAGCCGGATGCCTGACCATGGACGAAGCCTATGATGCTATCGACTGGAAAAGCCTGATCCTCATCGCGGGCATGTTGCCGATGAGCACCGCGCTGGTTAAGGTCGGGCTGATTGATGATCTGGCCAATGGACTAACGGCTAGCGTCGGCGAGCTCGGCCCGCTGGCGGTGTTGGCGGCTTTGTTCGGGCTGACGATGGTCTTTACGCAAGTGCTTTCCAACACCGCTACGGCGGTCATTATCGCGCCATTGGCGCTGGTGACCGCGCGTGATCTGGGTGTTTCGGCAGAGCCCTTTTTGATGGGGGTGGCCATGGCTGCTTCGATGGCCTTTGCTTCGCCGGTAGCTTCGCCCGTGAATACCCTGGTGATGGGCGCCGGAAATTATCGCTTTATCGATTACGTCAAGGTGGGTGTGCCGTTGAGCAGCCTCATGTTTGCCATTGCTATGCTGGTGATTCCGCTCTTATTCCCGTTTTAGGCGGATGCCAGCTTCCCCCCTACTCTAACGCGGTGGGGTATCCTCGGGACGTATGGTGTAAAACCCTGCGCGCCCGGCCCAGAAATGAATATCGTCGCCGTTAATGGCCGCTCCCATCATGTCGGCGAAGCGGTCGGGTGTGCACGCGAACACTGGAACGCCTAACGCGGCGACTGCTTCTGCGTTTTCGTGCGAGTAGCTGGGCGTACCCGTATTCGTCAGGGCCAACAAAACGATCACCTGGACGCCCCGATTGACCATTGTCGCGATATGGTTCAGCATGCGGTCGGGTTTCTTGCCTTCATATAGGTCGGTGATGAGAACACAGATACTATCTTCTGGGCGTGTGATGTTTTGCTGCGTATAAGCCAGAACGGCGCTGATGTTCGTGCCCCTGCCAAGGTTCACTTTCATATTAAAAAGCAGGTTCATAGGGTTGTCTAAGGCGCGGCTCATATCATAAATTATTTCGTCGAATAGAAAGAGATAGGTTTTCAGGGCCGGTAAGCTGGCCAACACCGTGCTGAAGATGCTGGCATAAATCGTTGAGGCTACCATCGAGCCGCTTTGATCCACCACAAGGAAGATTTCATGTAAGCTGCGCCGTTGACGCCCATAGCCGATAAGCCGGTCAGGAATGATGGTCTGGTATTCCGGTTGATAATGTTTCAGGTTGGCCTGAATCGTGCGCCGCCAGTCGATTTCGTAGGGCCGGGGACGCAGTTTGCGTGCGGCGCGGCTGAGGCTGCCGTGCAGGCTACGCTGAGCCGGGATGCGCAAGCGGGCTATCAGGTCGTCGATTAACCGCGCAATCAGGCGTTTGGCATTACCATGATACTCTTTGGGTATGCGGTCCCGCATGGCGAGAATATCGCTAACCAGGTGGATGTCGGGTTCCATGTAATCTAGGGCATCGGTCGTTAGCAGGGCCTCTAGCAGGCCATTTCGCTCCATGGCGTCGCGTTGCATCACGCGCACGGCGCCTTCAGGAAAAGTGCGGCGAATACCGTCTAGCCAGACCCCCAGCGGCGAGTCGTCATCCTCTCCCCAGCGCTCATAGTAATCTATGATGTTATTTTCTGTTTTTCTTCGGGTTCGAAATTGATTCCCTCGGCGGTTCCAGCGGTCTTCTTCTCGCTCTCTAAATGAATATGGGCTGAATTGTTCCTCCTTATTCCATAAATTTTCAGGGACGGTTCTCTCAGGCAGAGGCGGTAAGGGTCGGAAGTCGTAGTCATATAAAATATCGAGGTGGGTATCGATATGGGCGTCGTCTTCATCCAGTTCATAGTGCGTTCCGTCGGCGTCATCGCCCCCCAAGATCAAGCGCCAACGGCGCGCGCGCATGGCATCTGGCGATGTATCATGATCTTGAGGCATGGGTATGGCTCCTTCGATATTGATGGGAGTTTAGGCGCTGGGTGATGACCACCCCAAGAGTTCGCGAATGATGGCCAGGCTGTCGTCGGCGCGTTGTTGGTCAAAATGCGGGTCGTTCGTCAGAGAGTTGGTCGTAGCGGGCTGGCCGTGCAGTATCCGTTCGCCAATTTGCGCGCGTTCGTTGGGCGGCAATTCGGTGAAGGTGCGGCGCAAGAGGGGCAAAATCAAGATAAATGTCTCTTCTTTTAGTTGTGTGACCCAATCGGAGAGTAACCAGAGTAATTGATCTTGATGCAATAAGAGTAAGCCGCTGCCACTCAAAAAGCCTTCTAGCCAACTTGCCATCGCGAAAGGCTCTTGGATCGGGGCTAGCGCTCCATTGAGGTAAATCGTCACGTCCTCCACATCTAGGATGTCGGCTTCATGCAAAATGCGGCAGGCATAGCCGCGCAGCTTCGCATGCACGCGGTCTTCATCCAGGGTACGCCCTAAGGCGGCGTGCCACCCATCCAAATTACGATTCATGGCGCGTAAGGCCGCATCCACGGCCTGGATATGCTTGAAATACGCCGAGGCGGTGTCATCATCCAGGTTCAGCACGGCGGTACTCAGCCCCACGCATACGCGCTTGACCAACTGATCGACCACCACGATAAGCAGTTCTGCATCGTAGGCGCGCACGTCGCCATATTGCGCAATATTGATGAGTTCAGGCAAGATCGACAGCATTTCTAAAATATCCGCCGCCAGGGCCACGCGCGCTTGAATCTGTTCTAGCGCATCGTGCACGGACTCGGGCAGATTGGCGACCAGCACCTTTTGCAACCATTCTAGCAACTCGGGCAAGCTGTCGGCTTGTTGCAGTTCGGCATGCACGCGGTTTGTGGCCGCCTCATAGAGCGCATTCCCCCACACGCTGGCATCAATGATCTTGACTTCCACGATAGGTTCCCAGTTCAGTTCCCAGCGTTCGTTAAAGGTGCCTTTCTGATTCTCTACCGGATAGGGATACCCCCAGGGAATATCCAGCAGCAAGAGCCGGTATAGAAACTGGCTTTTTTCGCGATGGCGAGCCTCTCGCAGATTCAGCCGAAGCTCGGTAGGCTCGGGTTTGGGCTTCAGGCGCAGGCGTTTTTGCTCTTGTTGGATGTCGCACATAAGGGGCGTTACGGCCATGTTTTCGGGCAAGCGCCCGATCTTTTCGCCATGCAGCAAAGGCATGAGCGCACGTTGCAATAGCTCGTCATCCCCCATGCAGAAGACCGATAGGGCCGCTTCGTTGAGTTCATCCAACCCCGGCGTGGTATAGCCCCGCATCGCTGCTAGGGTTTCGGCCATGCGGATAGCGTCGATGGCCTGCGCAGAAGACGCCTCGACATCAAATTTGCGTAGGCTCTTTGTAACTTTGACCATCCAATTCTGGGTGATGTCTTCGACCGGGGTGCGCCAGATATGCTCGTACCATCCTGGCGCGAGGATTCCGGCGCCATAGCCGTTCACCGATCCTAGGCGGCCTTGCGTCCAGGGAATCCACACCGCATTGACCTTTTCTTTGCGCAGGCCCTTGAGCAAAGCATTATCGTGACTGGCAGGGGGCATGGTGTGTAAGGCGGGGGCGTGCCAGGCTCCGCAGACGATCAACAGCCGTTCGGGCTCGGTTTTGAGGGCTTCGCGGATGATCCGCCGCATATAAGCTTCGCGCAGCATCGTCAGGTCATCAATGGCGTCGGCGACCTCATCGCGCAGGGCTTGCATGGCTTCTAAGATGGCCGGAAAGACATCCTCGGGCTTGCCGCGTCGTTCGATGAGATGTTCCCACCAGCGTTCACCATCTGGAAAACCTGCGGCGTGGGCCAGCGTGCCCAGGGGGTCTTGTTGAATGGCCAGGATGTCTGGCGAAGCGGTCTCTGGGTTCAGGCGTTGGCGCGCCAGAAATTCGTTTAGGTCGGTTTGCTCTTCATCCATCATGGCCATCAGATGCGTAACGGGCAAATCCATAAACCGCAAGGGGATGTCATATATTTCGGCATAATAGATGGCCTGTAGCTCTGGTGAATATTCGGCAAAGGGATAACACAGACCTCGGTCGGTGCGGCCTACCTGGTGCACCATCAAGGCGATGGGATATTCTATATTCTCGCGCACGATGTCTGTCGCGATGTCGTCGGCTTCGGGCGGGCCTTCTACCAGCAGCATCGTAGGCCGGTAGCTTCTCAGCAAGACATGTAAGCTATAGGCCGAACCGGGGCCATGATGGCGGACGCCACAGATTTTGATGTCAGTTTGTGCGGCGGGCATTTTGTAATCCGATTAAAGCCTCATACAGGTCTCGCCAGCTTTCGCGCTCGGCAATGACCGTATCGACATACTCCCGCCAAACGATGTCATCTTGCATGGGGTCTTGAATCACCGCGCCCACCAACCCGGCGGCGATGTCGTGGGCCGAGAGGACGCCAGTGCCGAAATGCGCGGCGAGTGATAAGCCATGGCTAACGACCGAAATGGCTTCGGCGGTGCTTAGCGTGCCGCTAGGGCGCTTGAGCGGCTGGTGGTTATCTGCGCGTTGGCCGTTGCGTAGCTCGCGGAAGATGGTCACGACGCGGCGGATTTCTTCCATGGTGGGCGGTTGCACGGGCAATTCCAAGGCCTGGCCCAGGCTCTCGACGCGCGCTTTCACGATGGCCGCTTCTTCATCAATGTTTTCTGGCAGGGGCAAAATCACGGTATTAAAACGCCGCTTCAATGCGCTGGAAAGCTCGTTCACGCCTCGGTCGCGGTTGTTGGCCGTGGCGATGACGTTAAAGCCTTTGACGGCCTGGATTTCGGTATTTAACTCGGGAATCGCGAGCGCTTTTTCCGACAAGGTGGTGATGAGCACATCCTGGACATCTGCCGGAACGCGCGTGAGTTCTTCCACCCGGGCGAGTTTACCCGTTTCCATGGCATGCATAATCGGGCTAGGCACTAGCGCCTCGCGAGAGGGGCCATGCGCGAGGAGTTGGGCATAGTTCCAGCTATAACGAAAGGTTTCCTCCGAGGCACCCGCCGTGCCCTGCACCAATAGGGTCGAATCGCCGGAGATGGCCGCCGCCAGATGCTCGGAAACCCAGGTTTTAGCCGTGCCGGGCACACCCAGCAGCAAGAGCGCTCGGTCGGTGGCCAGGGTCGCGATGGCCACTTCGATGAGCCGCCGCTGGCCGATATATTTGGGGGTGATGACAGTGCCATCTTCCAATTCCCCGCCCATGATGTATGTGAGGGTGGCCCAAGGGGACAATGCCCAATTGGGTGGTCTTTGGCGGTTGTCTATAGCCGCGAGCTTTTCGAGCTCGTCGGCGAAAGCGATTTCGGCATGCTGGCGTAAGAGGCTGTCAGCGTTCATTGTGATCTTCTTTCATTAGCCACACGAGTTCATCCAAGTTGATGCGCATATCGATCACGGTATCGATCTCTTTTGTGGCTTTGGCGAGGGGCGTTTTGCGGCTTTTGATCTTCTGAGATAATTCTTCGAGCAAATCCGTCGTTTGGTTCGGCAGAGAGTGCATGGCGATGTGAACCAAACTGCGGTCCATTAATTCCCAGTGTAAGCGGGGGATGCGCCATTCTTCAAGGTTAAGTTTATCCAGCAGGGCTAGAACGAGCCTTGTCAGGTATTCGTCGGGTGGGGACATTTCGGACATCAGCATGAGCACGCTCAGCAACCGATCTGCATGCGAACGGCTTGTTTCTAGATAATGCACGATGTTGGCGGCGGTCAAGTAGCGCGAGAGATGCGTCAGGCCCGAATGAATGATCGGTCGTTCGCGCATCAGCCCCAAAAAGTAGCGCGCGGCTTTGGCCGCTTCGTCGGGGTCATCACTCAGGTTTTGGCAGCAAGCCGCCCATATCCAGATACTGGGCGTTTGCATCACCGCCCGAAAAAAGACGGTATAGTCTATGCCCCATAGCTCTGCCAGCCGATCTTTGGGCGTATAGCGCAGCAGATTGTACCCCGCGCGTTCTTCAGGCTGTAGGGGGTACTCAAAATGAGGTTCATCCCACAAACCATCGATGATATTTTCGGGGTTGTTTTGCGTTTCATAGTTAACCGCAATCGGCAAGTATTCGATCTGGCTGATGATATTGCCTTGTTGGTCATGCGCGGGGACGAACCGGAAGTGTACCTTGGCACGTTCCAGGTTCCGCTCTTTACTAGGACTCTGCGGGACAGACATGGCCACCCGGCGTATATGGTCGCGTGCCGCAGTCGTAATGTTGCGATGGTAGATGCGCTCTAGGAATGGGGCTGTATGCTGATAGTCGCTCTCTATCCGATGGGGTTGCAGACACGCGAATGTTGTTTCGAGTTCTTGGGCCGTGAGCTTCTCGTTATGCCAGCGCTGCCAGAGCGCTTCGTAGGCGATGTCTGGTTCGTGCATGTAGATGGACAGAAAAACGGCGGTGCCACGGCCAAGCGAACACCGTTCATAAGCAGATACCATGCGCGCGCGGTCGTAGCGGGCTGCCCAAACTTGCTCGGGAGGCTCGTCGTTTTTCATAGTGAGCAGCCAATCGGCCCAGGGCATGATATACGCATAGCAATATGGCACCAGATGGGGAAAGTAGGCAACTCTTCTGAGGGTTTGGGGGATTATCTCCGGCGGGACGCTCATCTCAAGCTGGCCAACGAACCGCGCCCAATCTTTCATAAGCGCAGTCCAGGTGGGTTCGGTAAAGTGAAAGAAGAGTTCTAAGATCGTCGCGGGCATGACCGGCTGGGACGGGGCAGGCCATTGGGATGCGGGTGCAGGGCTATGATCCTGCACAGGCACCCACCCGATTTGATGATAGTAGACCATGATCGCGAGCGTTTTAAGCAATCGGTTGGCCGGGTCTTCAATCGCGTCAAATTGGCTCAAGAGCTTGCCCAAGGGTGTATCGGGCGGCAGGTGAGGAATGGCCTTGCGCCCGGCCCCCACAATGGCGGCGGCGGCATAGTCTTCTAAGCGTGGAATTCTGGCTTTTTCGTCCATGGCTGGTTCTTATGCAGGTCGTTCGTTGTTTTGCCGATTGCGCGTTACAGATTGCTCATCGCTATCATACGGTGCCCGTCGTAGATGGCCCGAACCCAAAACCAGGTGCCATCCCACACCCCGAACACCATGAGGTATCCCCCTTGGCTGATCGTCCAGATGATTTCGCCTTGTTGGAAAGCAGGTGCCAGGGGCAAGATGTGGTTGTCCGGGTCGCGAATGATCCAGGTGTGCTCAGATTTACGGATAAATTGAACCTTGGCCAGCATGAAAGGGTATTCCCGCAACCAGGGCATTTTTTGGAGTTGCTCGCGATAATGATCGATGGCGGGTAAGATGCCCGGCAATGTGGTGAAGTTGAACATAGCGCTGCGTGGTTTGGCGTATTCGAGCTTCATGATAGCCCGTAAAGGAACCTCGCTGCGGTAATAGTGCATATCGGCCCAGAATATTTTCGTGGGCTCGGGGTGCGCGGGCATGCTGCGGCCCATAGACGCAAAATCTGTTACCAAAGCGTAGCGCTGGTGATGTTGGCCATATAACCACGTGAACTGCCTAACGAGGTTGTCATCCACATTCGCGCGGTCGGAATCCAGGACAACCCACTCATCATGCACGGCCTCTTCTTCTAGGTCGCCTTGTCGTTGCCCCCACCCCAGCGCCATACGCAAGTCGGCCTGTCGCTGGGGCGAAGATTGGTCGTATTGGCGGTACGCTTCAATGAGAAATTGCAACTGCCCGATCTCGTGCAGCACACGTATAACCCAATCCTGCCCGTCATTGATGGTGGCGGCGATGCGATTGAGGGTATTGGCGACGTTGGGCGCTTGGGCATCCACCATTCGCGCGGCGCGTTGCTGCCATTGGGCTGCTTGTTGGGCTTGGTGGCTAGAAAGCCCCTCGCGCAGGATATCGCGCAGCCAGATTTCTAGCTCGTCGAGCCCTTCACGAATGCTATCCTGGCGATTTTGTTGGCGCGTTTGGCGGGCTTTTTGTTTTCGCTCATCTGGCGGAGCGTTATCTTGCCAAGCCAAAACGAAATCGGGCTGGTTGTCGTAGGTTAAGCGTTCGGGCGCTTGCAAAAAGATCATCGCCAGGGCCAACAGATGTTTGCAGGGAGAGACGCGCGTCGCACAATCGCAGGTGCCATCAATAGCGCCCTGTTGCATGAATTTTTCCAGGTCTAGCACAGTCTGGCTAGCATACGGTGCTTTGCCGAGGTATTCCCCCCAAGCATATTGTTTATCCTTGCCCAGGGAAATCCATTGAGCATGGTTAGCTAACCACACCGCCTTCTCGGCGATGTCATCGCGCGGTGCTAATTGGCAAATGGCTTCAATTGTCCATGCGAATACTGGTGTCATATGGCATTATGTTATCACAGGCGTGCTTTGCTTCGCGAAAAATGTTAAGCTAAAGCAACAGCACTTAAACGTTTATACTGAATCATGCGAAATTAAAACAGCCTTGCGGCACGATACAAACTAAACACATAAGGAGATACTCCATGGCTGATACCGTCGGTATTATCGGATGGGGTACGTACTTTCCACCGACCATCCAAACAGCGGCTGAGCTGGCTCCTCAAACAGACATTCCTGAACATATTTTGCATGAAAAGATGGGTATTCGCCAACGGCATATTGCCACCGAGGCCGAAAGTGTGACCATGATGGCCACGCAGGCGGCTCATAAGGCCCTTCAGCAAGCCCGCATAGACCCCGAGCAGGTTAATCTCGTCATCTCGCATGGCAGCGAGCATAAAGACCATGTGGTCTGGAATGCGGCAGCCAAGATTCAGCATAATATCGGCGCGGAGAATGCCTATGCCTTTGAAATGTACGCCCTATGCGCCGGCGCGCCTATCGCGCTGAATATGGCGCGCGGCATGATGTTGGCCGACCCAGCCCTGGAATATGTCGTGCTGGCCGCTGCGAGCCGCGAAAACGACCTGATTAACTTCGAAAACCAGCGCGCGCGCTTCATGTTTAATTTTGGCGCGGGCGCAGGCGCGATGGTCTTGCAGCGTGGCGCAACCCAAAATCTGATTTTGGGCGCCGCTGCGCTGACGGATGGCAGCTTATCCGAATCGGTCATCCTGACCGAAGCGGCTATCCCGGCGGGGGCTTCGGCCACTGTGGGCGAGGTAAAAGGCCGCCTAGATGTGACGGATGGCGAGTATATGTCCGAGCGGCTCGGCGCGGTGTCGTTGGAAAATTTCGCGCGCGTCATGCGCGAGGCGCTGGACAAAAGCGGCGCGACCTTCGAGGATGTGGCTTTTCTGGGCATCACGCATATGAAACGCTCGTTTTATAACCAAATTCTGGAAGCTATCGGCCTGACGCCTGAGCAATCCGTGTATCTGGAAGATTACGGCCATGTCCAGAGTGTGGATCAGGTGCTGGCCGTGGAACTGGGCTTACAACAAGGCAAGATTAAGCCCGGCGATTTGCTGCTGCTAACTGGCGCGGGCACTGGCTATACCTGGAGTTCTGTCGTCGTGCGATGGGGTTAATGGCTACTTCTTCAACCTATCAACGGGATCGCCTGACCTGGGTGCTGTATGCCATGGCGGCGATTTTTGCGTTTTACCAGTCATCATTGGGGCCGGTGATCGTGTTTTTGCGCGATGAGTTAAGCCTCAGCTTTACCGTCGGGGGCCTACACGCGAGCGCATTTGCGGCGGGGTCTATCCTAGGCTCGTTTCAGCTTGATGTGCTGGTGCGGCGTTTCACCCGGCGTTGGGTGTTGTGGGGTGGCGGCGCGGGTATGCTGGCGGGGAGCAGCCTGCTGATGACTGGCCCACATGCAGCGTTGACGATTGCGGGCAGTTTGGGCATGGGCTATGCTGGGTTATTCTTGCTCTCGTTGTTGCAATCCACCCTCTCGGATCATCATGACGTAGGCAATTTTGGGGCGGTCGCGGTGGTGGAAGCCAATATCGCGGCCAGTTTGGCGGCTACGGCCAGCGCGGTTGCGATTGGGGCTTTTGCGGGGGCCGGGTTGGGCTGGCGCGCGGCGCTTCTGCTGCCAGCGGCTTTGTGGCTGACGATGTTTTTGACCCAGCGCCCCTTGCCGATCCCCCCACCCCAAACGGACGAGCAAAGCGAACAGACGACAACCGCGCGGGGTTTGGGGGGCGCCTTCTGGGTTTTCTGGGGTATCACGTTCTTGGGCGTGGGTGTCGAATGGAGCCTGGCGATTTGGGGCGCGAGCTTTCTTAACGAGGCGGGCGGTTTTGCGCCGGAGGCCGCCGCGACGTTGTTTGGCATCTTTTTCGTGGCGATGGTCACCGCGCGGGCAGTCACGAGCCGTTTAGCGCGGCATTATCCGCTGACCGTCCTGCTGGCGGGGGCGTTGATCCTGGCGTTGGTGGGGTTTGTGCCGTTTTGGCTCTCGCCCGCCCCGTCGCTGATGTTGCTGGGCTTGTTCGTGGCGGGGTTGGGTATCGCGAATATATATCCGTTGGGCGTTTCGGCGGCGATTGCTAGCGCCCCACCCCATCGGCGTGATCTGGCCAGCGGGCGCGTGTCGATGGCCGCAGCAGCGGCGATTCTGTTGGCCCCGCAGACGCTGGGCCTAGCCGCCGATGAAATTGGGCTGCGCGGTGCCTATGGCGTGGCGCTGGGGTTATTGCTGGCGGGCGTGGCGCTGGCGCTATGGAGCATAAAAAATATTGATTTGCGAAAGGATAATAGACCATGACATTGGCGACGGATTGGGTCGCATTTCATGCAGATCGTACGCCCGATAAGCTGGCCATGATCGACCAGGGCACGGGCCAACGCTTTACATATGCTGAGTTTGATAATCGCTGTGGGCGCTTGGCCGCATTCATGCGCGACGAATGGCATATTCAGCACGGCGACCGGGTCGCTATATTGGCCAAAAATTCGGTTGAGTTTTTCACATTTCAATTCGCCTGCGTCAAACTCGGGGCTATTATGCTGCCGCTCAATTGGCGCTTAGCGGTGCCGGAATTGCTGTTCATTCTGGACGATGCCGCGCCGCGCGCGTTGTTGTATGACAATGAATTTGCGCCGTTTATACCGCGTCTGCTGGCCGATACACCCTTGGAATATGTCTTGCGCTTAGATTTAGGCGACGCCCCCAGCGATGGCCAAACAGCGTATGAAACGGCCCTCAACGCCACTCAACGCACCGTGGCCATGCACCCGGCCACCCATCATGATACCGTCATGACCATCATGTACACGGCTGGCACGACGGGCAATCCGAAGGGCGTGCTCATCACCCATGGTATGACCTTCTGGAACATGATCAACATCAGCACACCTACGGGGATCAACCTGAACAGCGTGAATTATACCGTTTTGCCTACCTTTCATACGGGGGGCCTGAACCTCTATGCTAATCCGGTGGTGCATATGGGCGGGACGAATATCATCGCCCGGTCGTTTGATCCTGCGGAAGCGTTGCGCACGCTTTCCGCTCATGAACCGCGCGTGACGCATTTTCTTGGCGTCCCGGCGGTGTATTTGTTCATGAGCGAACATGACGATTTTGACGGAACCGACTTAAGCGGCGTTGAATCTTGGGGGTGTGGCGGAGCGCCCTTGCCCGTGCCGGTGCTCAAGCGCTATGCCGCGCGCGGTATTTTGATCCAGCCCGGCTTTGGCATGACCGAAACGAGCCCAACGGTCTTTTTGATGGCCAAGCGGCGCGTGCTGGATAAACCCACCTCGGTGGGTCGCCCCATGCCCCATACGCGCGTGCGGATTATCGACGCGGATGGGCATGATGTGCTGCCGGGCGAAGTCGGCGAAGTGGCCATCGGTGGCCCGAACATTACGCCCGGCTATTGGCGGCGTCCAGATGCCAACCAGGAAAACTTCTTCACAGATGAAGTTGGCGTGCGCTGGATTCGCTCTGGCGATGCGGGCATGATGGATGAAGACGGTTGCGTGTACATCGTGGATCGCTACAAAGATATGTATATCAGCGGTGGCGAGAACGTTTACCCGGCAGAGGTCGAAAAGGTCATCGAACAATTGGAGGCTGTGCTGGAGGTCGGCGTTATCGGCGTGCCGGATGAAAAATGGGGCGAGGTCGGTAAAGCAATTATCGCGTTGAAAAAAGATCGTAGCCTGGCGCCTGAAGAAGTTATCGCCCATTGCCGCGCGAATCTGGCGAAGTACAAAATTCCGAAATCGGTTGAATATATCGACGCCCTGCCGCGCAATGCTGCCGGAAAGGTGCTCAAGCGCGAGTTGCGCAAGCAGTTTACGCCTGAAACGCGAGAGAATTTATAACCATGCCCAAAATACACGTCAACGATATGGGTCTTTATTATGAAATCCATGGCCCGGACGACGCGCCGCCGCTGCTGATGATTAACGGAGTGGGCCAATGGCGCGCGGCTTGGTTTCGTAACCTGCCTGCCTTGCAAGCACATTTTCGGGTCATCATCTTTGATAATCGCGGCATTGGCGAGAGCGATAAGCCCGACATTGAATACACGCTGGACATGTTCGCGGATGATACGCTGGGCTTGCTCGATCATCTAGGCATCGAACAGACGCACGTGCTGGGGCATTCCATGGGGGGCGGCATTGCGGTGATGATGTATCGCAAGCGCCCAGCGATTTTCTCGAAGATGATCCTAGCTAGCACGCTCTATTGGGGCACCAAAGTTGCGATGCCCTCCGAGCGGGCCATGCAAGTTCTGCTCGACCGTAGCGGCGACCCGGTCGAGCTCGTGGAGCGCGGGACGCGCATCGCCACCGCCGAAGGCTTCGAAGCCCGCGACCCAGAAGGCTTCCAGAGATTGGTGAGCCTGCGCTTCGAGAGCCAACAACCGCCCCATATTTACCTGCGCCAGAGCAATTCTGGCCTGACCTACCTGCAAGGTGATTATATCGCGGACATCCAGCCGGATATTCCGGTGTTGTTGCTGGTCGGCGCGGCGGATGAAGTGGCCCCGCGCGGCAATAGCGACGCTATCGCGGCGGCTTGGCCCACCGCGACTGTGCAAGAAATCCCCGGCGCGGGGCATCTGTTCAATGTCGAACAGCCCGAAGCGACCAACCAGGCTATAATCGAATTTTTGAAAGATAGTTGATAGGGAGTCTAAAAAATGAGTGTTCCAACCTTGCCGGGCATTGATGCCCAAATTGTGACGACACCGCGCCTAACGACGCGCGTCTTATTCGCTGGGCCGGAAGACGGCGAAACGGTGCTGTTCATCCATGGTAATGGGTCGTCGGCCACGTTTTGGGAGGAGATCATGCTGGCCTTGCCAGAGGGCTTTCGGGGTATCGCGCCGGATTTGCGCGGTTATGGCGGGGCTGACCCCGCGCAGAAAATCGACGCCACGCGCGGCGCGGGCGATTGGTCCGAAGACCTGGCCGCCCTTCTCGATCATTTTGGCATCGGGCGCGCGCATGTGGTCGGCCATTCGCTGGGCGGCGCGATTGTTTGGGAACTCATGGCCGAGCATCCCGCGCGCTTGCGCACCGTGACACTCGTCGCGCCGGGGTCGCCGTATGGCTTTGCGGGGACGAAAGACGTCGCGGGCACACCCACCCACCCCGATTTCGCGGGCACGGGCGGCGGCATCGTCAACCCGGAATTTGTGCGCCTGATGTCTGAAGGCGACCGCAGCGAAGACAACCCGCAGGGCTCGCCGCGCGTCGTGATGAATAGCTTCTACTGGAAACCACCCTTTAAGCCCGCCCGCGAAGAAGATTTACTCTCGTCGATGCTCTCGGAGCATGTCGGCGAGCAAGCCTATCCCGGCGATATGACGACCTCGGAGAATTGGCCGGGCGTGGCGCCGGGTGTCTGGGGGCCGATTAATGCACTCTCGCCCAAGTATGTCGCGCATAAGGTGCCTAAGTTATTCGAAGCGCAAGAGAAATTCCGCGTGCTATGGGTGCGCGGCAGCGATGACATGATCGTTTCGGATGCGTCATTCTTTGACTTTGGCGGCCTGGGTGCGGCGGGCTTGTTGCCGGAATACCCCGGCGTGGAGGTCTTCCCGCCCCAACCCATGATTAGCCAGACGCGCGCCGTGCTGGAAAAATATCAAGAATCCGGCGGCGAATATACCGAAGTGATTATGGAAGATACCGGCCATACGCCCTACATCGAAAAGCCGGACGAGTTTAACCAACATTTTCACGCCCATTTGAAAGGCGAATAGGGATTTTTATATGAGGAGCTACGGCTCCTCTTTATTTTGCAAACGATTATAGGATGCGAGATGACACGCTACGCGCAAATCGTCAGCACTGGGCGCTATGTGCCTGCCAAAGTGATTACCAACGCCGATTTGGACGCCATGCTGGGCGAGCCTGTCGGGCAATGGCTGGCCGAGAATGTCGGCGTTCGTGCGCGGCATGTGATGGCCGATGACGAATTAACCTCCGATTTGGCCGTAAACGCCGCCCGCCCGGCCCTAGAGCGCGCCGGAATCACGCCTGCTGAGCTTGATCTCATCATCGTGGCGACCGATACGCCGGATTATATTTCGCCGGGGACATCGTCTGTTGTGCAGCATAAACTCGGCGCGACCCAGGCCGGAACTTTCGACCTGAACAATGCCTGCGCGGCCTGGGGCACGGGGCTAGATGTAGCTAGCAAGTACATCATGACCGACACGGACTATAACCATGTGCTGGTTGTTGGCGCTTACGGCATGTCGCGCTATGTCGATTGGTCGGATAAACGCACCTGCACCGTCTTTGCCGATGGCGCGGGCGCGGTGATCTTGCAACCCAGCGACCAGCCCGGTTTCTTGGGCGGAAAAATCCTGGCGGATGGGGCCTATCATGACTATATGGGCGTCTATGCGGGCGGCACGGCGGCGATCACGGGCGGCGAGAACACCGCGCGGCAAGCGCTCAGCTTGCAAAAACGCTATCCGCCCGACATCAACGATAGGCACTGGCCGCCCCTAGTGCGTGACCTGATGACCAAAATCGGGCGCTCGGTGAGCGCTATCGACAAAATCTACTTTACGCAAATCAATCTGCGCACGATTGAGCACGTCATGCGCGAGCTTGATCTCCCGATGCATAAAACGCACACGATTATGGATAAGTGGGGCTATACTGGCTCGGCATGTATGCCGATGGCCCTGGACGATGCGATTGAGCAAGGGCTTGGCCCGCGTCCCGGCGAATTGGTCGTCTTTTGCAGCAGTGGCGCGGGCTTCACGATGACGGCGGGCGCGTTTATCTGGACGGTCAAATAAGATTATGAGTTTTGGAGCACAGATCGTATGTTTATAGGCGATTATATGGGCCGCCGGGCCTTATATACCCCCGACATGCTTGCGGTTGTGGATGCTAGTCAAGACCCGCATCGGCAGTTTACCTATGCCGAGATGAATGAACGGGCCGACAAGCTGGCCAATTGGTTACAAACCGAAGCGGGCATCGTCCAAGGGGATCGGGTGGGTATCCTGGCGGGCAATGGCGTCGAAATTCTGGATGCATTTTTTGCTTGCGGCAAACTGGGGGCTATCCTGGCGCCGTATAACTGGCGCTTGCATTGGCGCGAACTCGTGCAAATCATGGATGTGACGACCCCGCGCGCGCTCATCTACTCGGATACATATCGCGAAGCCGTAGCGCATATCACAGACGCAGCGCGCTACATCAAGCAAGTCTTGCATATCGGGGCTGAAGGCGTCGCGGGCAGTTCCCCCTATGAAGCGACCCTACAAGCCGCGCCCCCTACCCCGGTCATGACCGCCAGCCTAGCTGAGGAGGACATCGCGTGTTTGATCTTCACAGGTGGGACGACGGGCCTACCCAAAGGCGCGCAAGTGAGCCATCGTATGATCGCTTGGAACACGCTCAACACCATGCTGCACGACATCCGCCCCGGCGATACCACGGTCAACGTCTTTCCGATGTTTCATACGGGCGGCTTGTTGGTGTATACCTTACCCTTGCTTATCGCGGGGGGAACGGTGGTGTTAACCGGGGCGTTTGATCCGGCGCAAGTGCTCGCGCTGATACAGGATTACCGCGCGACCTTTTTCGCGGGCGTGCCGGTGATGTATCAGATGCTGACCCAGGCGGATAATTGGGCTGAGGCTGATCTAAGCGGCTTGCGCTTCTGTACCAGTGGCGGTTCGCCCTTGCCCGTCGCGCTCATCGAGAAATATACGCAGGAAAAAGGCGTGCGCTTCAAGCAAGGTTTTGGCATGTCGGAATTCGGGCCGGGGATTTTTGCCCTGGCCCCCGAAGACGCGCTTCGTAAAGCGGGCAGCATCGGCAGGCCGAATTTCTTCGTCGAAGCGCGCATCGTCGATGATAACAATCGCCCGCTAGGGCCGAATGAGGTGGGTGAATTGGTCTTGCGCGGGCCATCCATGTGCAGCGGCTATTTCAATATGCCCAAACAGAGCCAAGAAGCGGTTGATGAAAATGGCTTTTTTCATACAGGCGACCTGGCGATCTATGATGACGAATTCTACTTTTATATCGTAGATCGTAAAAAAGACATGTTCATCAGCGGGGGCGAAAACATTTATCCGGCGGAGATCGAACAAGCGCTGTACCAACATCCGGCAGTGCATATGTGCGCGGTGATTGGTGTGCCGGACGCGCAATGGGGCGAAGTGGGCAAGGCTTTGGTCGTGCTGGCGCGCAACGCCTCTGCCACGGAGGCGGAACTTATCGCGCATTTGCAAGCGTATCTGGCGCGCTATAAAGTGCCTAGAAGCGTCGAGTTTGTCGAGACTTTGCCCATTTCGGGGGCGGGGAAAGTCCTCAAGCGCGAATTGCGCGCGCAATACAGCGGTTGAAACTGCGCAAAATACGTGAAACTGCGCAAACGCGCAAAATACGCTAGAATAACGCGCGTGAAATGATGCGATTTTAGCATCACTGGGCTATGTCAATCTGTATATCCGGGGTGTGTCCCCTGATATGAAAATTGTTGTCAAATAGTGTCTTTGAAGGAGTTACCATGTCTCGTAAATTGCGTGTATTGATAGTGTTTGTCTTGGCGGTGGGCTTGGTCGCGGCGATTGGGTCGTCCAATGCTCAGGAAGGCGAGCCGCTACGCATCGGCGTGTTGACCGATCATAGTGGTGCGCTCTCGATTTATGGCTTCGAGCAAACCCAGGGCTTTGAACTGGGCCTAGAATACGCGACCGATAACACGATGGTAGTGGCCGGGCGCCCCCTTGAAGTGATTGTGCGCGACAATGGCGGTGATACCGACACAGCTATTGCGGATGCTCGCGAGTTGATCGAAAGTGAAGGCGTTGAAATTCTGGTAGGCACGGTGAGTTCTACCGTGACGCTCAGCCTACAAGCCAGTGCGATTGAGTACGATGTCATCTTGATGGCAGGGCCAGCGGCGACCCCCTCCATCACCGCCGATAACTTTAATGTGAACACCTTCCGCGTGTGCCGGAATAGCTTCCAGGATGCTTTCGCGGCGGCGCAGTTCGGCCTTAATGAGTACGGCAGCAATTATGTTCAGTTGGCGCCGGACAGTGCCTTTGGTGTGGGGTCGGCAGGCGCGTTTGACTTCGCCCTGCAAAACCTGGGCGCCGAAGCCGTGCGCGAGACCATTTTGGTCGCAGCAGATACGACCGACTTTACCCCCGCGATTACCGAAGTGCTGGATAGCGGTGCAGACTTTGTTGTGGTCACCTGGGCGGGCGCTAGCGGTGTGACGCTCTTTAACCAGATGGCGGAATTGGGCTTGCAAGATGAAATGGGTATGCTCACCGGCTTCAACTCCAACGATATTCAAGATCAATTGCAGACCAACACCACTGGCGACCGGGGCTTCATCGTCTATCACTACACCCTGCCAGATACCGAAATCAACGACTGGATGATCGAGCGCTACGCCGAAGCATATGACGACGTGCCCGATCTGTTCAGCGAATGCGGTTTCGCGACCGCGCAAGCGTTGGTCGCTGCTCTGGGAGAAACCGACGGCGATACCTTCCCCGAGAACATGATCCCTGCGCTAGAAGGCTTGACCTTCGATGGCCCCAAAGGTGAATACTTCATCCGCCCCGAAGATCATCAGGCGCTAGTGCCCATGTACATCATCGAAATGATTGATCCGGACTCCGAAACATTCGAATACTACGAACTGCTCGATACGGTCTCCGCAGAGGATACCGCCCCACCCTGCCTGGCGCCGGGCCGCTCTAGCGATACGGTAGAATGCCCGCCTGCTGAATAATCCGGGCCGCATATCGTCGTTGTTTGTTGGGCAGAGCCGCTAGGTTCTGCCCAATCTTTATATACGTCATGTTTTTTGAGGACGATAGACCATGAGTGATATTATTTTGGAGGCGCAAGCCCTGCGCAAGACATTCGGCGGTCTGGTGGCCGTGCGCGATGTCAGCTTGCAGGTGCAGCGCGGCCATTTACATAGCATTATCGGCCCCAATGGCGCCGGAAAAACGACTTTTTTTAATTTGTTGAGCGGCAATTTGCGCCCCACTAACGGCAAACTGTTCTACAAAGGGCGCGACATCACGCGCATGCCGCTTCATCGCCGCGCGCATATCGGTATTGGGCGCTCGTTTCAGATCACCAATATTTTCCCCAGCCTGAGCGTTTATGAGAATGTGCGGCTCGCGGCCCAAGCTATGGATAGTGCCTCGATGGTGACCTTCGTAAATTATCAGCGGTTTGGCAGCTATGAAGCCAAAGCCCTGGATGCCATTGACCTAGTCGGCTTGCGCGGTCGTGAGCGTGTGCTGGGTAGCGCCCTGGCCCATGGCGAAAAACGCAAGCTAGAACTTGCTATGATCGTGGCCGCCGACCCCGAATTGATGTTGTTAGACGAACCGACAGCGGGCATGGCCACCGAGCAAGTTCCCGAATTGATCGGCACCATTGATGAAATCCGCCAACAAGGCGCGCGGACAATCATGCTGGTGGAACACAATATGAGCGTGGTCATGAGCGTATCGGATCGCATTAGCGTGATGCACAATGGCGCCTTGTTGGCCGAGGGTACGCCCGCCGAAATTGCCCAAAACGAGAATGTACAAAATGCGTATTTGGGCGAGTTCTATGGCGATCTGATGCAGGATGAAGTTACCAAGGGTGGCATGGCATGAGCGAGACGATTTTAGCTATCGAGCAGATCGAAACATTCATCGGCCAGTTTCATATCCTAGAAGGCGTGGCCTTTGCCGTGCCAAAGGGCAGCATCACCGTTATTTTAGGGCGCAATGGTGCGGGCAAAACGACCACCTTACGCAGTATCATGGGCCTAACGCCCATTAAAAACGGCACGATTCGCTTTGAAGGCCGCGATATTAGCCGCTTGCGGCCCTATAATATCGCGCAGTTGGGGATCGGCTATGTGCCTGAACATCGGGCCATCTTCCGCGATTTGACCGTAGAGGAAAATCTGCGCATTGCCGAACGCAGCAATGGCGATTTTGCCAACCGTTCCGAATTTATTTTTGACCTCTTTCCCGATCTCAAGCGCTTCTATCGCCTGCCCGGCGGTAGCCTCTCCGGCGGCCAGCAGCAGATGCTCGCCGTGGCGCGCGGGTTGGTGCCAGAAAATCGCCTGCTGCTGATTGACGAACCGAGCGAAGGGCTAGCCCCGGTCATCATCGAAGGCATGATGGCCGCCATCCAGCAACTTTCGACTTATACGACGGTGCTGCTGGTAGAGCAGAATTTCCGTATGGCCAGCCAACTAGGCCAGCAATATATCATCATCGAAGAGGGTAAATCCGTCGCGCAGGGCCGTATGGCCGACCTGGCCAATGATCCAGCTTTGATCCAGCGGTATTTGGGCGCGGCTTAGGCAAAAGAGTTTATTATGATGACAAGCGAAACCTTAACCTTGATTATCTTATATTTTGGCCTGACGACTGTCCTGGGCGGCCTGCTGATGTCGTGGCGCTTCGTGCAGTTGCGGCGCGATGCCATGGCCGGGGCCTTCAGCGGATTCGGCGCGGCGTTGGTCGGGCTGGGGGTGCCGGGCTTGGCGGCGTTGTGGGTCGGCGCGCAGCCCAAAAAGTTGGGCTTGGTGGAAAGCCAACTCGAAGCGGATAAAACCGATGACGGCCCCCGCTTTGAATTGGAAAGCAATGTGCTATGGGGTATGGGCGCATTCGCGTTCATGTGGCTGACGCTGGGCGTTTTGGCGGCCAACACGGAACCAAGCCGCTTTATGGTTGTGCTGGCCCAAGGCATGTATGAAGGCACGCTGATCTTTTTGGTAGCGGCGGGCCTGAGCATTATCTTCGGCCTGATGGATGTCTTGAATCTGGCGCAAGGTGCCTTGTTCATGATTGGGGCGTATATGGCGGCGGAAGTTTTCGGCGGTCTGCGGCCCGATATGGGTCTGTATCCGGCGTTTTTCTTGGCGTTGTTGGCGGCCTTCTTGCTCGGCGGTGGCGTGGGATATGTCATGGAAGCCTATTTGATACGCCCGACCTATTCGCGCATTTTCTTTCAACTCGTCTTGACCTTCGGTGTGGCCCTGGCCCTGACCGAAGTCGTCATCGCGCGCTATGGCACCGAAGGTATCGCGCCGCTCGATCTGGATTTGGCCAGTGGTGAGGACAGCCTGCTGACAGGGCTGGTGCCAGGCACGCGCATCCAAGCCTATTGGATATTCATGATTGCTATCGGCTTGGTGTTGATGGTGGGCGTGCAATATCTCTTGCAGAATACGCGCATTGGCATCATCATCCGCGCGGGCGTGCAGGATAGCGAAATGGTCGAAGCCTTGGGCGTGAATGTGCGCTTGGTCTTTACGGTTGTGTTTATGCTGGGCGCGGCGTTGGCATCGCTAGGTGGCGCCGTGGCCAGTGGCTTTTTGCCCCCTACCCCATTGATGGGCGACATCTTTTTGCTGCAAGCTATCGCCGTGGTGATTATCGGCGGGTTGGGTAGCTATTCCGGCACGGCGGTTGCAGCGATTGTGATGGGCATCAGCGGGGCGGTGGCCAGCCATTTTGCTTTTGTGGAGTTTAATTCAGACGCGCTGGGCTCAACGGCGGTATTGGTCGTGTTGCTCATTGTGTTGTTCATCAAACCAACGGGCCTGTTCGGGCGAAGTCATTAAAGGAGCGCATAACATGCAAGATGATCGCTTAGGACGGCGCCATCCCTTGGTGCAATTGTTTCTCGATAATTGGGTGTATATCGCCATTGCGATTCTGGTTTGGCAGTTGCCCTATCTGCTGGGCGATTATTTCGACCAGGGCATCCGTCCGCGCCGACCAGCGGGTAATCAACCGGTTTTCTGGATGGGTGTTTTTATCGAACTCTACATTCTGATGATCCTGGCCATGAGCTATAACTTGGTTTTCGGTTTCGGCGGGATCATATCGTTTGGGCATGCGCTTTTTTTCGGAACAGGTGTGTACGTCATCATCATCTTTCTGAACGATTTCGCCGTGACCATCCCGCAGACGATTGTGGTCGCGCTGGCTTTGTCGGCGTTGCTGGGGCTTTTGGCCTCGGTGGCGGCGTTTCGGATTAAGGGCGTGTATTTTGCGATGTTTACGTTGGCGTTGTCGCAGGTTTTCTTCGAACTCTCGCGCGTGAATTTGTTCAAGTCTCTGACTGAGGGCGACGACGGGCGCACTATTACGGGCTTACCGGAATGGATTAACCCCATTCAAAACCGACTGGGATTCTACTATATCGCGGCCTTCTTGATGGGCTTTACGTATTTTACGATCCGGCGCTTGATGAATTCGCCTTCTGGGCGTGCTATTTTGGCTATTCGTGATAATGAACAGCGCGCCCAAACGATGGGCTATAATGTCGCGCTGTATAAAACCCTGGTGATTGTGGCGAGTTCGCTGTTTGCCACCCTGGCGGGGATTTTGCATGCGCTGTTCGTACGCCAAGCCGACCCAACCCAATTGGGCTTAAACCGCACGGTTGATCCGCTCTTTATGACCATCATTGGCGGTGTGGGGACGAACCCCGGCCCCGCGATTGGTGCGTTTATCATCCACATGGGCGAAGAATTTTTCCGCAAGCCGGATTTAGAAGTCGATTTGAATTTTATCTTATTCCATATTCGTGGCACGGTGGATACGGTGGAAATCTGGCGTCTGGTGCTCGGCATCGCCTTTATCCTGATTGTGCTGTTCATTCCGTATGGCATCATCGGCGAGATGAATCGCCTCTGGTTGCAAATCCGCCGCTGGTTCCGCATATACGTCTATGATCGGCTGCTGCGGGCTAATCCGGCAGTGGCGGAGCGTATGCAGTTCATCACAGGCGAAAGCCCGGCCTATGCGTTGGCGCTGGCCGAACGCTCACGCGGGGCGTCTCTGCTGGCCTGGGCGCGTGAGCATCCTGGCCCCGCGACGTTGTCTATCGCGCTGGTGGTCGCTGGCCTGGGCGGCCTGCTAAACTGGCAAGTACAAACCTTTTTCTCGCTCTTGCTGTTCTCGTTGCTGATTGTGGTGCCGCTGACGGTAGCCATCTGGTTGGCGCGGAATCATCGCCTACTGAGCGAACGCCTACGTGAAACATTAGATACGATGGAAAGTCGTTTGCAGACGACCTTTGGTTTTCTGCGGCGTTGATCGTTGGCTGGATGGCGCGAGAAAAGGTATCGACCATTCACGGATAGAAAAGTAAGGTATGACAGACATCATTACGCTGACGATGAACCCGGCGTTGGACAAAAGCACGAGCGTGGAGCGCGTCGCGCCGGAGATGAAATTGCGCTGTGAACGCCCCGACCGCGAGCCCGGCGGCGGGGGCATCAATGTTTCGCGCGTGGTAACGCGCTTAGGCGGCGCTTCGCGGGCGGTCTTCCCGGCGGGCGGCTATACGGGCGATATGCTGGTCGATTTGTTGCAGGCCGAAGACCTGACCGCCGAGGTCGTGCCTGTGAAGAACACCACGCGCGAGAATTTGGTGGTTTACGAGCGTACCAGCGAGCAACAATTTCGTTTTGGCATGCCCGGCGCGCCCCTGGATGAATCCGAGGTGCAAGCTTGTCTCGTGGCTCTGGAGAGTGGCCCCGACCCGGCCTTTATCGTGGCCAGCGGTAGCCTGCCCGAAGGTGTCCCCGATGATTTTTATTGCGCAGTGGCGCATAAAGCAAAGTCGCGCGGCGCTAAGCTCATCGTGGATAGCTCCGGCGCGCCCTTGCGGCGAGTCGTGCGCGAAGCAGGCGTTTACCTGCTGAAGCCGAACTTACGCGAACTGCGTTACTTAACCGACCGCCCTATCGAAACCGAAACGCAGCAAATCGAGGCGGCGCAATCGCTGGTGGATGACGGCCACGCGGAAGTCGTGGTTGTGTCGATTGGCGCGGGCGGTGCGTTTATGTTCACGGCAGAGGGTCACCAGCATCTGCGCGCCCCCACCGTGACCATCCGTAGCACGGTCGGCGCGGGGGATAGCATGGTCGCGGGCATGGTGACGGGCTTAGTGCGCGGGGAACCGATCAAACGTGCCGTGCAATTGGGCATCGCGGCGGGTTCGGCCACGGTGATGTCGCCGGGCACGCAACTCTGTGACCCCGATGATGTTAAACGACTTTTCGAGCTCATCACCACATGACCCCCTCTCAGCAAGACATCGCGCGCCGGGTGTTGGAATCGCGCCATTTTGAGGAAGCCGAAATGCGCCGCATTTATGATAAGTATTTTCGGGCGCCTTCGGCCACGGTGCAAACCCTGCTGGATCATTATGACTTCGGCAAAAAGCGCGTCTTGGTCGTAGGTTGCAGTTATGGCTATGAACTCATCTACTTTGGCGCGGAGAGTGTCGGCGTAGACATCGACGCGCGGAGCCAAGCGTTTGGGCAAGCAATTGGGTTAGACATCCGGTTGCAAGATGTCGAGGAGGCGGGGCTCCCGGTTTTTGACCAACCATTTGAGGCCGCCTTTTGTTCGAATTTATTAGAGCATGTCATGGCGCCACATGTGTTGCTAGCGCGTTTTCGGCGGGTGCTCGGCCCTGGTGGCCTGCTGGCGATTAAAGTTCCCCTGACGCCGCCGCGCTGGGTAGAGCAGTTCTATGCTCGGCTTGGGCGCCATCATGGGTGCGATCATCATGACCATATCAACTTTTATACGCGCCGTACGCTACGCTGGACGCTGGAACGCGCAGGTTATACGGTTATTCGCCAGCATAGCCCGATCTTGTCGCGCTATGGGTTGAATAGTTTGGCTCCGCTGGCGGCTTTTATTACCCCGTCAACGATCATCGTTAGCCGCGTTGATCCCGATTTTCAACCCGCCTCGCGCCGTGTGGCCCATTACGAATGGGAGAAAACCATATGAAAACCATTGGCCTGATCGGCGGCATGAGTTGGGAATCGTCCGCCGAATACTATCGCCTCATCAATGAAGGGGTGAAGGCCCGGCTCGGCGGGTTGCATTCTGCGCAAAGCCTGATGTTCTCGGTGGATTTTGCCGAGATCGAAGCCCTGCAAATGGCGGGCGATTGGGCGACCGCCACGCAACAGATGATCGCTGCCGCCCGGCGCTTGGAAGGTGGCGGCGCGGATTGTGTGCTGCTGTGTACCAATACGATGCATAAAATGGCGGATGCGGTCGCCGCTGCGGTAGACTTGCCGTTGCTTCATATTGCGGACGCCACCGCCGAAGCGATCCGAGCGGCGGGGTTGAGCAAAATCGGCCTGTTGGGCACGCGCTTCACTATGGAACAGGATTTTTACGCCGGGCGCCTGCGCGACAAGTTCGGTCTTGAAGTGCTCATCCCCCCACCGTCAGATCAGGAAATGGTGCATGGTATCATTTATGATGAACTGTGCTTGGGCGTCGTTGAAAATGCCTCGCGCGAAGTCTACCAGCGCATCATTGCGGATTTACAAGCCGCAGGGGCCGAAGGCGTGATCCTGGGCTGCACGGAGATCACCTTGCTTATCAAGCAAGACCATAGCCCCCTACCCGTTTTTGATACGACCGCGCTGCATGCCGGGGCCGCTGTGGATTTTGCTCTAGCCTAATTCGGCAGCCTATGTTAGGCTAAACTTGCAGCAAAGGCTTAAATCTGAAGCACAGCTTCAGCTTGGCGTTCTGAATCACCACAAAACGTCTTGTCCCCTGCGAATTTAAGCGCTTTGCGTACTCGAAAGACCGGATATAAACAGCGCCAATTACCACCGGGCCCTAGCCCGATCTCGAACGTAAAACAATAGCGGATTATACGAGGACTCTACAGTATGAAAATTCACTTTTTGGGTGGGGCCGATGAGGTCGGCGCGTCTTGTGTCTTGCTAGAAATGGGGGGCCAACGGATTTTGGTAGATGCCGGGATTCGCGTATCGCCCAAAGCGCGCGATGGCCTGAGCGGCGAATTGCTGCCGGATTTATCGCCCTTAAACGATGGCAAGCTCGATGCGGTTATCGTGACCCATGCTCATGCCGATCATATCGGCGCGGTGCCGCTGGTGTTGGGGTCTTTGCCGCATGTGCCGGTGTACACCACCCCCGCGACGCTCTCGCTGATGAGCGTTATGTTCCGCGATGCCTTGCGCATTATGGATTCTCGCCTAGAAGCGGAAGGCGAATTACCCACTTATGACCTGCTGCAAGTGCAGCGCGTGGAGGAACAAGCCCGCGCGACCGATTTGCGCCAGGAATTCAGCATCAACGGTGCGGTGAACGTGACGTTCTACCGCGCGGGCCATATCCCCGGCGCGGCGAGCGTCTTTCTGCAAAGCGACGAAGGCAGTATCCTCGTCAGTGGCGACCTCTCCTTCTCCCCAATGCGCGCGACCCCTATGGCCGAAATCCCGCCCGTGCGGCCCGATGCGCTGATTCTCGAATCGACCTATGGCGGTAAGCTGCACGCTAATCGCCACGCGGAAGAACAACGTTTGATTGACTCGATTACAGAAGTCATCGACCGAGGCGGGCGGGTGCTCATCCCGGCCTTTGCGTTGGGTCGTGCTCAGGAGGTCGCGCTGGTGCTGGATGCCGCCATGAAGAAACGCAAAATGGCCAAAGTTCCGGTCTATATGGATGGCATGACGCGCTCGATTACCCAGGTGTTCGAGCGCTTCCCAGATTATCTGAGCCGGGATTTATACCGCCATCTGGAAGAAGATACGGACTTGTTTCAGACGGATCAGATCAATTTCATCAAGAGCGTAGACCATCGCGAAAGCATCGCGCGCGGCAACGACCCCGCCGTGATTATCTCGTCTTCGGGTATGTTAACGGGTGGTGCGTCGCCCTATTACGCGCAGCATCTGGTGGGTGACTCACGCAATGCGATTTTCATCACCGGGTATCAGGATGAGGAGTCGCCCGGTAAAGCTCTGCAACGTTTGGCGGCTGAGGAAGGCGGTATGCTCACGCTCTATGGGCGGCGCTACGAGGTCAAGTGCAACATCGACACCTATTCGCTTTCGGCGCATGCCGATGAGAACGAACTTACCCAATTCGCCACGCAATTAGAACCCGATGTCATTTATATGGTGCACGGGGATGGCGACGCGCGGTCGCGTATGCGTGATCTTATCCGCCAGCGACGCTTGGCCGTGGCCCTGGTGCGCATGGGCCAAGAGGTGGATGTCGAAGGTAACCGGCCCTTGGGGCGGCGTAAAGATGTGCCGCGTGTGCCCAATGTGGTCACACCTGCGATTACCTCGCTAGATGAGATCGACATGGGCTTGCCGCTGTTTGATCCCTCCGGCGAGTTGTATGTACGCAACGCGCGCAAGGCCATCGAAAAGCTAATGCCCGCCGAAAGTGGCTTACGCAAGCTAACGTTCAAAAAAGACGAGCGCGTTCTGAAAATGACCTTTGATTTCCCCGCCGTGATCGTTCAGCAATACGCGGATGAAATCCAAAAAGTGGAAAATATGCTGGGTTGGAGCGTCAAAACCAATGATTCAGTCAACATGAATGCGTTGAATGATGTTGCGGAAGACATTTTCCCCGGCATGGTAGGCCGCGTGTCGATTCACCTGGCCCAGCAAGCGATTGAAGTCCGCTTAAAGCAAAAACCCGATAATTGGGACGAATTGCAAACCGCGTTTCAGGAGCGCACCGGCTTTCAGGTCTTTTTGAAAGGGGGCCCTGGCAGCGAGAACGCCAATGGCGGCGGGGGTGTGGCCCTGGTGGCGGAAGCGGTTCAACCGCGTAATGCGGATGGTCAGATGGAAATCAACGCCGCTTATGCGACGCTCAAAAGTGCCTTAGCACCGCACGGGCTCTACAAAGCCGGGCTGAAAAACGGGCGCATCTTGCTCAGCTTCGTGACACCCCAACAAGGCGAGGCCATTTCCGATAAGCTGCAAGAACTGGCCGATGAAGTCGGGTATGGCTTGGATGTTCACCCCCACCCGAACCAGCATTCCATCATCCAGCGTGTGATAGAGATGTGCAAAGCTCACGACATCGAATTGCTCAAGAATCCCAGCCTGCTGATTGCCGAGCAAGCGGTTGTCATCGAGCCCTTAGAGCGCCCGGCCCCGGATGTGGCCGAGCATTTGCAAACGGCTTTCCATGATGATCTGCATTGGGATTTACAGATTAAAACGGTGGAAATGACCTGAGCCCGCGCGGGGCCCAAGTTGGTTTAGAATAACGTGGTGCTGCGGCTCATATCCGGCAGGTGAACCTCCGGCGATGACCAGCGCACCGGGCCGGAAACCGCCTGGAGCATCCCGCCACAATGCGGACAAACGCGCGTTTGAACCGTTTTGCGGCGGGCTTTGCGCCAGGTCTTCCGGCAAGCGAAACAGACGAATTGCTTGTCTCGGTGCATGGTATGTCACTTTCAGTTTAGCCGTTGCGCTTCAAGCGCCCGGTACGTTTGGCATAGCGTTCGGCGCGTTGGAAAAAATACACGCCCAGCGGCATCAGGATGCAGCCCATCAACAAGAGTGGCGGCACCACGTCCCCGACCGGCGAGCCGACGCCCGCATCCGGCAGCAGGGTATAACGCATTCCGTCCAGTACGTAAGTCGCGGGCGAGAACAACGCGGCGATTTGCAGCGGCTCCGGCAAAACCGACACCGGATAGTACACCCCCGAGACCAGCAATAACCCGGCCTGGATGATGTGGATCAGTTGCGCGCCGCGTTCGGGATACAGCAAGGGCAAGATGCTGCCCATGATGCCGATGCCCACAATCGAGAAACTACCCGCCAGCATGACGACCAGCGCGCCGAGCAAGTCGGCCTGGCGTAAATCAATCTCGAAAAAGAGTGCCATCGCCAGCCCCACAATGCTGGTAAACAGGATGGAATACAGCACCGAAAAGGCCATCTGCCCGAACATCTGCACAATGCGGCGCACGGGCGCCATAAACGTATATTCGATGGTGCCTTCCCAACGTTCCCACGCGATCATCTCCGAGAGGTTGTTAAAGATGGCGGACATAAAGCCCCACATCAACGTTCCGATGACCAGATACGACACCAGGAAGGCCGCGAAGGCATCGCCCACCACGTTTTCAGTATCCACGACCTGCACGCCCAGGCCGATGAAGCTAACGGCCAAAGCGTTGGCAATGGAGTAACACAGCCAGACCAATTCCCAGCCCCAGTAGCGCTTGACTAGGTTGAAGTTGCGCGCCACGAAGGCATACATCTGGCGGAGTTCGACGCGGATGCCGCGCCGGATCATGGGTGATTCGTGTTGCATGGTGTGTCTTCTCCGTTCAGTCATCCAGGGCCACGGTCGCGAGTTCGACACCAGGCCGCAGTTCAAATTCATATTGGGCGAAGCGTTGTTCAACGTACATGCCCGCTTTTTCATACAGACGAGTTGCCCCGGTCAGGCTGTCGGCATCTACGCCAAGCGTGACGCTGGGGCGCCCGCGTTCCCAGAAGACGCCGAAGCTGTGTTGCAAAAGCGCCAGCGCCAACCCCTTACGCCGATAGGCGCGGCGCACGCCCAGCGTGCTGACATGCGCTACATCGGGGTTGTCCCAGCCTTTGTTACGGCACAGGCTAACGCCTGCTACCTCGCCGTTAGCATCGTCCACGGCCAGGAAAAGCACGCTGTCGTCGCGCTCGGGGTCGCTTTCAATCCAGTGATTCCAGCGTTCGAGTTCGGCTTCCCAGGTCCGTTCGACAAAGCCATAATGATCGCGAAAGGCGTCTATAACTGCGCTAAGGGCCGCATCAACGTCTTCGGCATGGTTGTAAGTTCGCACGCTGATCCCCATTGGCCATTGTGGCGCGGGCGGGGCCTCGGCCATGTCGATGCGCATCTCCCAGAAATAGCGCGTATGCTGCATACCCAGGCTTTCGAGTAATTGCAACCCGGCGGCGTCTTTCGAATCGACGCCAGCCTTATAGGTTACGCGGGCTTCGGGCGGGCAACGGTCGATAGCTTCTTGGGCGCGGGCATGAATCCAGGCCCGTAAGACGGTGCCGATGCCGCGCCCTTCGTAGGCCGGATGCACGCGCGCCCAGGTCCATACATTGACGGGCGGATCAGCGGTGTCCCACACTTCGGCATAGCCCACTAAATCGCCATCCGGCGTGACGATCACGCGCGAATGCGTTTCGGGCGACCAATTCGGCGTTTCCCACTCCATGCGGATCAATTCTGGCGTGAAGCGATCCTGGTTATAGCGATCCTGCGACCAGGCATTCAGCATATCTACGACGGCGGCGAGGTCGTCCCAGGTTGTGGGGCGGAGCGTATAGCCTGTCGGCAAGGTCTGGGCAAAATTTTGATGTTGTACGGTCATGATTCGTTCTCGTTTCTTGTGTTTCAGTCCATTGACGGTGTGTATTCGGGTTCAGCTTGCGGGACGGCTTCGTCCGCGCTACGCAGGCCGGATTGCGGCATTGGCGCGGGCTGGGCCTCGTCGTCCTCGGTTAGGCGCTTGCCGGTGAGTTCCATGAAGACATCTTCCAGGGTCGGCGCATGGCCGTTGACAGCCGGGACGCGCGCTTTCAGCCCGGTGGGCGTGTCTTCAGCGACGATGGCGCCCTCGTCCAAGATGGCAATGCGGTCGCAGAGCGCTTCGGCCTCGCCCATATCATGCGTGGTGATGATGATCGTGGCGTCGTGCGTGTCGCGCAGTTCTAAGACGACCTCTTGCACCTCGCGTTTACTGCGTGGATCGAGGCCCGTGGTGGGTTCGTCCAGTAAAAGCAGAATCGGCTGCGAGAGAAACGCCCGCGCGATGGCGACTTTTTGCTGCATGCCTCGGCTCATGTCTTCCATGGGCGCGTTGTAGCTGCTAGCGCGCAACCCCAAGCGCGTCAGAATCTCACGCGCTTTGCGGTCAGCTTCTGGGGCCGGGACGCCATACAGGCGCGCGCCATACAGCAGATTCTCGCGCGGGCTCAGCTTCTTGAAGAACGCTGCATCCACGGATACGCGGTTGATCAGGCGCCGGACGTGCATCTCTTGCCGCTCGACATCGTGCCCGAAGACGGAAACCGAGCCTGTATCGGGGATGAGGAGCGTACACAGCAGGCGGATTAGCGTGCTTTTGCCGCTGCCGTTCGGCCCTAGGATGCCGTAAATTTCGTTGCGCTTGACACGAAAAGACACATCCTGCACGGCGCGGATGGGCATTGGCTGGGCGCGCTTGTGCCAAAAGGGCGCAGGGTCGGCCTTGCCCCGGAACTGCTTGTTGATATTGCGCACGATGAGTGCGTCGTCAGCGTTTTTGATGTCTCGCTCAGACATGGTTATCCTCGTGTGTTTGTGTTGTCATGCAATGGCGGCAACAAAAAACCGCCGGTCTGAACGCAGACCGACGGTCTTGAAGGGCGAATATCATACGCCAGAATCAAAACAACCGCAGTCTGCCGGGGGCGCCTGCGGCGAATCTGGCGTGAGTTGTTATGTCAAACTAGGCCAGAATCACGCGGCGCACAATGTCCCTTGCCCGAAACGAAGCCGGGGAGCATTCATGCCATTCGGGATTTGTGTGAGGATGATGTGCGTAATCATCGTGATCCTTTCGGTGATGAGAGTTTTTCGTGCATGTATTATGCAAGAAATTCGTTAGCGTTAAACGCCAGCATCATCATAGGCCCAAAGCGTTGAGCTTGTCAAGCACTCCCAAAAAATCTTAATGATGTGCTTTAGCCGTTGCCGCCAAACCAGCCCCGGCGGCGCTTGTCTTTCTCTTCCAACCGCCCTTCGGCGCGCCCCAAGCGCTCGCGCAGATTCGCCATTTCGGCTTGTAATTCGTCTACTTTGGCGCGTAAGGCGGTTTTTTCATCTTCGCTGCGTTCCAGCATGCTCAGTAGCTTATCGCGCTCGGCTTTGATCTGTTCGAGCTCGATTTTGAGCTCGGTAGCGTCGATGAGTTGTTCGACAGCAGCGGTCGGTATCATGCGCGTATCCACGCCATAGTTAGCCACGCCAGGATGCTCGACGCGCTCACCATCGGCCAAACGCTTGCGGATGGTGTCGTAGTTTAGCCCGTCCGCCGACAGGCTCGCGACAGTAGCCAAGACCAACACATCATCTTCGTTGAAGCTACGTTGTTTGGCGCCGATTTTCTTGGCCGGGTCGCTCAGATGGTCGCCAAATTCGTTGATCCAGTTCTGAATGGTGGTGATGCTGACCCCAAAAAGTCGTGCTAAATCGCCAGTTTTCATACTTTCAAACCTAAATCCAATGGTTTACAACCCAAATTGTAAACTTTAAAACTTGTAACAACTTGTAAACTTTACAAGTTTAGTTGTATAATCTTGCATTATACGCACAGAATCATTATACGCAAATGGCGTATAGCTGAATCGAGAACGGCTTATGGGCAAAACAAGCGCCGTAAAACCCAAATCGTATCGCCGCCAGTTCCGCTTTTGGCTGGATGCGGCCAAGTCCGACGAACGCGACTTGATCGAGTACATTTATAAGCTGGTCGAAACGCGCCAATTTGCCGCGACCATCCGGGATGGCTTGCGCTTGCTGCGCGACCTGCGTGCACGTAAGACGGATGTGTTACAAGAGCTTTTCCCCTGGATTGATGAGCATTACCGCCGCAAGCATCGCCCAGATACCAGCGCGTTAGAAGCTAAAATCGAGCGCCTAGAGGCTCTGCTGCAAGCCCACCCCCTACCCGCGCCCAGCAGCGGCGGCCCCAGGCCCCTCACGCTCCCCGGCGGTGGGTTGAAGCCCTTGAGCGCGCCCCCTATGCCAGAAGATGATGCCACTTTGCTGGAGATCAAGACCGATACGGAGGCCGGAAAGCGCGCTGTACAGAATATGATCAACTGCATGTTCAGCTTGCAAAATCAGCGCGCGCCGGACTGGTCGAAGGTTGAATTTTCCTCTATAGATGAAGCGACTGAAGGCTAATCAGCACGTTTGATCCCCTCTGAACGCCACAAACACCCTCATCTAGCGTTAATTTGTGACATCTTTCACATCTGAAATTGGACACTCGTCACTACAGCAAAACTGGCGTTAATTGCATAATGAAACCATCAAATAATCCTTTCCGGGCACCCTGCTATGGGTGACCCGTCTCCGCATATTCAACCTATTTCATTATCAATCAAACACTGAGGAGACAGCATCGCCATGGAAGCTCTTGATCTTGCGCGAATGCAATTCGCAATTACATCTATATACCACTTTTTTTTCGTACCACTCTCGTTAGGGCTCTCGGTTCTGGTCGCGTTGATGCATACAGCTTATGCGCGCACAGGCGATGACTCCTATAAGAAAATGACCAAATTCTGGGGTAAGCTCTTCGTCATCAATTTCGCGATGGGTGTGGTCACCGGTATTGTTATGGAATTTCAATTCGGCATGAATTGGTCGGAATATTCGCGCTTCATGGGCGATATTTTCGGCGCGCCGCTCGCCATCGAAGCCCTGATGTCCTTCTTCCTGGAGTCGGTTTTCCTGGGCGTGTGGATTTTTGGCTGGGGTCGGCTGCCGAACTGGTTACATGCAGGCTCGATGTGGCTCGTCGCGATTGGCTCGAATATTTCGGCCATCTGGATTTTGATCGCCAATTCGTTTATGCAGCAGCCGGTCGGCTATCGCCTAAGTGAATACACCATGCCGGGTGGCGAGGTCATGATGCGCGCCGAAATGGCCGACTTTTTCGCCCTCATCACCAACCCGAACGTCTTTGTGCAATATCCGCATGTGCTGGCTTCCGGCATTTGTACGGCGGCGTTCTTCGTGTTGGGGATCAGCGCGTGGCATTTGGTGCGCAAAAGCGAAGACCTGCCCATTTATCGCCGCTCCTTCCAGATGGGCGCTATTTACGGTTTTTTGGGCGTCTTTCTGGTGATTGTCGGTGGGCACGACCAGGCGCAGCATATGGTGGAAAGCCAGCCGATGAAAATGGCCGCCGCTGAAGCGCTCTGGGATACCGAAGACCCGGCTTCTTTCTCTGTCTTGACGGTTGGCGACCTGAACGAAGACGAAATATTCTCGATCCGTCTGCCTTCGATGCTCAGCGTTTTGGCCTACAACACCACTGACGCCGAAGTACGTGGCATTAACGACTTGCAAGCCGAATACGAGCAACTTTACGGGCCCGGTGATTATGTGCCCCCGATAGCCATTACCTATTGGAGCTTCCGTATTATGGTGGGCATCGGCTTTTTGATGCTGGCCCTCATCCTGATTACGCTGTATCTGAGCTTTGAAGGGCGCATCGAGCAAAGCACGCTTTTCCTGAAAGCGCTGGTCCCGGCCATAGCCTTGCCCTATATCGCTAGTTCGGCGGGCTGGATTTTGGCCGAAGTAGGCCGCCAACCCTGGATCGTGTTTGGGCTGCAACGCACCGAAGATGCGCTATCGCCCAACATCACTGCCGAGACAATCGCCTTTTCGCTGGTTGTGTTTACAGTCATCTATGGGGTGTTGATAGTCGCGGATGTGTATCTGCTGCGCAAATTTGCCCTGGCTGGCACCGAAGATATTTTGGGCACCAGTGATGAAGACGAAACCCCCAGCGCAACCCCGCCGCTGCCGCAAGCACAAGGCGCCTTTTCGGGCGACTAAGGGCTAAGGAGACGAACGATTATGGACATTCAACTCACAGACATCTGGTTTTTACTCATCGGCGTATTGTTCGCGGGCTTCTTCTTGCTCGAAGGCTTCGACTACGGGGTCGGTATTCTGCTGCTCTTTTTGGGCAAGGATGACAAAGAACGGCGTCAGATCATCAACACCATTGGCCCACATTGGGACGGTAACGAAGTTTGGGTCATCACGGCAGGCGGCGCGATGTTCGCGGCTTTCCCGCACTGGTACGCGACCATGTTCAGTGGCTTCTACCTGGCTCTGACACTGATGCTAGTCGCCTTGATCTTTCGTGGCGTGGCTTTTGAGTTCCGCAGTAAAGACGAGAATCCGCAGTGGCGCCAATTCTGGGATTGGGCCATCTTTATCGGCAGCCTGGTTCCGGCCATCTTGTGGGGTGTGGCGATTGCCAACCTTGTGAAGGGCGTACCGATTGATGGCAACATGACCTTTACGGGCAATTTCTTCGACTTGTTGAACGTCTATACATTGCTGGGTGGCTTGGTCACGCTGTCTATCTTCACCTTGCATGGCGCGGTCTTCTTGGCGATGAAAACCGAAAACCAAATCCTGGAACGCGCCCACAAAGCCGCGTTGCGGGTCTGGGCGCCGACGGTGGTTATCATTTTGGCCTTCGTCGGGCTGAGCTACTTCGAGACGGACATTTTCGAGTCCTTGGGCGTGAACCCTGGCGTCAGCGCCTTCACGGCGGCGATTGCTTTGCTGGCTTCTGGCTGGCTCTTGCGCGATCGCCAGCACGGTTGGGCCTTCGTGATGACCGGGCTGACCATGATTTTCACGGTGATTACCGTCTTCCGGGGCTTGTACCCGCGCGTGATGGTCTCTAGCACGAATCCCGATTTCAGCTTGACCATTCATAACGCCTCGTCTAGCGAATATACCTTGCAGGTGATGACGGTCATTGCGCTGACGCTGATTCCGGTCGTCCTGATTTATCAGGGCTGGTCGTACTGGGTTTTCCGCAAGCGCATCACGGATGATACCCATTTGGAATACTAACCTAACGAGCCGGTCCAAGCGGCTTGCTTAAAGGGGAGCGTACCGAGTACACTCCCCTTAAGTTCTTTTAATGTTCGGGTCGCACTTGAAAGGCACACTGCATCATGAAACCCGATCCTCGTTTGATGGCGGAATTACGTCAAACCCGCCGTTTATTCTATGGAACCCTCTTGTTCAGCCTGTTGGGGGTGGTGATCCTTATCGGGCAAGCCTACGCGCTCAGTGTGGTAGTCAACGATGTATTTTTAGAAGGCGCCACGCTGGAGGATGTTAGCCCCGTTTTACTAGCCCTGTTGGGGTTGGCGTTGTTGCGTTTTGGCGCATTGTGGGCCGGGCAGAGCAGCGCAACGGTATTGGCGGCGCGCATCAAGCAGGATGTACGCGAGCGCGTCGTCACGCGCATTTTTGCCATGGGGCCAACGTATGTGGGCGGCGAGCGCAGCGGCGAACTCATCAATACCCTGACCGAAGGCATCGACGCGCTAGAAGATTACCTTAAAGACTATCTGCCGCAGATGTTCCTGGCCTTGCTGGTGCCGGTCGCGTTTTTGCTGATTATTTTCCCCAATGATCCTTTATCCGGCTTGGTGCTGTTGTGTACCGCGCCGCTGTTGCCCTTCTTTATGGCGCTGATCGGCATGTGGGCGGGCAAGCTCAGCCGCGAGCAATGGCACGCCATGAGCTACCTCAGCGCGCATTTTCTGGACGTGTTGCAAGGCTTGCCTACGCTGAAGATGTTCAATCGTAGCGGCGCGCAGACCAAGACCATCGAGCGCCTAAGCGATGACTTCCGCCGGACGACCATGCGCGTCTTGCGCGTTGCGTTTTTGTCTTCGTTCTTTCTGGAATTCATCACGACTATCAGCATTGCGATTATTGCCGTGGAAATCGGTTTTCGCTTGATCTGGGGCCACATGGATTTTCAGACCGCGTTTTTCATCTTGATCTTGGCACCGGAATTTTACCAGCCTTTGCGCAATTGGGGCGCGAGCTTCCATGCCAGCACCGCTGGGGCGGATGCCGCCGACCGATTGTTTCAGGTGCTCGAAGCGCCTTTGCCAGAGCATCCCGCGCCGAGCGCCGTACCCTTGCGCTATGAGGCACCACCGCGCATTCGGTTTGAAGGCGTCAGCTTTCAGTACCCCAGCCGCGAAACCAAAGCCTTGGATAATCTCTCGCTGACGCTGGAACCGGGGCAAGTCACCGCGCTGGTCGGTGCGAGTGGGGCGGGTAAAAGCACTGCCGCGCATCTGCTATTGCGCTTCATCGAACCCGAAAGCGGGCGCATTTGGGTGGATGATACGCCGCTGGATGGCATCGCGCCCGAGGCATGGCGCGCCCAAGTGGCTTGGGTCTCGCAACGACCTTACCTCTTTAATATGTCTGTGCGCGAGAATTTGCATTTGGCCCGCCCAGATGCCGACCAGGCCGCGCTCGAAAGCGCCGCCGAGCAAGCCGGGGCGCTGGATTTCATCCGCACGTTGCCCCAGGGTTGGGAGACATCCATTGGGGAACGTGGCGCGCTGCTCAGCGGGGGGCAGGCGGCGCGTTTGGCGTTGGCGCGGGCATTCCTGAAAGATGCGCCCATTTTGATATGGGATGAAGCCACGGCTAATCTCGATCCAATAACCGAAGATATCATTCATCAAGCCATGCATACCCTTACGCAGGCACGCACCACGTTAATTATCGCGCATCGCTTGCGCACGGTCTTTGAAGCGGATCAAATCGTTGTGTTAGACAAAGGCCACTTGCGCGAGTCCGGCACGCATCAATCCCTGCTGGGGCAGGGCGGTTTATACGGGCGTATGGTAGGGGGCTACGCATATGGCACCTAAAACGATCATCATCAAGTTGTATGGGCTACTGCGGCCTTTTTGGCGCTGGATGCTCGCAGCGATTTTGCTGAGCTTCATCACCATTGGCGCGAGTATTGCCCTAATGGGGACGTCTGCCTGGCTGATTTCGCGCGCGGCCTTGCGGCCTTCGGTGGCCGAGATCAGTATCGCGGTGGTGGGCGTACGCTTCTTCGGCGTGACGCGCGGTGTCTTTCGCTATTTCGAGCGCCTGATTTCGCATGAAGTCACGTTTCGGCTATTACGTAATTTGCGCGTGTGGTTCTATACGCATATCGAACCGCTAGCCCCGGCGCGCCTCCAACGCGAGCGTAGCGGCGATTTGCTCGCGCGCGTCATCAGCGACATCGAAACCCTGGAAGCCTTCTATATTCGCGTGCTGGCGCCGCCCGTCGTGGCGGTTATGGTATTGGTTATGATGTTGGTCTTCGTAGCCAATTTCGCGCTGATGCTGGTGCCGGTCATGCTCTTGGCGGCGCTGGCTGTAGGCGTCGGGATGCCCTACGCGGCTTGGCATCTGAGCCGCGCGCGTAGCCGCGATCTTATCAGCGAGCGGGCCGCGCTGAACGTGACCCTGCTCGATAGCCTGCAAGGCATGCCGGACATCTTGGCCTATGGGCAAGGCGACCGCTTCAAAGACCAGGCCCAGCGGCATAATACCGCGTTGATCGCGCATCAGCAATATATGGGCGTGGTGGATGCGTTCTTCGCGGCCCTGGGCGCGACGCTGGTTAGTTTGACGGTGGTCATTATGCTGGCGTTGGCTATCTCGCGCGTCGAACCGATTTACCTGGCGACGATTGCGCTGGCGGTGACGGCCAGCTTTGAGGCGTTTTTGCCGCTCTCGGCGGCTTTCCAACATATGAGCGGCAACTTGGCCGCTGGGCGGCGCTTGTTCGAACTCGCGGAAGCCGAACCGTCCGTGACCGAACCCGATAAACCGATTACGGACATCCTCTCTACTAGCTTAATCTTTGATGATGTGCGCTTCCGTTATGGCTCGGATGAACCCTGGGTGTTAAATGGGCTCGATTTGTGCGTGGATCAAGGCGCACATATTGCGCTGGTCGGGGGCAGCGGCGCGGGCAAGACCAGCATTTTGAGTCTTTTACTGCGCTTTTGGGATGCCACCGAGGGCCGGATTATGCTCAGCAACTATCCGTTGCAGGCGTACAGCGCCGCCACCGTGCGCGAGGCTATCGCGGTCGTGTCGCAGGATACACACTTATTCAACAATACGATTCGCGAGAATTTGCTGCTCGCGCGGCCCAAAGCCACCCAGGATGAAATTATTCAGGCGGCCCAACGCGCCCATATTCACAATTTCATCACGGGCTTGCCGGATGGCTATGAGACCTGGATCGGCGAACAAGGCTTGGGTCTGAGCGGCGGCGAACGGCAACGCCTGGCCCTGGCGCGCGCATTCCTCAAAGATGCGCCGATTCTGGTCTTGGATGAAGCCACCTCGAATCTGGATACCATCAACGAGCGGCAGATTATGTCTGCTGTGCGCGACTTTATGCAAGACCGCACGACGCTTGTCATCACGCACCGTTTAACCGGGCTAGAATATATGGATGCCATTCATGTCTTGCACGATGGCCGCATCATCGAAAGCGGCACACATGCGGAACTGATCGCCCAAGAGGGGACTTACGCGCGCATGTTGCGCTTGCAAGCCACGCCGACCCTAGAAGAAATATTTGATGCAGCGGATAGCCCGCCCATCACACCTTCGGAGACTGTCCAGAGCTTATGATTCGCTTGTATTGGGTTGTAGATGCTACGGAAAACGTACAGGAATTTGATTTACAAGACCCGGTGGTTATCGGTCGCCGGGGTGAAAACGATGTTTGTATCCCGGATGGCCGGGTGTCGCGGTCGCATGGGGCGCTCTTTTGGCGTGATGACGCGCTGTGGCTGGTCAATCTGAGCCAACGCAACCGCATTATTGTCTATCAAAACGAACAGGCGTATAGCCTGCCCCCCGAGGCAGAGATCACTTTGGATGTTGGGGCGCAATTCGACATTAGCCATGTGCGGTTTTGGGTAGAACCTGCTTAAACTGAGGGCTGAAAGCCGCTATTCGGCTAACTCGTGCTTGGTTAACTCGTGCTCGTGATGGAAACGCGCGGCGGTCCCAGGTTCAAGCGAGTATCCAGGCGCGTGATGAGTTGGTCGATAGTAGGGCGTTCTTCTCGGTTTTTCATGAGCATCAGGCGCAGCAAGCGATCAACCTCGGCGGGTAGGCCCCACTGCGCGACGCTCGGCGGTTCTTCATTCAAGATGCTATAGGCCAGGTCTTCACGATTGTTGCCCAGGGTAAACGGGTAATAACCGGTCAAGATTTCGTAAGCAATAACGCCTAGCGCGAAGATGTCGGCGGGGGGATGGTTTACATTGTCCCCAGTAACGATGGGTGTGATGGCTCGTTGATTACTCATCGGCTCGACGCGCTCGGGGGCGGCATAACGCAATGTGGCGGCGGGTAAATGCTGGGCTAGCGATTCGTTTTCCGCGATACCAAAATCAATGAGCACGGGGTGAGGGACGCGCTCGGGGTGGGGCGGTTCGCGGAACAGAATATTGCTCGGCTTTAAGTCCAGATGAGCCGTACCCCGCAGATGGATGTAATCAAGAATAATGGCGATCTGGTAGATGAGTTCGATTTTCCAGGGCAGCGGAAAATTTTGCATGGTGTGAATATGGTGTTCGAGCGAGCCACCGCGTAGCCATTCCATAGCAAAATACCAGGGCGCGACGTCATGACAATAGGGGGCCAAATATTGGGCGCGCGCAATGTAGAGCGTGCGGTCGTAAGCGATGATCGGGCAAATATGCACAATGCCCGGATGGCGGAAGTCGCGCAGTAAATTGGCTTCGTGGCGCAAGAGTTGTTCAAAAATATGTTGGTATTCGCCATCCGCGCGCGCGATCTTCAGAACCACTTGTCGTTCGGGGGCCTGGCGTAGCCCAGCACGATAGACCCAGGCCATTTGCCCGTTGCTGGCCAGTTCTTCGAATAAGAAAAACGGGCCGACTTTGCTGTGCAGGGGAAAACGCTGGTCAGGCATACGCGCCGCTCCATTTATTCGTCATCGTACAAGCGGGTTTCTTCATCTGCCAGATCATCGTAATTCGGCCTGCCCTGTTCGATGCCATCGGTGATGGTCAACTCATCCGGGTCATAGGTGGGGGGGGGCTGCCGTTTCTGCATCGGACGCCGGGCCGTTTTCTCGGCATCATGATTCTGGGGCTGGCTTTTTGTGCCTCGCGAACGCAGCAGATCGGCGCGTTTGCCGCGTGCGGTCTTCTGGATGGACTCATCGTCGCGTACGAGCCCCTGATACACTTCCGAGCCGGTACCGTGCCCATACGCTCTGGGTTTCTGGCTGGGGGTCGATGTGCGGGGCGGCTCATCATCCATGGCCAGCGTCCGCTGGATGTTACTGGCGGGCGCTGCGTGCGATGGCGCGCTTTGGCGCGGGATGAAGCGCATGTGAATCGGGTTTTCGGTAGCCAGTTGTAGCTCGACCTCACCGCGCAGGGGATAGGGCTCGTAGGGCGTTAAGCGCTGGCCATCGACATACGTACCATTACTGGAACGTTGGTCTTCGGCATAAAAGGTATTATTGCTGCGGTCAAAGGTCAACGTGCAATGAATGGCGCTGATGTTGCGCGCTTGTATGGTGAAATCTACCCCCGCGCCAATCTCGCGCCCGAATGACCAGCGCAATTTATCAATCTCGATACGGGTACCTGCCTGTGGCCCGTTTAGAATATGAATTTCGGCTAAGACCGGCCCGGTCGAAGCCGGTGGGGGTGTCGCGGGTGGGGGGGCTGTGGACGGCGGTGGTGTATGGGGCGCTGCCGACGCTTGTTTTCCGCGTCGTAAGGCTGCCACGGCCAGGATACTAGCCAAAAGTATAAAGAAAATTCCTGCGATAAAGATCAATTCAGGCACACGCGCCTCATCCTATCTAATCGTCAACTTGGAGTTGCCCTTGCACAAAACTATTCGCCGAGCCAAACGTGCCCACCCAAACGGCATAGTCGCCCTGGGGTGGGTTGCGGATGGTGATGCTGGGGTTCAGCCCAGCGCCGCTATCGTCGTCACAGTAAAAAACGTTGTTCGGCGCGCTGACGATCATTGTGCCATCACCGCTATCTGTGGGGATGAAATCAAGTTGAAGTTGCGTTAAATCGGTTGTGATCTCTAGCCTGTAATCGGGGCGGGCGGTGGCGAAACCCTGACAATTGCCATCGCCAACCCCGTCGGCGGGCTGAATGCCTGCGTTGCGGATGTTGACATTGCCGCCACTGGCCATGGGGAGCGCTAACGAGTTGGTGAGTGGGCCGGTAATGGGCACAACATTGTAGTTAGGTTCTAGTTCTCGATTCAACGCTAGTGTACTCGGGGTAGGTACCGCTTGGCCGGTTTGCTCCCCCCCCAAACCAGCACCATCCGTGATGAACAATTGGCCATTCACGACATTGTCGGGGCCGTTTGCCGCGCCGACCCAAATCGTATAAGTGCCGGATGTGGGCGTGGCAAAAACCATACCGGGGGCATCGCCTTCGCTGCTGTTATCGTCACAATACCAGATTTCATCCGGGCCCTGAACCACCAGCGAATTATCAGTGGCCGCTTCTGGCCCAAAAATAATAAAGAGTTGATCGGTCGTGCCGCTCCAATTGAGGCGCAAAGTGGGTTCTTCGGCGACAAACCCAGTACATTCCGCATCGCCGATGCTGGTTTCGGGGGCAAGGCTTAGCGCGCCGACATCGATATTGCCGCCTGCTTGTACAGTGGCACTGTATAGGTCGGTCATGTTAGCGCTCAGGTTAATGCTGCCAAAGGCCGGGGGGGTGTTGCTGTTCAGGGCACTGGTCACGAGCGGGGCTGTATCAAAATATAGGATGCCGGGCTGCTCTTGGAGTTGGTCTGAAAACGTGCCGATCCAGATGGTATAGGCGCCTGTGGCCGGTTCTTGGATGGTCATCGCGGGGCTAAAGCCCGCGCCGCTATCATCATCACAATACCAGGTATCATCCGGGCTATTGACCAACAAAACCGCATCGGTGTTGCCTTGTGGTTCCCAATAGATGCTCAAGACATCTGCATTACCCGACCAATTTAGGCGATAACTGGGGCGCGAGCCCACGAATCCCCGGCATAGGGCATCACCTGCATCAAGCTCGGGGGTTAGCTCCAAATCGGCCACATTGACTGACGTATCTCCTGTGCGGACATTGGCCGAGAATGGCCCATCAAACCCAGCGCGTAAGGAGACTGTTCCGCCCGTGGGGCTAGCGGCTTCTGCGAGGGCAACGTCCGCCGGGGTTTGTGTCGCTGTAGCAGTGGCCGTGGTTGTGGTTGTTGGCGTCGGTGTTGTCGTTTGAGTGGCCGTGGCGGTGGTTGTTGGCGTCGGTGTTGTTGTTTGAGTGGCGGTGGCGGTGGGCGTGTTGGTGGGGGTACGTGTTGGCCTATCTGTAGGCGTGGCGCTAGGCTGCTCAGCTACTTCGGTAGCCCCAGCGTCGGCTTCGGTGGTGGCCTCTGCGGTAGCGTCGGCCTCTGCGGTAGCATCGGCTTCGGCGGTGGTGTCGGCTTCGGCGATGGTATCGGCCTCAGCGGTAGCATCGGCCTCTGCGGTAGCGTCGGCCTCTGCGGTAGCATCAGCTTCGGCAGTAGCGTCGTCAATGGTTCCCGCAGCGGCCTGTTGAGGATCGTTGTCGTCTTCGTTATTGCTGCTCCCACTCGCCAAAACCGCCAAGACAATTCCCACGCCCACCATGAGCAACACCACGGCACCAATAACTAAGGGCAAACGGCTCCGCGATCTGGAGACTGCAACGGTCGCTTGCTGCGGTACTGGCGAGGGGAGGGGGGTCTGGCCGGGTGGCACGGTGTTAGCGGTTGCCGGGGCAGGTGATACTGGGTCGGTCTGGGTCTTTTTGACCGTCTCCATGCGCACAGTGGCGAATTCGTGCGCTGGGTCGCCGGGTGGCGGATTGGGGAGGGTGACCTCCTCGTTTATGGCTTTGATTAGGGACTCAACAAATTCCCCGGCAGAGTTATAGCGGTCATCGGCTTGTTTGGCGAGCGCTTTGGCCAACACGGCGTTGGTGGCTTCGGGCAACTCCGCATCAATCAGGTTGGGGGGCTTGGGCTGTTCGCTCAGGTGTTTGAACATCATGGCGTGGGGGGTGTCGGCCTGGAAGGGCAGTTCACCAGTCAGCAGTTCGTAGCTCATCACCGCGAAAGCATAAATGTCGGCGCGTGCGTCAATCGGCTGGCCTTGCCATTGTTCGGGGGACATATAGCTAGGGGTGCCCAGGACTTGCCCTGTGCCCGTCATCCCCGTCAGGCCGATGACTTTGGCAATGCCGAAATCGGATAAATAGGCATTGCCTTCGCTATCGAACATAATATTGCTGCTCTTGAGGTCGCGGTGCACGACGCCGCGCTTGTGTGCATAATCCAGCGCGCTACCGACCTGGGTCAGAATACGTTCGCCGACCTTAAGCGGCGGGCGCCCGAGTTGGTGCAAGCGTGTTTGTAAATCTCCCCCAGTCAGCAGACGCATGACGATATAACTCATGCCATCTTGCGTGCCGTAGTCATACACAGGCAAGATGTGGATGTGTTCTAGGCTGGCCGCGAGTTTAACTTCCTGGTTGAAACGCTCCAGGTAGCCTGGTTGTTGGGCCAGGCCGCGTGGCAAGACCTTGATGGCGACTTTACGATCTACGGATACTTGAAATGATTCATAGACGCTACCCATGCCGCCCTGGCCGAGTAAGCGCTGCAAGACATAATCGCCGAGTTGTTGCCCGGTCAGATCAGGTTGCATGAAAACTCTCCTTGCCTGTATTCGGAGCGTTCAGACGATGCTAAAATCACTCAGCAGTATACACCACTACTCCTGATAACGCTTGGATGATATAGCACTGAAATATAGAAAAGTCGCGCAGAGCGGCCCGGCGCTCGGCATGGGGCAGACAGATTACCCCGCTTGCGCCGTTTCGCGTTCTTGCATGGATTGATCGGCAGTTTGTAGCCATTCGGTGATGCGTAGCAGTTCGCGTTGGCCGTTGTCAGACATCGTCATGGCTTTAACCACGATTTGTTTGACTACCGGGCTCACGTGGTGCTCGCTGGGTGGGGCTTCGTTCAAGGAGCGGCGATAGGTGAGTTCGGCCAAAAAGGCGTAACATTCATCGCGCGTTTCGCAATTGAAATAGTCTAGCGGGACATCAAAAAAGCGGGCGATTTCTTGCAAGGTGTTGAAGATCGCATTGGTTTTTTTATTGCGAATAATGCTCAGCGCCCCATCGGACAAGCCAATCTCGCGCGCTACTTCGCGATTGGAGTAAGGTTTTCCGTTGGGTTTTACAATAACCTCAAATAAGATATTGACTTTTTCACCCAGGCTCATGTCTACTGTGGCCATTACGCACTATTCCTTTCGCCAATCAAATTTGTTTCTATTATGCCAGACTTTGTGGCGTTTTCATGCGTAATCATACACGAACCCATTAAAAAGCCCTAGTCTGATTTAACTTGAGTAAGGATTGATGGGGCTAATGTACCGCCGTTGGTAACTACTCATGGAGAACGCAAAACAAATCCGTATAAAACCGAGGGCTTAAGCCCTCGGTTTTGGCAGAAAAAACATTTGTGTTTGTTTTGAACTGTCCATCAGCCCTCACCCCAACCCCTCTCCCAAACGGGCTTTCAGCCCTGGGAGAGGGGCAAAAAGTGTCGGTTTCGGGTCGTTTTCCCCCTCTACCAGCCGCAAAGCGGCGTTT
>DAOTVD010000400.1:0-5682 GCA_034437075.1 Anaerolineae bacterium
GCATGAGATAACGCCGTGCCGGGTCATCCGCCAAGTATAGCCAGCCTTTAGCGCGGAATATACTAGGTGGTAAGTCGTTGATCGCCTTTTGCAGGGCCTTACGACTAAGGGGCTGCGCGGTTTGCCAACTCCAAGTATGGAAGACCAGCGCATGATCATGAGCATGGTCGGCCAGTTTCCCGGCCTGATGCACATGCACCTCGTGGCCTCCTGCGCGCATGAAACCCTCTGCCGCATAGCCCCCCACCCCCAAGAGCAGTTCGAGCGGCACCTGGCTATAGGTGGTTTCATAGACCCGCGCCCGGGGGGCCACTTCTTGTATCCAGTCTTTGCGCACACGCGCCAACGCCGCTTCACCAACCAGATCGACTTTGTTCAAGATGATGACATCCGCCACACCGATTTGATCCAGCGCGAGGATGGCGTTTTCGCCCTGCAAGGTGCTCAGTTGCTCGGCATCCACCACCGTCAGCACCCCATCCACACGCACCCGTCCGCGCAATTCGGGCGCCAAGAATGTGCGCGCCACCTCGGCAGGGTCAGAGACGCCACTAGCTTCAACCACGATATATTCGGGCGGATCATCCCGCGCGACCAGGCGCAAGGTTGCGGCCAGCAAATCCCCGCGAATCGTGCAGCAAATGCAGCCATTCGAGAGGTTAACCGTCTCTTCTTCGCGGTCGGCCACCAGCGCGGCATCAATGTTGATACTACCAAAATCGTTGACTAAGACCGCCACGCGCAAGCCGTGCTCGCCGCGCAAGATGTTGTTCAGCAGAGTCGTCTTGCCCGCACCCAAAAAACCACTCAGGATCGTGACGGGGATAGATAATTCAGAAGTGGACATCCTGATTTGTACCCTCTGTTTTGTCTTTATATCAGCCGATAGCAAGAGGCCCAAGCCCTTGTTAAACTAAAGTTAGCAAAAACAAACCGAGGGGCCTAAGCCCCTTCGTAATGTCTTCATCTTTTAGTGAGGGGAAAGCGCGTTATTCGCCGTTGCCGCCCATCTGATTCAGGCGTTCTTCCCAACGTCCGCGCATGGTGTTATACGTGCTTTCAGAAATTTCGCCGTTCATGAAGCGCATATCGAGCATATCCAAAAAGTTTTGGATTTCTTCGGGGGTCTGCGGCATCTGATTACCACCGCCACCACCGCCCGCTGGGGCGGCCTGGCCTGGCTGGTTGCCCTGCTGCATCTGGTTCATCATCTGCTGCATTTGCTGCATCATCATCTGTTGTTGCATCATCTGCTGCTGCTGGGCCTGGGGATTCATTTGGTTGCCCATTTGTTGGCCAAAGGCCCAGCCCAGCCCCGCGCCCATCGTCCCGCCGAGCATGCCCTCGTTGCCCGCAGCGGTGCGTTGCACGTCCAACTGTTCGAGTTGCATGCGCTGTTCCCAACTACCGAACAGTTCGGCGGCTTCTTCGGTGGTCAATTGCTTGCGCTGGAAGGGGTTGGCCTCAAAGGCGGTAATGGCCATGCCCAAGCGCGCGAAACCCTCGTTCAGAGTGGCTAAAACGGCGCCTTCAACGTTGTCCATCATGGCATTGGCTTCTTGCGGATTTTTGACCCCCCCACGCGAGAGCACCTGGGTTAGCTGGCCTACGAGCATCGCTTGAATCTGGGTACGCAGGTCGTCAATACGCACGATGGGCTTGCCTACGGCATAAGCCATAAATACCGCCGGGTCGCTAATGCGCAACTCTGCAACGCCATTCCCCATCAAGAACAGCTTGCCGATGCCATCATCAGTCGCTAGCTCGATAGGCGGGTTCGTGCCCCAGCGCACATCGTGCATGGGCTTTAAGTTGATGAAGTACACATCCGCCGTGAATGGATTGCGGCCATTGGTCACCATGCCGATAAAGTTCGATAAGACTGGCAAATTGGCTGTGCTGAGCGTGTGCGACCCCGGGCCAAGCACATCCATCACACGACCGCGCGAGACAAACACAGCGGCTTGGTGTTCCTGGACATTCACCACACTGCCCATGCGGAAATCGCCGCCGCCTTCTTGAGGCTCGCGATAGCTCAATTCATCATCCATCACATTTACATGATCCAGAACGTCAATAATCCGTGCCATTTTTGTTACTCCGTATTCTTCGCTTACTTTAAGCAATGCCATTCAGCAGGTCATCGCGCAAATCATAGGCTTGCGCGGCTTCGACCATGGTTTCATCCAGGGCTTGCAAGGCTTCGGCGACGCCTTCGTTACTGTTGACCGCAGCCGCCAGCGCATCCAGCTTTTCGGCTACAGCATCCGCGTAACGTAGCATGGCTTCGTCAAACGCATAGACTTGGGCGAGTTCTTCCGGGCCGATTTTGTTGGTCGCGAAAAAGCCACTATATCCCGGCGTATCAGTCGCGATTTTACGCCGCAAGTTTTCCATTTTTGAGCGAATGCTCTTGGACTTATCCATGAGCATGAGCCCACCATCAGCCCGTGCCAGATCACTTTCGATGGCCGCATAGCGCCCCATCAGGCTTTCGAACTGCCCCGCGACATGGTCGCGCATCATGCGGTCCGCTTCGCGCCGTGCGGATTGCTCCATATAGCCTTTAATACCGGGAATACGCGCGGCGATGCTCTCTAGCGTCCCCCGATTACTGACAATCCGGTTGTACAGGTCACTCATCGACCATTTCCCCTTACAATTTGTCGACATACACACGCCCATAGCATACACGAAGCCGCGCCCCAAAACAAACCCCGCCTGCTTGCCCCCAGCCAACACATTCTGTATAGTAAGCTTGCGCCTCGTTTACAAACCAATTCAGTCAACCATTTAAGAGTAAATAAGGATAAAGGGCTATGGAATTTGCTGTGGTGCGCCTAGTGCGCAGCTTAGAGCTTTCGCAAACGTATACCCCGCAGCGCGTTGGCGCTGTCACCGTCGGCCTACAGGCCATTAATGGCGACTTGGCCACTATCGAAATCCAAGGAGCGGACGCCGTTGACCAGCTTGAAATCCCCGTGGGCACTGCCGCCACCGCGCAGGGCTACACGTTCATTAACCGTGGCGTAGCAGTTGACCTGCCCGAAGAAGAACGACGCCAACGCCGATTTCTGTTTTTTGGCCGGGGCGATGACAACGACCAAAACGGCGTCATGGAATGCGAAATGGACATTCGCTGGGGCGATCAAGCGTTGGATGTGCCCGAACCAGAAGAAGACGTCGCTTATGATTTTATCCTTGTGAAGCAATTCGGCACGGTGGCCGACCGCCCGCTCGTGTACAAAAACCAGGATCGAATGCGCTTCGGCGAAATTACGCTGAGCATCGGCGAAAAAGTCGAGCCCGATAGCCGCAATTACCGCCGTCAACGCTATGCCCCTTTGCTGATTGAAGAACCCAGCGAAGATGAACCCGAAGAATGGCAGGTGCGGCTGAATGAAAAATACCAACGTAAAGGCAAATATCGGGTCAAAATCACCCATTTTGACTGGACATCCGACTGGTATCAGTCTTATGGATTTAGCATCGTGTATGGGCGCCCCAAAGCAGAAAGCGATGAAACGGAAGAACAATTCGCCGACGGCATCGTTGAAGCAGGGTACAGCGCATCGCACTACGGTGACAGCACCAGCCGTTTAGAAGAAGCCCGCCACAACCCGAATCAGGAAATCTTACGCGAAGGCGACGCCAAAAATATCGGCGCGTTGGGCCTTAAAGTCATGAGCATCCAACCCGGCGCGGTGAAGGTCATGATCCTGGAACCGCGCGTAAAAGTGCTGACCTTGCAACCTGGCGAAGTCTACGACGTGGCGAAGTGGGATGTCTCGCTCATCGGCGTGTATGGCGACCAAGCGATTGTACAGGTCATAGAAGATAATTAAGCATTCGCGTGCAAAAAGTCGCGCAGTAACTGCCGGGTGTGCTGCCCGGCGGTTCCCCATAGGGGCCAATGCCCGGCTTCGTCAATAGTCTCGTACTCGGCAGCGGGCAAACGAGCGGCCAGCTTTTCCGCGTCTGCCGCCTGCCAAGGCGCTTCATACGCGCCATAAATCACCAGAGCCGGCGTGCTCAACGGGTGGATATGGCGCGCTGAGGTTGCGGCTATCTGCGCCTGATCTAAACGCACGCCTGAATCGCGAATGGCATACGGCGCCCAAGTCGATACCCAATTTTGCCAGGCTAAAACTTCGGCAGGGTCGCGCAACACCGACAGCACATGCGCCTCACGAGTCGCAAAATCCGCCTGCATACTCCGCGCGGCCCATTCGCGCAGGGTTTGGGCCGGGAAAAGTTGCGCCCCTAGATGCACCATCGAGAAGACATCAATCCGTGCGGCCTCGCACACCTCCAACCATTCGCTAAACGTCCCTGGTAAGGGGATGCTCAACAAAGGGCTGATTAACGCCAATGCCGACACACGTTCGGGATAACGGTGGAGCAGTTCTAGGGCTATCAGCGTGCCACTGGACACCGCCAGAATAGCGACCTGGTCGATTTTTTGCGTATCGAGTAACGCGCGCAGCGCGTCGGCCTGGCCCATGAGGTCTTGGCCAGTAGCCGCTGGCGTGCGCAAATACCCTGGGCGTGATGGACACAGTACGTCAAAATCGGAACCCAACCAGTTCGCCAGCCATTGCCCTTGGTCATATCCACCTGGCGTACCATGGATAGCCAAAATCGGGCGTCCTGCGCCTTGGCGCACATATTCCATAATGCCTTGGCGGGTTAAAGCTATCGAGCTTTCGGCGCCTAACGCGCTAATGCGCGCGCCAGACCAACGCCGCCAAGCCTGACGACCAAGGCCGACGGTTAGCCCTGCGGCGCCCCCAGCCAATAGCCCGGCAACCATGCGAATAGCCCCTGAACGTCCCATATATCCCCTTAATCCCGGTTAAATTCGCGGGCTAAATCTGCGGCACTCAGATGCAAAAGCGTCGGCCCGCCATGCGGATCGTGCATCGGATCATCGGTCCGTTCCAATGCCCGTATCAAATTCAGCATTTCGTCCTGGCTGAGCACTTGCCCGGCCTTCACTGCCGCCAGTTTGGCCATACGGCGCAAGAAAAACTCATTGGGCGGCAGGTCTGCCTCGGTATCCAAATCTTGCAAAAGCCGGTATAAAGTCTCTTGCGGGTCATAATCAGCTAACAGCGCTGGCACCGTCCGCACCCGCCAGGTATATTGGCCAAATGGTTCGAGTTCGAAGCCTAATTTCAGCAATAACGCTGTATGAACCTCGGCCTGTTGGCTGATAGCGGACGGCAATTCTGCTACGGCGCCTTCCAGCGGATAGCGTTCCACGGCACCCCCGTTATCGCGCTGCTCGGTAAACATATCGTAGAGAATGCGCTCATGCGCGGCATGTTGGTCGATTAAGTACATCCCAGCGGGCGCTTCAGCGATGATGTAGGTCGCGGCAATTTGCCCTACGATACGCATGGGCGGCAAACGGCGGGGGCGTTCCGGCGCGCCTGGCCCACTGGGAATGCCGCGCAAAAATTCCTCATCGGTATGAGGCACACTCGTGATGGGCTCTTGATACCCATCCCCCTCCCCTGCTTCTAAATCCAGGCCCAATTGCTGCGGATCAACACGGCGCGGCATTTGCACAGGGCCTGCCGGAACTTCAGCACGCTGGCCATAATCATCCCACGGACGCTGGGGCGGTATATACCCGCCCGGCGGCATAGCGGTTTCGTCGCTATCTTCTAATACTGC
>DAOTVD010000401.1:0-14535 GCA_034437075.1 Anaerolineae bacterium
GACCACATTGACGCCCAACACCATGAGTTGCGCTTGAACGCCGCGCATGGTTTCCCCGCTCTGGCGCACGTTGTTTGGCATCTGGATGAACCGCGCGTGGGCATCAGCTATCAAAATTATTACCTGAGCCAGTTCATGCGCCCGCATGTGACGGTGGTGCTCGGCGGTGCGGGGGGCGATGAACTCTTTGGGGGCTATGTGTGGCGCTACAATGCCATTCAAAGCCTAACCGCACGCCCGGCCTTCGAGCAACGTTACTACGACCTCTGGACGCGCTTTTTATCCGACGACGATAAGCGCGCATGGTTTTTTGCACCAGATACGGTTCGCCAACTCGGCGATTTTTCTACCTGGGCCAGCTATCAGCAGGTCATCCGCCGCGCGCAAGGGCCAGACCCACTCGCCTGGGCGCTGTATTTCGATATACGGACATTTTTGCACGGTCTGCTCATCGTCAGTGATAAGCTGGGCATGTCTGCTTCATTGGAAGAACGGGTGCCCTTGCTTGACCATGACCTGGTCGATTTTGGCCTGCGTTTGCCGTCGCACTGGAAGCTGCGCGACGGCCAAGGAAAATACATGTTGCGCAATGTCATGCGGCATTGGGTACCGCCCAGCATCGCGAATGCGCGCAAGCAAGGCTTCACGCCGCCAGAGGCAACCTGGTATCGGACCGTATTGCGCGAGGATGTCGCGAAGGTGTTGCTCGCCGACCGGACGTTAGCGCGCGGGATTTTTCGGCCTGAGGGCTTGCAACGCATTTTGGACGAGCACCAGGCCGCGCACGCTAATCATCGTTTTTTGATCTGGTCGTTGCTCGCGTTTGAGTGGTGGTGTCGTTTATTTTTGGACGGTGACCCATTGCCGGAGGCCCCGGTTTAGCGCGCTCGCACCCAACGCCCCAGCACCTCGCGCAAATTGTTGAGGCTGACTGGTTTGCTGATGTAATCGTCCATGCCCACGGCTAGGCAGCGTTGGCGGTCGCTGTGCATGGCGCTGGCCGTCATGGCGATGATAACCACGGGCGGCAGATCGGCGGGCCATGCGGCGCGAATGCGCTCGGTTGCTTCGAAACCATCCATATGCGGCATTTGACAATCCATCAGAATGGCGGCGTAGCGGGCTGGGTCGGCTTGTACACGCGCCAGCGCAGCGGCGCCATCTTCGGCCAAGTCGCCAGTATAGCCCAGAAGCGAGAGTTGCTTTAGCGCAAGGGCTTGGCTAGTGTGGTGATCCTCTACTAGCAGAATGCGCTTTTGGCCGTTGGCCATGTGCGCAGACATTAGGGGGAGTGTGGATTCCGTGTGCTCAACAGGTTTTGCCGCCGTGGAGCACATCAACCACAGATCAAACGCAAATAAGGAGCCGCGCCCCGGTTCGCTATGTAACGTGATTTGCCCCCCCATCAATTCGACGAGGCGTTTGGCAATCGCTAAGCCGAGCCCAGTGCCACCGAAGCGTCGTGTGTGTGAGCCGTCCACCTGGCTGAAGGAATGAAAAATGCGTTCCTGCGCTTCAAGAGGGATGCCGATGCCCGTATCTTGGACGCTAAACCCGATGTGCACTGCGCCCGTGTGGCTTTCGAAATGTTCCACATGCACCGTTACCTCGCCTTGGGGTGTGAACTTGATAGCGTTGCCGACCAAATTCAGCAATACTTGGCGTAACCGTAGCGCATCCCCCATGACATACTTGGGGATGGTAGCGTCGATGCTCACGTGCAGGGCCAAGTTTTTCTCGACCGCTTCGGGCTTCAGAATAGCCATGATGCTGTCGATTAATTCCAATATCGAAAATTCTTTCTCGGCGAGTATGAGCTTGCTGGCTTCGATTTTGGAAAAATCCAACACATTGTTGATGATTCTGAGCAAATTTTCAGCTTCAGATAGCACGATGGTGGCAAAGTCACGCTGCTCGGCGTCCAAGGCCGTTTCTAGCAATAATTCTGTCATCCCTAGAATGCCATTCATAGGTGTGCGCATCTCGTGGCTCATGGTCGCCAAAAATTCCGACTTGAGGCGTGATGCTTCTAAAGCTTCGTCACGAGCAGCCGCCAGGGTAGCTTCGTAATGGGCGCGCTCGGTCACGTCATTGTATTGCCACATATGGCCTAGGTATTGATATTCATCATTAAACACCGGGATATAATCCCGTTCCAGAATACGCCCATCGACCAGGTGCAATGTATCCCCTAGGACGGCTTGCTGATGGCTCAAAACTACCTCAATACGCGCCAAAAACGCGGCAGGGTCGGTAAAGCTATGCTGGGCTTGTTCGGCTAATTCTCGGCAGTCCATCCCCACCAAATCGGTGGGCGCTAACGGAATATGAAACATAGCGCAAAACGTCTGGTTCACCAGCACCAGGCGCCGGGCCTCGTCTTCCACAAGAATGCCCGCTTGCAAATTTGCAATTAGGCTGGTCAGGCGCGAATTCGCCTTTTGAATGGCGCGTTCGGCCTGTTTGCGTTCGCTGACATCGCGCACAATGCTCTGGACATGCAAGGGCGCAACGTAGTCGTCTCGTACTAGGGCCGCGCTGATCTCCACCGGAATACGGCGGCCATCCCGACGCATGAGCCAACTCTCGTATATTGGCAAGCGATCTTGGGCCAGCAGGGTTTGCCAGCGTGCCGCCATGGTCTGGGCTGCTGGCGGTGGAACATTCATGGCCGCCGAAGAGCCAATCAATTCATCGAGTCCATAGCCCAGCAAATCAGCGGCTTGTTGGTTCGCAGCCAGAATACGTTGGTCTAAATCAATAAGAAAAATGGCATCGTTGGTTTGCTCGAACAAGGCGCGGAAACGATGTTCTTGTGCACGGAGTTGACTCTTGGCATGATGATGCTCTTCATCATCCTGCATGCCATAAATATGGATGCAGTGCTGCCCTGCATCGGGGATGCATTGAAACGTAAAACTATAACCCTCTAACGTCACATATAGGGTTTCGGTACGGTTCAGGCGATACAGTTCCGCCCAGAAGCGCTGTATTGAAGCAGCCTGCGTTGGATTGCGGCGTAGCCTGGCCAGTACCGTTTGCCCGGCAAGATTGGCGTAACGGACTTCACCCTCTGAAGTCGCCTGCAAAATGGGCGCGGGGTGATGATCCAGAAGCGCGGCAAGATGCATCAGTCAGTCTGCTTAATCTGCGAGCAGTTGCTCGACAAGGTCTAGGATTTCGCGCGAACTGGTCGGTTTTGTCAGGAAACCATCGGCGCCCAATGTTTCGGCTTGCACGCGGTCTTCATCCTGGCCACTGGCCGTGAGCATCACCACGGGCAAAGCCGCGTATTCTGGGCTCTTGCGCACGGTTTGCAACAAGGTCAAGCCATCCATTTCTGGCATGGCGATGTCGAAGATGCCCAGTTCGATGGTATGCTGTTCTAAAATATCTAGCGCTTCAAGGCCATCATACGCGGTGATGATCTCATGGCCAGCCCGGCGAAGCGTGTGGCTGATAATACGTTGGATGGTGGGGTTATCGTCCGCAATCAAAATTGTCGCCATGCGGTCGCCTCCTTAGGTGTCTGATGCGGTTAAATATTTGACCAAGCGCCATTGATTACCCTTATCGCTGCCTGGGCGATAACTCACCTCATCGAGCAGTTGGCGCATCAGATATAAGCCATAGCCACGTTCGGGCAAAGCATCTAGGTCGGGTGCTGGGATCGCGTTAAGGTCAAAGCTTTGGCCGGTGTCGGTTAATTCGATAAGCACCTGATGCGGCTCTTGTTCCAAGTAAAAAGATAGCATAATGCGGCCCTTCACATCGCCATAGGCGTGCTCAATGATATTGACGCAGGCTTCGTGCACGGCCAACTGAATGTTATACAGCGTACGCTCAGTCGCGCAGTCACCCAGCAAGGCCGCCAGGCACGCGCCAATCGCCTTCAAATAGCGGTGCTCAGCCGGAACGTCAAGCGTCAAATGGGTCGTCATCGGGCAACCTATGCATTTCCTTTAAGCACGACTAAGGTGCGGTCATCCGCAGGCGGGCGTTCATCTTCAAACGCCGCCACCGCATGCTGTATCGCTTGCGCGATAGCTTGGGCCGAACGATGGGCGTTCGTTTCTACGAGATGCAAGAGGGGCTCGTAGCCAAAAAGCACATCATCCCCGGCGTGCGCTTCGGGATAGCCATCGGTGCCCACCACGAGTACGTCGTCCGGCCCTAGGGATAATTGGTAATCGGCAGACAAGGTTTCTGGCAGCACGCCCAGGGCTGTTCCATCGGCGCGCAGCAAGCGCGTCGCCCCGCCACGCGGGCAATAGATAACGGGCGAGTGCCCAGCATTCGCATACAGAATCTGGCGCGTAACCGCGTTATAGCGCCCTACGAAGGCGGTGGCGAAGGAGCCCACTTCGGTGAAATCATCGTATAAATCGGCATTGGCGCGCGCCAGCAAAAAGGACGGTGTCCATTCTTTCAAGAACCGGATCGGGTTGCGAAAGCTAAGGCGCGTCATGGCCATCAGCAAGGCAGCCGACAGGCCCTTACCAGCCACATCCCCCACCACAAAAGCTACTGACCCATCCATATGTTGGATGAAATCATAAAAATCGCCGCCCACTTGCCAGGCCGGTTGCGACATGCCGTATAAATCGAGATGCGTGACTTGGGGGTTCTGCAAGGGCAACAGTTTGAGTTGCACCTGCCGGGCGAGTTCCATTTCGGTTTGCAGGCGTGTTTGGGTCACCGAAGCTTCTTGCAACAAGGTCTTTTCGATTTGCATACTCGCATGGTCAACGATGGCTTCAGCTAATTTAATTTCGGGGGATGTAAACCCGGTTGGATGATTAAACAAGCCCAAAAGCCCCCGCTTCTGCCCATGGATGGGCACCGCGAGCGACAACAGATTGTCGATGTGAGCGGGCAAATGACCGTGGTTGTCCTCTGGTTGCGAAACCAACATGCGCGTTTGCGTATCGGTCAACATCTCACTTAACCTACAAGCGGCTGCGCTGCTTACAATCTCGGGATGTGTGCAGTGAAACACAATTTCGGTTGTTGCATCATCTGTGCACATGAGAATAAACGCGCCGCCACAATGGACGAGCCGCGCGCTTTCTTTCATGAGTGCTTCCAAAGTCGGGTGTAAATCTACATGGAGGCTGAGTGTACGCGCTAGGTCGTACAACGCTAGCAACTGATCTTGTTGGTCGATAAGCTCCGTGGTCAAGCTATCGGTTTCGTATTCGAGGCGCAGCAGTTGCCCGAGCATAAGCGCCTGGGCTTCTATTTGCGCTTGCAACGGCGAACGCACATCCCCATAAATGGATAGCGTCCCCAAGCGTTGCCGCCCTGCCATAATCGGCGCTTGCAGAGCCGGTTCTGTGTCCGTGGGGGGGGGCGGCGCTGGCCAGGCCCAGATCATCCCTTGTGATCCTGCTAGGGTCATGGTGGTGGCTCCTAAGGGCAGCCAAGCATCTGCTAACCCGCGCAAGTAGTCTTTTTGTGTCGTGATTAATGTGTCCAGCTTCATAGCTTTAGGATTCTTGTAATGCCCTCACCGCTTGATCGCAGTCATCAAAAATGCGAAAGGCTTTATCCAAGCGGGTGAGGTCAAAAATTATGCGCGGATTATCCTGAAGATGGCACAGTAGTAGATCCCCTCCCCCTTGGCGGCAATATTTCATCACCTGCACCAGCGCAGCCAGCCCACTAGAATCGATGAAATCGACCTCCGCCATATTCAAGATCAGGTGGGGTGAAGCCTCGGCAGCTTGGCGCAAAGTGTGGGACATATATTCGGCCTGGGTCGCGTCCAGACGGCCTTGCAAAATAATCGGCGTCAGTGGGTTGGCTGGGTCAATCTGAATATGCATAACGTATCATTTATCCTGCTCATATATACAAACTAACAAGTTCGCCGTCAAAAAGACATAAATATTCTGGCGAAGTTGGCTAACGGTGCAAAATTTGCAACATTTTTTCAATGCGTTGACTGTGCGTGAAGTGCGCTAAGAATCTGGCGCGGCTCGCTTCGCCCATTTGTTGCCGGAGCCTAGCGTCTTGGAGTAAGCCGAGAAGCTTTCGGGCTAATTCGTGCGTGTCATGCGGATTCAGAATATAGCCCGTTTGGCCATTAATGATCGCTTCTTGAGCGCCGCTAAAACAACTGCCGATAACCGGTTGGCCCAACGCCATTGCCTCTAAGGCTACTGTTGGAAAGGGGTCTAGGTAAACTGATGGCACCACGACAACATCCGCGAGCGCATAAGCAGCTAACAAATCATCCCCGCTTAACCAGCCGGACTCGCATATATGAGCGGGGGTTATATGCGGCAGACCCTGCAACCAACGCCCATCGACAGGCGTTGCCGAGAGAATAAGCAAACGTGCTTCGGGCATGTGCGTTACGACAATATCCAGCGCAGCGAGCAATTGCGGGCCGCCTTTGAGCGCGCTTAAGCGTCCACTAAAGAGCACGACAGGATGCCCCACTAAATTCAGCGCCTGACGTAGCTGGCTTTGCTGCGCCTGCGTGGGGGGCGCGAAATCCCCTGGCACTAAGCCGTTATGCAAGACGGTGAAGGTTCCCACGTTATTCGCCTGAAGCGCCGCTTGCAATGTCTCGCTAACGGCGATGCGATGCTGCACACAGCGCCGCAGCACCCGTTGTATGATCAAATTGCGCAGCGGGTTATAACGCGCGCGCATTTGCCGCAGGTTATACAATACAGGCAAGCGCAATTGTGCTGGCTTGACCTGACATGTCGTCGCGTCAATATGATGGATGAGTTTGGTATACGCGAAAGACATGACATCGTGGGCTGTCCAGGCCACGGGAATATCGCGCCGGTGGGCCGCACATAGCGCCGCGTAGGATAAATCCGCATGAATATTGTGCGCGTGGATGGCGTCGGGGTGCAGGGCATCTAACAAAGGGCCTAGCTTGCGCATGACCTGTGGATTATAAAGCGACCACCACGCCCGCCACCGAACCGGATACCGCGAATGCAGGGCATATATAGCGATACCCTCGCGCGTAAGGGTATAGGATGCTTCCGGCGTAGCCGTGATAACGCTTACGCGATGCCCAGCCTGAGCATAGCCGCGCGCATAATCCCACGCGACCTTGCCTGCTCCGCCGATATGATGCGGTGGGATGCGGTCGGCCAATATCATAATATGCATAGCGCATGTCCAAACGATTTGGGCAAGCCCGTAGTCGAATAGCTCTCTTGTATCATGTATACTGGCGGATATGCAAGCCATGATGTTGAGATAGGATGAGCGCATCCAATGAAAGATGACGGGCATGAACCGCTGGTTTAGCCGATCAATTGGCCTGGGATGGTTAATTCTGTTCAGTTTGCATATGGTCGTCGCTGCCCAAGAGCCCGAAGCGGGTAATGTGCAAATTGCGACACCGGAACAGGGAAGCTCGTTGTTTGGCTTGGTCGAGATTCGCGGCACAGCGACACATCCAACACGCTTTGGCGGGTATGTGCTAGAGTGGAGCAATGCGCAGAATCCTGACGTTTGGTTGCCGATTCAGCAACCCGTCACCCAGCAAGTGACAGATGGGCTACTCGGCCAATGGGATACCGTGGGCGCGAATATCCCGGATGGCACGTATCAAATCCGCCTGCGCATGTTTCTGGAAGATGACACGACGCAGGATGTCGTGGTGTCGGGGCTCAGGGTGCAAAACAGCCCACCGACGCAAATACCCACCCCTAACACGTTTTTGCAAGCCAGCCCGACCCCAGCCGCTTTGGCACCGGGGGCCGCGCAACCGACTTCTCCTATTCAGCAGCCGCCGACCACCACACCACGCGCATCGCAGCCTGACGCCACACAGCCCCCACCAGAAGCGGCTGGCCCCTTGGATGCAGCCACAGGCGATAGCACAACCATCATCAATTTGGGTGCTATCCGTAGCGCGATCCTGAATGGGTTTTTCTTTACGAGCGGGTTATTTGGCGTCATCGTGCTATATTTGATAATGCGCCGTCAGTTAGGGCCCAATATTCAGCGCCTATGGTGGCAAATTCGCAGCGAAATCGAAGATGATCGAAGGGGACGATAGCGCACCATGCGCCGCTTCATGCTCGTTGGCCTGGGTAATCCTGGACGAAAATATGCTGATACGCGCCATAATATCGGCTTTATGGTGCTCAATGAGATCGCGAATCAAGAAGGCTTGCGTTTCGATACTAAACGAAACCAAGCAGTGTTGGCTGATACCACGCTCGAAGGCCAGCGGGTGATCTTAGTGAAGCCCCAAACCTATATGAACAACAGCGGAGTGGCCGTGCGCGGGCTGGCGGATTTTTATAAAATTCCCCCCGAAGACATCATGGTGATTGTGGATGACCTGGATACGCCATTGGGGACGTTGCGTATTCGCCCGAAAGGCGGTGCAGCGGGGCAGAATGGTATGCGCAGCATCGTTCAACATCTTGGCACGCAAGACTTCCCGCGTTTGCGCTTTGGCATTGGGCGCCCACCGGGCAAAATGCCCGCGTCGAGTTACGTCCTGATGCCCTTTATCCCGGATGAAATCCCGCTGGCCGAAGAAACCATCCATCGCGCGATTAGTGCGGCGCGCCTGTGGCTAGCGGATGGCATCGACATGGCCATGAACCGCCAAAATGGCACAGCCGAACAAGCGGCCAATGCTGCGCCCGGAAATTCTCGCGCAGAAGAATAACACGTTACGGCCCTCAGGGCTGTTCATCCATCTTTATACAATACAACACGTCGATATGAAGCAGGAAGGCGTGCACAAGATGCACTTGCATGGTCTATTATCAGTTTTGACGTCACAAGCGGCGTTTTCGAGCCTCGTTGCGCAACTGCGCCATGATGAAACCGTCGCGGATCAGAATATTGTGCGGGCTGCCCGTCCGATGGTGGCGGCAGCGTTAGCGGCGGCATTGGCCCGCCCGTTGGTGATTGTCTGTGGACGAGAAGACCGCGCCTATAACTTGGCCGAACAACTGCCCGTTTGGTTGCCAGAAGTGCATGTGTTGCGCTTTATGGCGCCCAATGTCGGGTTCTACGCTCGCGCACCTTGGTCAGAGGCCGTGGTGCGTTCTCGGCTAGAAACCCTGAGCGGGCTGATGCATGAAGATTTTGGCGCGGGGCCGTTTTGCGTGGTGACCTCCGCCCATGCGTTGATGCAAAAAACCTTGCCGCGCCGAGAATTTCGCCTGGGAGGGCGGCGCTTGCGCGTAGGGCAAACGGTCGATCTGGAAGCGTTATTGGCCTTGTGGCTTTCGCTGGGCTACGAACCGCAGACGCTGGTATCGGTACCGGGTCAATTCAGCCGCCGGGGGGGTATCGTGGATTTTTTCCCCGCGACCCAGGCCGCCCCGGTGCGTATCGAATTCTGGGGAGATGAAATCGAGAGCTTGCGCCGCTTTGACCCCGCCACCCAACGGTCTTCAGAAACGTTGGATAGCGTCGTCTTTACGCCCACGCGCGAAGCCCTGCCCAAATACGCCCCTAAAGTGGCCGATCAATTGGCTGTGTGGTTCGAAAGCCAGGCAGCCACCACGCCAGATTCGCCCCAAACGGACTATGAAGCTTTGCGCGAGGGCATGCATTTTCCAACGCTAGAATTTTATATGCCCTGGTTATATGCCCAACCCGGTAGCTTGCTAGATTATCTGCCCGAAAATAGCCTCATTCTGATTGATGATTGGGCGCATCTGCAAGATCAGATGACCGAACTCGAATCCGCTGCCCTGGAACAGCGCGACGCCGCCCGCGCTACCAACGCCATCCCCCCAGAAATGCCGCTACCGTATTTCACTTGGGATGCTTTGCAAGATGATTTGCTGGCTCGGCGCCCGCTGCATCTGGGTCGGGGCGAGCTACCCACCGCCGATATAGTGTTGGGTGATTTGTTTTTGCCCGACCAGCGCTTTGGCGGGCAGTTGCGCAACGTCATCGACTATTTGCACCAACTCGCGGCCAAAGGCGACCGCGCCATCGTCGTGACCCGCCAAGCCGAGCACATCGCGCAATTGTGGTCTGAAACCAGTACGTATTTGCGCCCCATCACGACCCTAGACGACATGGCGCGCTTAGGCGATACCAACTTCGTCGCGGGGGAATTGACCGAGGGCTGGGTGCTCGAAACCCCCGATAAGCATCGGGTGCACCTGTTGACGGATGCCGAAATCTTTGGCTGGCAACGCCCCGAACCCCGCCGCCGCCAACGTCCCCGGCCCGCTGCGCCGCCGACCGTTTTGAATGAAATGGCCGAAGGGGACTATGCCGTGCATGTGGAGCACGGCATCGGGCGTTTTGCGGGGCTCATCAAGCGCACGGTGCGCGGCGAAGAACACGAACTCTTGCGCCTGGAGTATGCCGATAACGATATTTTGTTCGTGCCCATTCATCAGGCCGAACGTCTGACGCCATATGTCGGGCCAGACGACCGCCCACCCAAGCTGAATCGCCTGGGCACGCAAGAATGGTCGCGCATTCGCGACAAGGCCGGCAAAGCCGCCGAAGAAATTGCGGAGGAATTGCTGGCGCTGTACGCCAAGCGAGAGTTGGCGGCGGGCCATGCCTTCGGGCCGGATACGCCCTGGCAACATGAACTTGAAGCGTCTTTTGCGTATGTTGAAACAGAGGATCAATTACGCGCGCTGGCGCAGGTCAAGCGCGACATGGAGTCCCCCCATCCCATGGATCGGCTCATCTGCGGGGATGTGGGCTATGGCAAAACGGAAATCGCACTGCGCGCAGCGTTTAAGGCCACTATGGACGGCAAGCAGGTGGCTGTGCTGGTGCCCACGACCATCTTAGCGCAGCAACATTACCAAACCTTTTTGCGCCGCCTGGGCCAATTTCCGGTCAATATTGAGATGCTCTCTCGTTTTCGGGATGCGGCCCAACAAAGCGCCATCTTGGAAAAGCTCGCACGCGCCGACATTGACATCCTGATCGGCACTCACCGACTATTACAAGCCGATGTTATTTTCAAAGATTTGGGGCTGATGATCGTAGACGAAGAACAGCGCTTCGGCATCACCCACAAAGAACAACTCAAACAAATGCGCGCCGCAGTGGACGTGCTGACCCTGACGGCCACGCCCATCCCGCGCACGCTGTATATGAGCATCACGGGTATTCGCGACATCAGCCTGATTAGCACACCGCCCGAGGAACGCTTGCCCGTCATCACGCATACGGGCATCTATGATGAAAAGCTCGTGCGGCAGGCCATCCTGCGCGAGATCGACCGGAGCGGCCAGGTCTTTTTTGTGCATAATCGCGTCCGCAGCATTAACACGATCACCGCACGCTTGCGCGAACTTGTGCCAGAGGCCAGCTTTGCCATTGCGCATGGTCAGATGGATGAACGCCAATTGGAAGAAGTGATTGTTTCGTTTTCCATGGGCGAATACGATGTGCTGGTTTCGACCTCAATTATCGAAAATGGCGTGGATATCCCCAACGCAAACACCATTATTCTCGATCATGCAGAATGGTTTGGCCTAGCACCGCTGTATCAACTGCGCGGGCGCGTGGGGCGCAGCGCGCAACAAGGCTATGCTTATTTCTTCCATACCACGCCCCATCGCCTGACGGACGAAGCACGCGCGCGCTTGGATACTATCAGCGAAGAAACCCAGCTAGGGGCGGGCTTTGCGGTGGCCATGCGCGATCTCGAAATCCGGGGCGCGGGCGATCTGTTGGGTCGGCGCCAGAGCGGGCATGTGGCGGCGGTTGGGTTTCATTTATACACGCAACTGCTCGCTGAGGCGGTGCGGCGCGTGAAAGCCCGCAGCGGCATGACCGAGCGCGGCCCCGCGCCCAGCACCCCCCTAACGATTGATCTTCCCTTACCCACGTATATTCCCCAGGAATACGTACCCGAAACGGCCTTACGCATTCAGCTTTATCGTCGTATGGCAGACTTGGCATCGCTGGACGAGATCGCCATGTTAGAGGGCGAGTTGCGCGACCGCTTTGGGCCAATCCCCGGCGCGGTATCCGGCTTGTTATATCAATTGCGCGTCAAGCTATTGGCGAGTGCGGCCCATGCCAGCGCTATTGTCACCGAGACGGACAAAATCGGGATCAAATTGCCCTATTTGGGCGCTATCGACCGCGACGCCTTGCAGGCGCAATTGGGTGACTTGGCCCGCGTGAGCCGTGTCGCCGTATGGCTCACACGGGATGCCGACGCGGAGACTTGGCAAATCCAGCTTTTGGATGTGTTGCAAGCTTTGCAGTCGGTTGCTCTGCCCGAAGACGCGCCGCTTTAAGGCGCCTGGGCTGCTATATGATGCGTGAGGCGTTGTAAGTCATCTTCCAATTCGGACCCCACAATGCCTTCGATTAGGCTACCTGCGACGGGCACGCCGAACATGCTTAGGTCGAACCCTAACGACGCATGAATGCGGGTGCCGGGTTGCGCGTCCTGAGGCGCGTCTTCCAAACGCCAGATGAATGTCAGGGGGAAAGGTTCGTGCGTGGTAAAGGTCAATTGCTCGTAGGGCAAGCCGATGACTTCGCCCGTTGTTTTGACCACTTTGCGCATCGGCATATCGAGCGTTACCGCCACGCGACCTACGTCGCCTTCGCGTTCAATCACTTGCACAGCCGCAATACGCCCGACAATGCTGGCCAGGTCGTCTGGATTGGTGAGGCATTCGTAGACGGTTTTTGGGGAGTACGGTAACCAAATGTTACGTTCGACCGATTGCATAGACCAGAATCCTTTTAGAATATAGTCAACCTTAGCGCGAAGTGGCCAGACTCACAACTTTTCCTGGGGCGTGTGTGCAGTACAATAGGGCGGAAAGACATGGCCCATAATGCACATGACGCGAATACAGCAAATCGACCAACTGCCTTTTCCGCCGCCCGAACACTTGATTGGCCGTGCGGAAATGGTCAATCATATCAATGCGCTGCTAACCCCTGAACATGCCGTCTTGGTCTATGGCGCGCCGGGGATGGGCAAACATGCCTTGGCGGCGACCCTCGCGGCACAGCGCGTGCATGCCGCGCAAGATGTGCTGTGGTTGAACGCCGCGCTGGACGATGTGCAATTGTTGGCCGGGGGAATATTGCGCGCTTACGGCCTGCAACCAGCGGCGGAACCAGACAATGCGGTGCGTGACATCTTGCAACAGCACGCGCCGCTCGTCATTTTGGATGATGTGCCACAGCATAGCAGCGCGGCGCAGTTTATCCGGCGCTTTAGCCAGGGCTTGGCGCCGGTGCTCATCCTGCATGAAACCGCCGCCGATGGCCCGTGGGAGACACAACGCTTGCGGGCCTTAAACGACACCGATCGTTACGCGCTATTTGCCGCTATCTTAGGCGCATCCGGCACCTGGCTTGCGCCGGATAATCCGGTTGTGCAATCAGTTTTGCAGGCCACCTTGGGGCATCCGTTTACGGTGACCCTGGCTGCGCGGCAGATCGCAGGGGGTGTGCTGACCCTGGATGGGCTACACGCGGCCTTGCCCCCGCCCGAAGACCCCACGGAGCAAGCCCAGATGGTCATCCAGGCGGCATTTGCGCGTTTGGATGCACCCAGCCAGGGACTATTGTTGGCCCTAGCGGCCAATTTCACCCCGCGCCTGAGCCTGGCCCTTCTGATGTATTTAATCGGCCCGCATGCGCACCAACTGACCAGGCTTCTCCGTGAACGTGGGCTCTTGCTGCAAATGTCACAGGGCGACAAGACGTATTTTTATGTACATCCCCTGGTGAAGGCGTTCGGCATGGCGCAACTAGCAGCCAATGGTCGTCTGGACACCGCCCGCTTGGCCATGCTGAACGCTATCCTCAAATTCTGTAAAGCGCAGCCCGCCACGCCAGATATTTTGTTGCCAGAGATGCCCAATATTTTGCTAGCTGCCTTGTTTAGCGCGGATGACGGCCATCATGTAGCCCTGGAAGCCATCGTCAGCGCGCTATCCGGCAATGATAGCTTTATCGCGGGCCAGGGCTACCAACCCGAGCTTGAGCACATCCAGCGCCTGGCCCAACATGCTCGCACCATGGAACTCCCCGCGCCGGATTGGGCGGCGCGAACATCCCTCAGCAAGGTCGATACGCAGACTGCACAGCCGGTGTTTACCGAGGCACCACCCGCCGAGCATGCGCGCTATCGCCCGCCAGAGGATCACATTACCGAAGGTGAAATCGTTGATGACGAAGCCCCGGCCCAGCGCGCGCTGACGACACCCTTGCAAAATTTGCTCATGTCGTTGGATGTGGCTCGCGCGCGGCAAGACCGGCCCGCTATGGCCCAGGTCGCGATGCACGTTGGCGCGTGGTACCTGGACAACAACCAACCAGACGACGCGCTCGGCCATTTTCGAGATGTCTTGCAACTGTATCAGGATATGGGCGATTTGCATCAGGTGCTGGCCACGCTCGAACATCTAGCGACCATCAGCCATCAATACGCAGGCGCGGATGCAGCTTTAGACTACACACGCCGGGGTCTGAACATGGCTCGCCAATTGGGCGATGATGAAGCCTTCTACCGTTTCGCCTTGTTGGCTGGCGACATCCGCCTGACGCTGGGCGATGCCGTCGGGG
>DAOTVD010000402.1:0-26435 GCA_034437075.1 Anaerolineae bacterium
TTTGCGGTGTTCTCACGGCACCGATTTTCCGTGCCAATCGGCCAAAAACGCGGCGCGGTAGGCGTCCAGTTCCCCGGCCAGGATGGCCGCGCGCATCTCGCGCATCAGGTTCAGCGCAAAATGCACATTATGCAAGCTGAGCAAAATATCCCCCAGGATTTCCCGCGCGCGCTTCAAATGCCGGATGTACGCGCGGCTGAAGTTCTGGCAAGCGTAGCAGGTGCAGCCTGGCACCAGCGGCCCCGTATCGGCAGTATAAACCGCCTTGCGAATGTTCAGCCGCCCGTGGCGGGTCAGCGCGGCGCCGTGGCGGGCTTCGCGGGTGGGCAGCACGCAGTCGAAAATATCCACGCCGCGCCAGACGGCCTCGACAAGATCATCCGGCATACCGACACCCATCAGATAGCGCGGTTTGTCGGCTGGCAAGCCTGGCAGGGTATGGTCGAGCGTGTCGTACATTTGCGGTTTGGTCTCGCCGACGGCCAATCCACCAATGGCATAGCCGGGAAAATCCAGCGGCACGAGTGCGGCCAGGGACGCCGCGCGCAAATCGGGGAAAATGCCGCCCTGCACGATGCCAAACAACGCTTGCTGGGCCGGGTCGCCATTGGTGTGGTGATATTCCAAGCATCGCCAGGCCCAATCGTGGGTACGGGTTAGCGCGCGCTTCACGTCGTCATAATCATCGGGCCGGGGCACTTCGTCAAAAGCCATCATCACATCGGAGCCCAAAAAATGTTGGATGCGGATCGATTTTTCTGGCGTCAGGCGGTGGCGGCTGCCGTCGATATGGCTCTTGAAGGTCACGCCTTCGTCGTCCACGCGCCGCAGTTCCGCCAGGCTAAAAACCTGGAATCCGCCGGAGTCGGTCAGGATTGGCCCATCCCAGCGCATGAAATGATGCAAGCCGCCCAAATCATGGATCAACTCTGCGCCGGGGCGTAGATACAGATGATACGTATTGGCCAACACAAGCTGGGTGCCCATCTCGGTTAGTTCGCGCGGCTGAATGGCCTTGACGGTCGCTTGCGTGCCCACGGGCGCGAAAACCGGGGTTTGAATCTCGCCATGCGGTGTATGAAAAACGCCCGCACGCGCGGCGCCATCCTGGGCGTGTAACATAAATTCGAAACTCATAAGCGGTGTTTCATTTTTGCGTAATCTTTATGCGAGCTATGCTACGCTTCATCATGTTACGCTGCATGCAGCAAAAAAAGAAGGCAAAAGCGAAGTAAACGAGGGTACGCCGATGGACATCATCCGCATTGCGATTATCGCGCCCAACCCCCTGGCGCGAATCGGGTTGTTGGCTTTGTTGAGCATTGCCGAAACGTTGGACATCGTGGCGGACGCTGCCGGGACGGATACGCTGGCGACCGATGTTGTCGATGCGCTCCTCTGGGATTTCAGTTGGGATACCGCCGAAAGCATCGACGCGCTGCGGAGCCTGAACGAAGGCGACAGCACGCCGCCGATCTTGGGGCTGTTAGCAGACGAAGCCGATGCGGCGGAAATCTTGGCGGCTGGGGCGGATGGTGTGCTGGCTGGGGGTGCCGAAGCCGAGCAGATCATCAGCGGCTTGCATGCAGTCGCGCGCGGCTTGGTCGTGCTAGATGGCGATTTCGCCCTGCCGACGATGCTCCCCGCGCCCGAACCCATCGCAGAGCCGTTGACCCCGCGCGAGCATGAGGTGCTGCAATTGCTGGCGGCTGGGCTGCCCAATAAGGGCATCGCGCGCCAACTGGCTATCAGCGACCATACCGCCAAATTTCACGTCAACGCCATCCTAAAAAAGCTGGACGCGCAGAGCCGCACCGAAGCGGTTGTGCGCGCCACAAAGCTGGGTCTGATCGTGCTGTAGGCGGGGTGGTTAGTTGAGATGATTGCGGATGGAATCGTGCGCTTGGGCGATCTTGTCGCGCTGGCTACGCACGATCTGCTCGGTAGCATCGTCGAATATGCCTTCGGTCAGCGCGTCGTCGTAATTATGCAAGGCCAAGCGTTCGCCGCGTTCTACCTCGCGCAGAATGGCCTGCGTTTTGCCCGTGCGCAAGACATTGCGTAGGCGGATCCAACCGCGATAAATGCCCGCGCTAAAATTGCCTTCTTTTTCGGGCCGGGCATCCAGCGCCAGCACAGCATCAGCCAATGCGTTGGCGAAGGTCGCGCGCTGCTGGGCGTGGGCTTCCATGCGCTGGGCTAACTCGGGATGCTTGTTGCGCAACGTGCGTGCCGCCGTGCTATAGCCTTTTTCAGCGTCCTTATTGGTTTCGATCAGCTTGTTCAGGGCGGTAACGGTCGGGTTACCGATTTGCGGATCAATCGTGGGGTGTGCTTTCATGGTGACCGTAATAAGATTCTCTCCTTGCTTTATATTAGCTTATACAGAACTTACGTAAGATTATAATAGATCAAGCGTTCAGTGCCAAATGCCATTCTCAGGCCAATCGAGCGAACTCCACGTTGACGGGCGCCGTGTGGCGTGGTTAGATGACCGTGTTAGAGCATAACATCATAACGGATGAGTGGATGAACACACGCGGACTATGGCGCGCTCGGCTGGTTAGTATCGGTGTCCTGAGCCTGGTTTTGATGGCGATTGGCTTAGGCCCTTCGTTAACGTATAGCGCGCCCGGCGCCCAACAACGCGAGGTCGTGCGCATCGGGTTATTGTTCAACCCTGGCAGCGCAGCTGACCGAGGCGCGCGTCTGGCCCTGGCAACTATCGGACAATTGAGCGCCCAACCCGACGCGCCGATTATTCGCCAATATGAACCGCTCTACCCGAACCGGGAACTGCGCACCGCCGAGGATGTGCCCCCGGTGGTCGCGTTTTTTCAGGAACGCGAGGTGGCCGCCATTATCGGCCCGGTGGATAGCGGATTCGCCCTGCCGAATCTGGAACCACTGGCCCGCGCGGGGCGCCCCGTGCTCACCCTCTCCACCGCTAATACGCTTACGGACGTGGATGTCACGAACAATATCATGCGCTTTCGGCCTGCCGAGCGCTTTTATAGCGCCGCCGCTGCGGATTATATGCTGAATGACCTGGGCTTGGTGAATATCGCGCTGGTGCAAACCAATATCGAATCAACCGAAGCGTTGCTGGCCTTTGAACGCACGCTGGATGCTGCCGGGCGCGCGCCCGCGACCCGCATTCAATTGGTAGACAATACCGAGCTCGAAGCCAATATCCCGGCCATCATCGACGCGGGCGCCGATGCGGTGGCTATATGGGGGCCAGCGAACGATGCCGCAACCCTGCGCCTCGAACTCACCCGGCGCGGTTGGGAAGGCACCATCTTTTATCGCAATGCGCAGGAAGCGCTGCTGAATAACGCCGTCACCCTGGCTGAACGCCGCGATTTACTCGGTGCCAGCGCCTGGACATACGCCACACCTACCGAATTAAGCGAAGCCTTTTTGCTGGAATACCTGCGCACCTATGGCCGCATCCCCACGGACGAAGCCGCCGCCGCTTATGACGCGGTGTTTACGCTTTACGGCCAAATCCAGAGCGCCGGTAGCCAAATGCCGGGCCTATACGATGCGCTGCTGACGCTGCCGCGCGTGGAAGCCGTGCAAGGCGGGCTTGTCTCCTATGGGGATGGCGATTTCGCGCGGAGTGTGACGGTCTATCGCGTGTTGGAAAGCGGTGGCGTCGCGCCCCTGGCGCGCTACGAAGACGGAATCCGCCTGGATGATGCACCCCAGACGGCGCGCGGAGCTGCGCTGGCGGTCATCGGCACGCCGACCTTTACGCCCGAGCCCAGCCCCACACCCACCCAAACGCCACAGCCCAGCCCCACGCCCACCCAAATGCAACTGACGACCACCGTGCCTGGCGTGCGTGTTTTTGCTGGGCCGGGCGAATTCTTCGCCGAACTGGGCGATTTGCCCCAGGGCACCACCGCTACCATCCTGGGCGCGGACGAGCTTCTCGCCTGGTTGGTGATTCAATATCGGGGCGGTATCGGCTGGGTCTTCAACAACCCCGAAGCGCTGGAACTATTCGACCCCGGCGGGCTGCTCAACCAGTTGCCGATTATCGAAGCCCAGCCGACGCCCATCGGCGGCGTATCACCCACCCCTGCCGTTGAAGCGCCGGATGTCGTCATTGATGAGATCGTCCTGACCCCCGCGCAACCCATCCCCGGCCAGACCTTCTTGGCCAGCGTTACCCTACGCAACGCGGGCCGCCAGCCCACCGGGCCATTTAGCGTCGCCACGACCTTTCAGCCCGGCTCGGTCTTTAGCTCGAACAATGTGCCAAACATCGAACCCGGCGCCAGCGTGACGCTCCCGCTTTCGGCGGCGGTCACAGGCACGGGCACCTATACGGTCGATGTGCGTGCCGATGTCAACAACACGGTTGCAGAAGGCGAAGATGGCGAAGCCAACAATAGTTTCCCGCTGAGCTATACGGTGGATTTTCCGGTATTGGCCGAGCGCCAGGATGTGCCCCTGGTAGCAGGGACGAGCCTAGATTTATTCGGCGGGACGCCCGATTTTAACTGGACGGGCACCAGCTTGGACCCCCTCAGCGGCACCCAAATTGGGATTATCACGGGCGTGACGTACGAAAACGCGAATTATGATGTCGTTGGCCCTGCGGTGGCCGGGGGGCCAGCGAATATCAGCGACACGCAACTCTTTCCGGGTGTAATCTTCGGGGTCATCACCGCCGAAGGCAACCGGGCGGTCATGCGCGTGGAGTCCCGCGTCGGGACGGGGCTAAACGTCAGTTATCGGGTCTATGGCAATTGAGCAGATACTCATTTGCATCTTTGCGGCATTAACGTTAAACAAGTAAGCGCAAATTCAAGTTAAAGGATGCACATTATGTCGCAAGATATGCGCAATACACAAGAAATTTTTGGGGATTTGTTCGGCGGATTGGCCAGCTTGGGCGCGCGGGGGGTCGATGGGTTGGTGATGGCCCGCGCCATGGCCCGTTTGATGATCCAAAAAGGGCTCATCACCAAAGAAGAATACATCGACACGATGAAAGAAATTGTGGAAGAGGAAAAAGACCGCGATACCAACACGACGTTTTTGATCGAAACCTACGAAGAAATCCTGAAGCGGTTGGAATAGCCTACCACAGCGCATAATAGTTAAACTGCCGCGCGGCCACATCCAGCACGCCGTAGGTCTGCGAACTGTAGCGCCGAGCGCCTGCTGAGGAAAATAACGACCCCGGATTGACCACCATCCCCTGAGCGGCGCGAATCATAACCGGGTGATGGGTGTGGCCGGTGATCAGAATATCGGCGCCCGTTTTGCGCAACCAGGCCAGCGCCGCTTGGCGTTGGGCCAGGTTCGGGCTAATGCCCTGGGTGTTGGTTAAGGGCGTGCCGTGTACCATCACGACACTCTGCGCCCCGAAGCGCGCGCGATACGTGCGGGGTAGGGTCGCGAGCAGTTGCATGGTGCGCGGCGCATAGCCAAAAATCTCGCCCATCAACACATGCACCCCGGCGATATCTTGCTGAGGGGTTAGCATCATCTCGTCATATTTGCCCATGACGGTAGGAATCCCCCCAGCGACGACCACCCGCGCGACTTCGTCCGGTTGGGTGCCCAAACCCACAATGTCGCCCGCACACCAGACAGCATCCACATGATGGCGTTGCTCTAACAAGGCTAACGCCTGTTGCAAAGCGGGTAAATCGCCATGCACATCCGAGATTAGACCGAGTTTCATAGCCTACATTGTAAAAAGTGGGGCTCCTCCTCGGCAAGTGGCCCCAACCACCGCTTACATGATGCTTACCTTATGTTGACGCCAGGCGTTTTTTGGGGCACAGTGAAAGATATGACACATATGCCACCGAGTACAGACCTGGGCTTTGCCGGGCAACGCATTAAGGGCTACGAACTGCGCGAAATGATCGGCCAGGGCGGTTTCGGCGCGGTCTACCGCGCGCATCAGGCCGTGATCGAACGCGAAGTGGCCATTAAAATTATCTTGCCCAAATACGCCAGCCGCCCGGCCTTCATCCGCCGCTTCGAGGCCGAGGCCCAAGTCGTGGCCCGCCTAGAACATCTGCACATCGTCCCGCTATACGATTTTTGGCGCGACCCTGACGGCGCGTTTTTGGTGATGCGCTTGTTCACAGGGGGCACGCTCCGCCAGGCGATTAACCGCGAAACCTGGGACATCAAGGCCGTTTTGAAGGTCGCGCGCCAGGTCTCCGCCGCACTGATGACGGCTCACCAAAACAATATCGTACATCGCGACATTAAACCCGCCAATATCCTGATGGATGCGGAAGGCAACGCCTACCTGAGCGACTTCGGCATCGCCAAAGTGCTGAATCTGAGCGAAGACCCCGAAAACACAGATGCCGATATGCTCTCGCCCATGTACGTCGCGCCCGAGCAAATCCACGACCGCAACGCTACCCCCGCCTCCGACCAATACAGCTTTGGCATTTTGTTGTGGGAAATGCTGGCCGGGTCGCACCCCTACGCCCACCGCGCGACCGCCGTCTCGCTGCTGCGCGCCCATCTATACGACCCGCTGCCCCGCCTGGCCGATGCCCAGCCCGGTTTACCCCCCGAACTTGACGATGTGCTGCAACGCGCCTGCGACAAAGACCCCGACGCGCGCTTTGCCGACTTGGCCGCCCTGGAAGGGGCCCTGCGCCGCGCCCTGCGCGCCGAGACGCGCCCCATTCATCTGGATGGCATCTTCAACCCCATGGAATCGCGCACCGAGACCAAACCCATCTTCGCGGAATTAGATGGTGAGATTGAACCCATCGAAGCCTTGCTGGCGCCGGATAACCCTTTCCAGGGGTTGCAGCCCTTCACCCAGGCCGCCAGCCGCTTTTTCTTCGGGCGGGAGAGCCTCATCACGAGTTTGGTAGACCACCTGCGCACGGATGATAAGCGCTTTTTGGCCGTCGTCGGGCCGAGCGGCAGCGGAAAATCGAGCCTGGTGCGCGCCGGGTTGTTGCCCGCCTTGCGCGAGGGCGCCTTGCCCGGCTCGGCGGATTGGTATTACGTGGACATGGTGCCGGGCTACCATCCCTTGGAGGAACTCGAAGCGGCGCTGTTGAGCATCGCCACCGACCCGCCGCCCTCGCTGCTGGCCCAACTCAAAGACGGCACACGCGGGCTCATCCGCGCCATCAAACGCATTTTGCCGCGCGATGACCAGACGACCGAATTGGTCTTGGTCATCGACCAATTCGAAGAAGTCTTCACCCTGGCGGCTAGCCCCGTAGAACAAGCGCTCTTTATGGAAGCGCTCTATCAGGCCGTTAAAGACCCGCGCGCCCGGTTGCGCGTCATCATCACCTTGCGCGCCGATTTTTATGACCAACCCTTGCGCCATCCCAGCTTTGGCCAACTCATCCGCGACAATACGCAGGCCATCGCGCCCATGACGCCCGAAGAACTAGAACGCGCGATTGTTGCGCCCTTGGGGGCCGTGGGAATCAGCATCAGCCCCGCGCTCGTGACGGCCATCATCACGGATATTCAACGCGCGCCGAGCGCCCTGCCGCTCTTGCAGTATGCCCTGACCGAACTGTTCGACGCGCGCGACGGCGAGCGCATCACCCGCGAAAACTACCAACACATTGGCGGTGTGCTGGGCGCGCTGGCCGGGCGCGCCGAACGGCTCTACAACGAATTGGGCGAGGAAGGCCAAGCCCTGGCCCGGCAATTGTTCCTGCGCTTGGTGACCCTGGGTAGCGGCACCCACGATACCCGCCGCCGGGCCCGCCTGGATGAACTGCTTGCCCTGGGCGAGAATCGCTTGCTCGTCCAAAGTGTAATCGACCTCTTTGGCGAGGCGCGCTTGCTGACCTTCGACCACGACCCTAGCACCCGCCAGGCGACAGTCGAACTCGGCCACGAAGCCTTGATCCAAAACTGGGAGCGTTTGCGCGGTTGGCTGGACGATAGCCGCGAGGACATCCAACAACAGCGCCGCCTAGCGGGCCTCGTCGCCGAATGGGAGGCCGCCAGGCAAGAACCCAGCTTTCTATTGCGCGGCGCCCGGCTAGAAGACTTCGCACGCTGGGCCGCAGCCACGCCCATTACCATCACCGAGGCCGAACGCGCCTTTCTGGATGCCAGCCTGGCCCATCGACAGGCCGAACGCGCCACCGAGGCCGAACGCGCCGCCCGCGAAGCCGCCCTAGAACAACGCGCCCGCCGCCGGGCGCAAATCTTGCTGGCAGTGATGACCCTAGCCGCGATGATTGGCCTCGCGTTAGCGCTCTTTGCGTTCTCGCAACGGGAAACCGCCCAGGCAGAACGCGCCGTCGCCGAAGCCGAACGCGCCACCAGCGACGCCAACGCCGCCCTGGCCGCCACCCAACAAGCTGGCGCCGAGGCCGCGCGCGCTACCAGCGACGCCAATGCGCGCATCGCGGAAGAACGCGCGGCGGAAGTGCGCGCACTCTCGTTGGTGGATAATGCCATCCAGGCGCGCGCCAATGGCGAACCCGAACTGGCCCTGGCCATTGCCCTAGAAGCCGCCGCCGCGCCCGATCCGCCGCCGCAAGTGGGGCGCTTGCTCAACGAACTAGCCAATGCACCCGGCACGCACTACGTTCTGCGCACGGATGATCCCACCATCTGGAGCCTGGCGCTTGCCCCCGCCAGCGATTATCTGCTGAGCGCGGGCGGCACCTTGCCACGGCCCCAGGGTGAACCCGCCTTTGCCCTGCGCTTATGGGACACCGCAAGCGGCACTCAGCGCCAAATCATCGACAGCGCGAGCGAAACGGGGGGCCATACACAAGTTGCCGTTGCGTTAGCGGCGCATCCAACCCGCGCGGAAGTCCTGAGCGCCAGCTTCGACGGCACCTTTCGCGTCTGGAATGCCCAGACAGGCGCTCTGCTGCGTGTGCTAGATATGGAAAATGGCGAGCAGTTGCTACGCCTGAATCCGCGCCCAGATGGCACGAGCGCGCTATCGAATGCCGTAGACGGTGCACTAGCGATTAGCCCGGCGGGCGATACCTTTCTCTCCGCTGCTGTGGATGGCATCTTGCGCTTACGCCGGTATGATGACGGGCACATCCTGCGCCGCATGGAAGGCCACGAAGGCAGCATCGGCTCGGTGGCGTATGTCGGGCCGGGCGCGGCGCTCACGCGCGGCGCGGACAATACCATGATTTTGTGGGATTTAGAATCTGGCGAAGCGACCCGACGTTACACCGCCCGCACCGGGGCCATTGATACGCTGGCCGTGCACCCCGCTGGCGAAATGGTGCTCTATGGCGCGCCGGATGGTACGCTGGCCTATGCCGCTTTAGCCGATGGCGAGATTCAGTATGTCTTGCGCGGCCATAGCGCCCCCCCGACCGCCTTGGCCCTGCATCCACGCGGCGATTTGGCACTCTCGGGCGCCTCGAATGGTGAGATCATCTTGTGGGATGTGCGCCTGGGGCAAGAGATCAATCGTTTTGCCGGGCACGAGATCGCCATTACCGATATTATCTTCGGGCCAGCAGGCCGCCTGGCCTATTCTGCCGACTTCGACGGCGTGATCCGCGCCTGGGATGTCCTGGGTGGCTATCAGGAGCTTCGGCGCGCGGATGTCCCCGGCGCGGCCTTCGGCGTAGCGGTCAGCCCGGATGGCCAAACGCTAGCAACCGGCACGGGCAACCGTCTGGCCGACGGGCCGAACTTTTTAACCGACATCATCTTATATAACGCGGAAGATGGCGCGGAAGTCGGGCGCTTGCGCGGCCCCGAAGACGAGATCACGACCGTGGTTTTTAGCCCCGATGGCGCAACCCTGGCCGCCACCAGCCGCGACGGGGGCTTGTATGTTTATGACGTCGCCAGCGAAGCGCTTATCTTCGCGCAAGAAGACCACGACGCGGCCTTTTATCGTGTCGCCTTCGCGCCAGACGGCGCGCGATTGATAACAGGCGGTTATGAAAATGCCGCGCGGGTCTGGTCACTGCCAGATGGTGAACTGGTTACGACGCTCGCCGGGCATGCGGCGCCTGTGTTGGCCGTAGCCTATGCCCCAGGCGGCGACCAAATCGCCACGGGTGACTTCAACGGGCAGATTATCTTGTGGGATGCCGCCACGGGCGAGGAACAAGCCCGCTTGAGCGGCCACACCGAACCCGTTAGCAGCTTGCACTACAGCGCCGATGGCGCGCGCCTGCTGAGTGCAAGCTTCGATACGCATCTCATCATTTGGGATGTGGCCGCCGGAGCCGAACTGGAGCGCTTCTCCGAGCATCAAGGCGAAGTCCTGCGCGCAGTCTTCAGCCCGGATGGCGCGCGCGTGCTGTCTGCCGGGCTAGGCGATGATGCACTGTTGTGGTCGGTGGCCTCTGGCGAGGTGCTGCATCGTTTTCGGCTGGGCCTCAATGGTGCGCAGGATGTCGCCTTCGGGCCGGATGGCGGGCGGGTGTATCTGACCACGGGCGCGTTGCATACCTGGGCCTTGCCCGCCGAACGGAGCGTCGCCGCCGCGCGCGAATGGCTTGTCGCGAATCGCTACATTCCCACGCTAAGCTGTGCCGAACAACTCGACTATCTTTTCGTGACCACCTGCACCGAACAGCGCTAAGGAGGTCACTTGTTTTCACGCTCTGGCATGTTACACTGGAAGAAAGTTTAACCATCGTTAAAAATCGCTTTTAAGGGGGGCATCATCGGATGTTAACCGTTGGGGAAAAAATTCTCTTTTTCTTGTTGGTCTTAGCGGCATTGGGCGTCGCGGCAGATGGCTTTCGCCGCATGTTTCAGATTATCGGGCGCGGGGACGGCAAACTCTACTTGGATAATCTGCCGACCCGGGCGGTTAATGCGTTGCGCATTTACATCACCCAAGAAACCACCCTGCGCGCACGTCCGCTGACGAGCCTCTTTCACCTGGCGATTGTGTGGGGCTTTACGTTCTACTTTCTGGTGAATTTTGGCGACCTGCTCGAAGGCTATATTCCTGACTTCACATTTTTAGGCGATTCGTTAGTGGCGGATGGCTATCACTTTCTGGCGGATGTGCTCAGCATCGCGGTGCTGGTCGGCGTGAGTTATTTCATCGTGCGGCGGCTGTTTTTGCCCGCCCGCGCCGATTTGACCTACCGCGAGAATGTGCTGCTCCATCCGAAAGTGCGCGAAGGACGCATCCTGACCGATTCGATGATCGTGGCCTTTTTCATCCTATTTCATGTGGGCTCGCGCTTTAGCGCGGAGTCAGTAAAAATTGCGCTGGATATTCGTGATGGCGCCGTGATGCCTTTCGCGAACCTCTATTCCTTGCTGTGGACGGACGTGCTGAGCCTGAACGCGGATACCTTGCAAACCCTGGATCATGTTTTTTGGTGGGGCGCGCTGGGGAGCATCGTCTTGTTTATTCCCTATTTCCCGCATACCAAACACGCGCATTTGTTCATGGCACCGTTTAATTATCTGACGCGCCCGCCGCGCACATCCCTGGGTGAAATGCCCTACCTGGACATTGAAGACGAAGACCGCGAGCAATTCGGCGCCCAGCGTTTGGAGCATCTGCCCCAAACCGCCCTAGTGGATGCCTTCGCGTGTATCATGTGTAACCGCTGCCAGGATGTCTGCCCGGCCTATGCCACGGGCAAGGAACTCTCGCCCGCCGCGCTGGAAGTCAACAAACGTTACATGATTAAAGATGATTTCATCCCCCTGGCGGAGGGCGGCAGTAGTGCGCCGCTCATTGGCAACGCCATCAGCGAATCGGCGGTGTGGGCCTGCACGGCTTGCGGCGCGTGCATCGACATTTGCCCGGTGGGCAACGAGCCCATGCTCGATATTCTAGAACTGCGGCGCGGCAACGCCATGATGGAAGGCCAGTTCCCCGGCGAGTTGGTCGGCGCGTTCAACGGCATGGAACGCCAGGGCAATCCTTGGCAGGTGGCCGAACCGCGTTTCGCCTGGGCCAAAGGGCTAGACGTGCCCACCGTGGACGACAACCCCACTTTCGAGATTCTGTATTGGGTGGGGTGCGCGGCCAGCTACGACCCTCGCGCGCAGATCACCGCGCGCAATTTCGTCAAGATTCTGAAGCGGGCTGGGGTCAATTTTGCTGTTTTGGGCGAGCATGAAGCCTGCACGGGGGATGTCGCGCGGCGCGCCGGGCGCGAAGATTTGTATTTCGAGATGGCAACCGGCAATGTCGAAACCCTGAACGGCTTCGGCGTGCGGCGAATCGTGGCCACTTGCCCGCATTGCCTGCATAATCTCGGCAAAGAATATCATCAGTTCGGCGGACATTACGAGGTCATCCACCATACCGAACTGATTCAGGAACTTATCGGCGCCGGGTCACTGCCCGCTGATGTCATCCCCAAAGCGGAGAGCAACGTTACCTTTCATGATCCGTGCTACCTGGGGCGGCATAATGGCGTGTATAGCGCGCCACGCAGCAGCCTGACCCAGGGCGGCGCGCGCGTGACCGAAATGGACCGCCATGGCGCGAATTCGTTCTGCTGTGGGGCCGGGGGCGCGCAATTCTGGAAAGAAGAAGAACCCGGCGACGAGGCCGTGAGCGTCAACCGCTATCACGAAGCCGCCGCGACGGGCGCGGATGTGTTGGCCGTGGGGTGTCCGTTCTGTATGCAGATGTTTGAAACCGCCCGCACGGAGGTCGAGAATGGACCAATCGTGAAAGACATTGCCGAACTCATCGGCGAAAATCTGCCCGATAATTAACCAGAAAGTCGCTATGCGATGCAAGCTGTTATCGCCCAAAATCAAGAACCTGTCCTGGTTGATATACCCACGCCGAGCCCCGCCGAGGATGAAATCCTGGTGAAAGTCCACGCTAGCGCACTAAACCGCGCCGATTTGATGCAGGTGGCTGGGAATTACCCCGTGCCGCCTGGCGCGCCGGAGACGCTCGGCATGGAACTCGCCGGGGATGTCGTCGAAGTCGGCGCGGGGGTAACGGCCTTCAGCGCCGGAGATCGGGTCATGGCTTTGGTAGAGGGCGGCGGTTATGCCCAGTTCGCGACCGCGCGCGCGGCCCAATGCATGCCTATACCCGAGGGGATGAGCTATAGCCAGGGTGCCGCGATTCCCGAGGTTTTCCTGACAGCGTATAGCAATATGGTCGAAATCGGCGGCTTGTTGGCCACGGATCGGGTGCTGATCCATGCGGGCGCGAGCGGCGTCGGCCTGGCGGCGATTCAGATCGCCAAGATCATCGGCGCGACGGTCATCGTGACGGCCAGCGCGGCCAAGCACGACATCTGCCTACAACAAGGCGCTGATGCCGTCATTGATTACAAATCCGAAGATTTCGCCGCCGTCGTGGCCGAACGCTATGGCGGTGTCAATCTCATTATCGACTTCATCGGTGCGCCATACTGGCAACAGAACATCACCGCCCTAGAAAAATGGGGACGCCTGGTCTTTGTGGGGCTAATGGGCGGCGCCGAAGCCCAGGTTAACTTGGGGCAGATCATGCGCAAACGTTTGACCATCACAGGCTCAACCTTGCGCGACCGCACGCCCGAGCGCAAAGCAAACCTGGTGGGGCGCTTTTGGCTGTGGGCCGCGCCGCATTTCGAAACCGGCACCTTACGCCCCATCATTTGGCGCGAATTTCCGCTAGACGCGGTGGCCGCGGCCCATGCCGCCATGCGCGCCAACCAGAACGCCGGCAAAATCATCCTGAGGATCGACCATTAAAATATTCATCAAGTACTTAGGGAGCACTTATTGACTTGGTTTGTGACAGGTGGCACAATGAGAAGTGTTATAGCACTTATCTGCTGAATAAAGCACACCCAAACATTCCATCGTTGATAATGGTTAATTGCCCTAAGGGCTCAGGATTTATTTCATATGCAAACGAAACTACACCAACTGGTTATCAGTGCGCTAAAACGTAACCCCCGCACCGCGTATCTGAATGTGGCGGTGGCCATCGTGGGGTATGACGTAGTGGTCTCTGGTCAGGTGCCCAATACACGCCTGGCGGACGAAGTCATCACCACCGTGGAAGGCGTATCGCCGCATTTGCGCGTCTCATCGCAGCTAGAGACGCGCAACCAGCGGCCCGCGTTAGCGCGCTAAGCCTGTCCGCAGACTCTGCTTCAGGTTAAAATCCTCCTACCCGGAGGATTTTTTGATTAAGGGCCTGCTATGCCACAACCCAAGCTCCTAGCGCGTGGGCTCAGCCTGCTATGGGTCACGCTCATTTTGCTCCTGTTTTACTGGATTCATAAGCCCCTTACGCCCACACGCGCGGCCATTGTCGGCGGTGCGCTGCTGGATGTCCTGCTGGTGGGCCTGATGTTGAGCGTCGGGGGCGGGATCGGTTGGCGGTTGATGGGGGGCGCGTTGGCGCGCTTATCGCGCATAGAAGGCGCGGCGCTGGCCTGCGCGCTGGGCCTGGGCGTCCTTAGCGTGGCTTGGTTGGCCGTGGGCGTCGTCTGGCTGCATCCGATAAGCGCCTGGGCCGTGTTGCTGATTTTGCTGGGCCTCACCTTTCGCCAGATCATCGCTTGGTGGCGGCTATTGTGGGATGCCGCACGCGCCTTCGACCCGACCGTGATCTGGGCGCGCGGTTTGCGCGCGTTCATCATCTTGGTGCTGGGCATGGGCCTGGTGATGGCCCTGGCACCACCCACCGCGTTCGATGCGCTGACCTATCATCTTGTTGGGCCGGATTTGTGGCTGGCTGAAGGGCGTATCACCGCCTTACCAGGTAATCATTTCTTCGGCTTTCCCGGTCTGGTGAATACGTTGTACGCGGGCAAGCTCGCCTTGGGGGATGGTCGCCTCGTGGGCGTCAGCGTCGTGCATTGGGCTTTCGGCCTCTTGCTGATTTTGCTAACGGGGGGCTACGCAGCGCGCCGCTTTGGTGCTTGGGCGGGCTTGTTAGCGGGCGCGTTTTTGCTGACTGTGCCGTCTCTATGGCTGACGCTGGGCTGGGCCTATGTCGATTTGGCCGTCGCGGCTTACGCGATGCTGGCATTCATCGCCTTGGATACTTGGCGCGAACATGACTCAGACATCTGGCTCATTATTGGGGCGTGCGGTGCGGGCCTGGCCATGTCGGCCAAATACAACGCGCTCCTGATGGCCGTCGCGCTGGGTTTGTACATTGTGGCGTATAACCGAGGCCGGCGTGCCGCGACGATCCTGCGCGCGGGGGCGCTATATGTGGCCGTCGCGTCGCTGGTCTTGGCGCCGTGGCTCTTGCGTAACCTCGCCTTTTTCGAGAATCCGGTTTATCCCTTCGGGCCAGAAACCTACGATTGGGACGCCCTGAAAAACACCTGGTACACGGGCGCCGAACGCGCGCCCTTGCGAGAACTTCCAGCGCTCATCCTGCCGATTTTTATCACCCCCACGATTGCAGGGGTCGAGGGCTCAGGCATTTTTAACGCGACCCTCAGCCCCGTCTTTCTGATGCTAATCCCGCTCTTGGCGCTCTCGTGGCGACATTTACACCCCGAATGGCGCGGCCCACTAACGGGCTTGCTGGGCCTGGTGGGCGTGCTGCATCTCTTTTGGTTGGTAACCGCTGGGCTTTCGGTCTATGGCGCGCAGACGCGCTTCATGTTTCCCCTGTTGGGGTGGGTGGCGGTGCTGGCGGCGGCCAGCCTAGAGGGGTTGCGCAGCCTGTCGCCCAAACCCCTGGACATCGCCTGGATGATGCGCGCTTTCGTGCTGCTGGTCTTCGCCTTCACCATCATGGATTACTTAGGCGGCACCCGTCCGCTACCGGATACACCCGGCTTGCAAGGCTCGACCCAAACGAATCATTTTCTGGCGGGCCGCACCTTAGAAGCTGTGGTCGGCACCATCGACGAAGAAACCTATCTGAACCACACCCTGGGCACCCACTATGCGACCATGCAGTACCTGAATGGCGAATTGCCAGAGGGCGCGCGCGTGTTGTTCTTATGGGAGACGCGCAGCCTGTATTGCGACGAAACCCGTATTACCTGCATCGAGGATACCGTGCTCTATCGCTGGTGGCATGCGCGCCGCGTCCATGGTGATGGCTCGGCGGAGGACATCCTAGCGGCTTGGCAGACCGAGGGCATCACCCATGTGTTGGTGTGGGAAACCGGGCGCGAATTCGAATTTGATAGGAATCCCTCGTTTACTGCCCAGGATATGGCCACTTGGGACGCCCTCTCTGCGCGTTTGGTCTTGCAAGATGAGCTTTTTGATGCAACCTACCGGCTGTATACCTTGCCAGGCTTGCAAGGTGCTCATTTTGAGGGACAATAGATTATATCTCGTGATATAAGACCATCAGGATAGACTCATGCCGTACATATACATTGCCTGTGCCCCCGAAGACAAGGATACCGCGCACCAACTTCAGCAAGACCTCCATACGCGCAATATCGAGGCCTGGTACGATGACGGCACAGCCGACGAGCCCACCCTGATGAGCGAATTAGAAAAAAGCACGCACTTGGTCGCGATATTGTCGCCCCAATTGATGCTCTATCCGAATGCGCTCGCGGCCATGGAACACGCCCGCCAACAAGCGCTCAATACGCTGGCGATGCGCATCGCCCCTATCGAAAAAATGCCCCCCCAGTTACCAGGGATTCTGCCCTTGGACGCCAGCAACGAAGCGGCTTACCAAGATGCACTCGAAACCCTGCTCGAAGACCTAGCCATCGAGCCCGCCGTGCCCGAGCCCGAACTGCCCAACGATGTCCTGACCGCGTTGTATAGCGATGATGTCGAGGTGCGGCGCAATGCCATTCAAGCCCTCGGAGCCTATCGCACCGCCGAGCCCGAACTGCGCGAAAAAGCGCAAGAAGAACTCAATGCCCTGGTCTTTCGCGAGCAAAATGGCTCCTTGCGGGCGCTCGTCCAGGCTATGGCCAAGTCGTTTGATGCGGGTGAGCAAGCGCCCGACCCCAAATTGCCCAGCAAAGAAGAACTAGCCGAGCAAGCCAAGGGCCGGGCGGTGAACATCGAACAGACACGCGATATTTACCTATGGCAGACCACGCGCTGGCATGTGTTGCTGGTTGCCCTGGCGTTGGTCTTGAGCTCCGCAATGGTCCTTATCGGCAGCAATCCGCTCTATTCGGTGCCGTTGTTGTTGGTGGGGTTCGTCCTGCCGCAATTCAATATCATGATCCGCCAGGATGGCGCCTATGAATGGCACATGCCCGGCCCCCTGGTGGGCAATCTGGCGTTGGCGGTGCTGATTGTCGGGCTGGCGGGCGGGTTGCTCGTCTTGCTGGTGGAAAGCATCTCGCCCACGCTCATCGGTGTGGAGATCATCCTGGGCGCGGGATACGGCCTGCTAGTAGGGTGGCTGTCGTCTTTGCAATTTACGGTAAAGCTCAAATAATGGTCACCCTGCTCAAACTCGGCGGCGCAGCGATTACGGACAAAGACCAACCCGAGACACTCCGCCCCGATGCGCTGGCCAGCATTGCGGCCAGTCTCGCAAGAGCCACCACCACGCCGCTGATTATCGTGCATGGGGCGGGCTCGTTCGGGCATCTTATCGCGCGCGAATATGCCTTGCACGAGGGCCTGAACAGCACCGACACGCACATGCAGCGCGGCCAATTAGAGGCTATGGTGCAGTTACAACGCCAGTTACACACGCTGAACCGACATGTCGTGGATGCTTTGCTAGCCGAAAACGTCCCCGCGTGGCCCGTGCATCCGGCGTCTATGTGTGTGCTGCACAATGGACGGCTGGCTCATCTGGCTTTAGAACCCATCGAGCGCGCGCTGGCGGCGGGGCTCGTCCCGGTGTTGTATGGCGATTGCGTCTGGGATCGCGCGCAAACCTTCGGTATCATCTCGGGGGATCAATTGATGATCTACTTGGCCGACCAACTCGGCGCAGCGCGCGTTGGGTTCGGGACGAACGTGCCCGGCGTATTCGATGCGGACGATAACGTTATCCCGCACATGACGCGCGAAGCCCTGAGCACTCAACAGGTTGGCCAAAGCGCCGCGCGCGCGGATGTCACCGGCGGGATGCGCGGCAAACTGGCCGAAATCGCGCGCCTAACACATGCCGAAACATCCGTCTGGATTTTTGACATCCTGAACGCGGCCCAACGTGACGCTTTTTTGCGTGGTGACGAAGCGCTCGGGACGCGCATCACGCCCTGAAAACGATTAACCACAAACAGAGGACATTATGAGCAAAGCGACCGCCATCGCCCACCCGATACAAGGCTTATTGAAATATCACGGCCTGCGTGACGTTGATCTGCGAATCCCCTTGCACGATAGCATTTCGGTATGCACAGCGCCGTTCGAAACGCGCACGACCGTCCTGCTAGACGATGCGGCCAGCGATGACGTGTTCGAAATCGATGGCCAAATCGCGAATGGGCGCGCCCACGAACGCGCGCAGCGTGTGGTGGATGAAGTACGCCGCCTGGCCGGCAACGCCAGCCGGGTACAGATGCGCTCGGCCAATAATTTCATGTCCAATATCGGCCTGGGCGCATCGGCGTCGGGGTTCGCGGCATTGGCGCTCGCCGCCACTGCCGCCTTTGGCCTGCACGACATCAGCCGCCGCCAATTGACCACCATTGCCCGCCTGGGCGCGGGGTCGGCCAGCCGCGCGATGGCGGGGGGCTACGCGCATTGGTACGCAGGCGACGACCACACCACATCCTATGCCGAGCAAATCGCCACGCATGAGAATCTGCCGCTGGGCATCGTCATCGCCATGATTCCGGTCTATAAACTGACCGAAGATGCCCACACCGAAGCCGTCTCGTCGCCGTTTATGGCCTGCCGCATCGCGTATGCCAAAGCATTGCTAGATGACATCCGTAAGGCCATCCTTGAGGGCGATTTTAGCACCGTGGGTTTATTCGCGGAAAAAGACTCGCTAGCCTTGCACGCCACGACCATGACCGGCAATAGCAATATCATCCACTGGCAACCCGAAAGCGTGGCCGTTTTCCATGCTGTGCGCCACCTGCGCGCCGAGGGCATCGAATGCTATTTTTCGCTGGATACGGGCGCCACAGTGTATGTTAACTGCCGCCCGGCGGATGTCGAAACCGTGCAGAACGAAATCGCCAGCTTGGGGTTAGAGACAGCGGTCGCGCATGTGGGCGGCCCAGCGCGCCTGGTGGAGGATCATCTGCTGTAGGCGCGGGCCGCGCTAAACCTGAGAGGGCGTATTCAGGCGCGCGAGCGTCCCCTGGCTGAGGATGTTCATCAACCACAGCGGCAGCAGGCCCCCTGCCAGAGCAGCCCCCCCCCAAGTCACCAAAAACAAAAATGCATGTTGCGCGGGGGGGGCCGGGAAAGCCAGAAACAATAAGGGAACCATCGGCAACCATTCGATGCCCAACGCCAGGAAAAAGGCCACAAACAACGCATAGACCAACCCCAGGCACAAGAAACTCACGAGCATTGCCCCGGACGGAATCTGCATGTCCAGACCTTGCCCGCTTATGAGCGGTAAACCAACCGCCAGCAGGGCGAAGACGATCACCAGATAGACCAAACCCATCGCCACCCGCAGCCCGTACACGACCAACAAGCTATACAAAAGCCCTATCGCGGGGCGTACTGCGTAGCTGCTAATCGACAAGCCAACGGTGTGCATCAAGGTCAGGTGAATAGCGGGCATCACGAGCACCAGCCCGCCGCTCAGCAGAATGGTAAGCCCATACCAGCCGGGGGTTAGGTAACGTTCATCGGGCCCCACCCAGCCCCCGCAATTGCCAGTCGTGCACGTCTCAAGTTCTTCCCATTGCATATACTGGGCGACACCAAACGAGGCACCCAGCATCAGCACCAGCAACCCGTGCACGATCCCCCATTGGCGGATAACCGGAAACAGGCGCCAGCCCAACACGGTCAACTGGGCCAGATACCAGCGTTGGCGCGGCATGGGCGTGATGGCGATTAAATCCCATTGATTGCGCGCACGCGCCCCCGCGATGATATCCACCGCGCGCGCCAACCCGCGCCCCAAGATTTGCATACTCAGCCAGATGTACACCACGCTCAAACCGCCAAACGCAACCGCCCAGGTGACGCCCAGCATGTCTTCTAGCGTGACGAATTCGCCCGCGCTCGCCGTGGACGTTTGCAGCATATAGAGGGCCAGCAAATAGACCAGCAACGTCGCCTGAACGAGCACCAAAACCCCATACGGGCGGCGCGCAACCCGGCGCGCGCTGCGCAAATGATAACTCACCAGGGGCGAGGTCGTGCCCTGCCAGGGCGGTAAAGCGGCGCGCACCCACACCAACCTTGGAAAACGTCGTTTCATCAGCCGAGAGTCAAAGGGACTGTGAGGCTGGCGGCAAATCCGCGTGGCGATAACCCATAGCGCGTGGCCACCTCGGTTAACGGAATGTAGGCCGCGTCTTGCTGGCCGATCAAAATGACTTCATCACCCACGCGCACATCTGGCACATGGGTAACATCCGCCAGGACGGTGTAAGGGCCAATATCCGGCGCCAGGGTGGCGCGTTGCCCGCGCACCAACACATCCTGGGTCGCTTCGCCCGGCACGCGGCGTAATCCGTCCATGTATCCTAGGGGCAAAACGGCGAGGGTGCGCTGTTGGGGCGGCATGGGGCGCCCGTGTTCATCAATATCTAGGCCATGGTGCACCTGCTTCAATTGCGCGATCTCGGTGCGCCACCCCAACGCGGGCTGAAAGCCCTCCGGCAGGGTGCTCTCGCCTTCCGGCGGAATGCCATACAGCCATGAACCACAGCGCACCATCGACAGATGTGATTCTGGTAGGTGCCATAGGGCTTGCGACCCCGCCGCATGAACATACTGAAAATGAATATCCCCAGCTTGCAACATCCGCACCGCCTCAGAAAAATGGCCAAGTTGTAGCCGCGCCCGCGCCAGATCATCCGGGGCCAGGGTGGTGTAAATCCCCTCCAGCTTCAGCCATTCCAACCGCGCCAAGGCGCGAAAAAAGCTCGCGAGGGCATCCAGCGGCACACCAAAGCCCCCTGCGCCACAATCGACCCGCACATGCACGGCCAATACATCGCGCATACTGCTGGCAATCCGGTTGAGTTCGCGCGCAATCTGCGCGTCAAATAGGGTCACGGCGATACCCTGGCCCACCACGCGCGCGGCAAAGCGCCCTGCCACATAATTCAGCACCAGCACAGGTAAGGTGATCCCCGCTGCGCGCAAGCGCAAGGCGTCATCCACGGTCAACACCCCCAGGTAATCGGCCCCATTCAGGGCTGCTGTGGTGGCCACGGGCAATAATCCATGGCCGTAGGCGTTGTGCTTCACAACCGCCATCACAGCGCAACTCGGCCCGACATGCGCGCTAACTTGCCGCAAATTGTGCGCGATAACGTCTATATCAATGCGCAGGGTCGTATGGTGCACGAGGCGTTGCTGCGGGGCGGAGAGCACGTGCCCGGCGCGCGGCACGTGCACCGCATCGGCAGGGTCTTCTAGCAATGGCACCACGACCTGATCCATACGCGCGGCGGCCTCCCCCGCCACGAGGATCACATCGCGCGGCCCCAGGCGCGCGCGCGCCACGGCTGCGGAATCTCGCGCGGAATAGGTCATTTGCACCGCTTCGGCAGGCAACCCAGCTTCGATGGCCGCATGGGCAATTCGCGCGGCGTCATCCCCCTGCGTAATGAGCCCATCGGCCAGGCTCGCCAGGCGCGCGCCCAGCGCCTTTAGGGCGGCGGGTTGCGGAATGGCGATGTCCCCTAATGCGATCAACATTTGCCCAGCAGGGCTGGCCCCGCCGACCTGCGTCTGGCGCGCCGAGGGCGCCGGGCGTACCGCGCGCATCCAGTCCAGGGCCACGTGCAAGGTCGTTTCGCTGGCATCATGCGTATCATCCACCACCAAGGCCCCCCCGAGGCCCGTCAGAGGACATAACCGGCCAGGTAAGGGCGCCAGCTGCATCAGGCGCTGTAAGCCGGTTTCCAGCGGTATGTCGTAAGCTAGCCCGACGCTCAAAGCCGCCAAGACCGCGTAAAGCTGATGGGCGCCTAGTAGCGATACCCAATGCGCGACGTAGCGCTGACTGCCATACCGCAGATCGAAACCCGTTTTATCCAGCGATACTACGATATTATAGGCGGTTAAGTCCGCACCAAAGGACGTGCCATCTCGGTCAACGCTCACCATAAAGGTTGGCGCGGCACAGTCGCTCGCCAGGTGCCGCGCCGCTGCGGCATCAAAATTTAAGACGGCTAAGCCATCTTCGGGCAACGCGGCGACCAGCGCCCGCAGATCATCCACCGCGTTGGGATCATCCGGCATATGCAAGATGACGGCTACCATAGGCGGCGCGACGGACAGCATATCCAGCATATCGCCCGCCCCTTGTGGCGCGTAGACCAGCACGGCCAAATCGACCGGCGCGGGCATGCGGCTCAGGGCGAGCGGGATGCCAAAACGCCCAGGCATATCCACCTGCCGCAGATGGACGCGCAGGCTGCCATCTAGCACGGTCGCCAGGGCCGCTGCTGCCGTGGCTTTCTCTTGGCTACCCGCCAAGGCGACGACGCCCGTACCGTATTTTTGCAAAATGTAGGCCGTCCAACTTAGCAAGGCGGATTCGGCATCGCGCATGATGACCACGGTCACCTGTTCGGTGTCGAAAGCTGGCGGATGGGTGCACATCAGCCCGGTGGCGCCCCTGGCCAGTGCCGACTCCATATGGTCATGCCCATCGCCATACAAGGTCTTGAGCGCCACGAACAAATCACCAGGCTGCACCTGGTGCGGGTCAATACAAAATCCGTTAAATGTCTGCGCGACCGGGTCGCCAAACAGCTGACCATCGGCGGCGTCCAAAATATCATAGAGGTTAATCATGCCACATCCTTGGGCTGAAAGCGTCCGGGGTACCGTTCCATCAGGGGGCGACGGTCGCAGGCGGCTCGGGGACAGTCACCACCGGGTCGCCACCAAACGCGCAAATCTTCCAGATATCATCTTCGGCTTGCACGCCAATCAGCACCCGCCCGACCTCGTCCGTATTGCGGCGGTCGATGCGGCCATTCATTACAATAGAATAGACACCCGTCATTTCGACCGTCCAATTTTCTGCCCCTTGGCGCGCGATGACCTCAAAATCCACATCATGAAAGATGATCTCGCCATTTTGCAAGGCGAAATCGTTGGCCATTTCGCGCACACTCAGCACAATCTCATCACAAAAATAGCGGTCTACTCCCGCCAAATCCCCGCTATACATGGCTTCCAGGCCCGCGCGGACATTCGGCAGCGGGTCGCCGAAGTCGGGGCTCTCGTCGCTGTCGCACGCGGCTAACCCCAGCGTCAACAGCAGCACCAGCCAAAGCCAGGCGCGTAGCCGGGCAACACAAGATAAGGCCGCATGGGTGATGAAGATAGGAAACTCCCTACACGTTTTTGTCGTCATGCTTTATAGCCTCAGTATAGTACAACCGCCTGCCAGATGCGCAAACCGCCCTGGCCTTGACAACCTTAGGCGGATCACGCACCATAGCCAGGTTGGTTGCTAGGAGCCAGAACAGCCTCACAGACAGGCAACCACCAGATAGATCAATATAGATCAAACGATAACGCTAGATAATACCGAGGAGCGCATGCATACCACTCGTTTGCTTGCCATTATGCAGGGCTTGTTAGTGACGCTCATTTGGTCATCGTCCTATGTATTTTCCAAGTATGGCTTGGGTTATGTAGGCCCATTTACGATTATGGGCTTGCAGTATCTCATCGCCTTTGCGGTGCTAGCCCCGCTGATCGCCCAGCGCGGCGCGACGTTGCGCCGTTTACCGAAACCCATTTGGCATCGTCTGCTGCTGATGGGCGTTTTCGCCTATCCGATTGGCAATGGCGCGATGGTCTGGGGCTTACAATACGTGCCCGCCGCCACAGGTGCCATCATGATGAGCCTTTCGCCGCTGTTGGTGTTGGTCGGCGGGACGCTATGGCTGCACGAAAAGCCCTCGGCCATGCAAACCTTGGGCGCGGTGGTGGTCGTGGGCGGCAGCTTGCTATTCTTCTCGCCGGGCGCGCAAGCCGCCGGGGAACCTATCGGCCTGTTGGCCGTAACGGCTGCCGTTTTTGGGTATATGCTCTTTAGCCTGCTGGGGCGCGGCATCGCCCGCGCGGGCGACGCCGATACGCTCACCCTAACCGCTGTGCCCATCCTGATCGGCGGCGTGGTGCTGCTGATTTTGGCTATGCTATTCGAAGACTTCCCGCCCACGACTTGGCAAGGCTGGGCCGTCATCGTGTGGCTGGCGTTGGTGGATACCGCGCTGGCGTACATTCTGTACTATCGCGCCTTAAAGACGCTGACCGCATTGGAAATCAATGTGCTGATCTCGCTGGCACCGCTAGGGACGGCGATCTTTGGCTGGTTATTGCTGAACGAGGCGCTCTTTTTCGTGCAAATTGGCGGGATGCTGCTGATTTTGTTGGGCGTTTTCGTCGTGCAGCAATCCGGCGCGCACGAGTTACCCGAAAGCCAGGCCACATGAGCGATGCCGACGCCATCCGCAACGGCTATGCCGCGCTGGGTGTAGCCGCTTATTATGCCCAGCACGGCGCGACCTATCGCAACCCGCACGAACCCCTCATCCGGGAACTGCTAGACAAGGTGGTGCCGGCTTGGGGGCTCGATCTAACGCGAGTGCTGGATTTAGCGTGCGGTAGCGGCGAAGCAACCCTGGCCTTGCGCGACCACGGCGCCAAACAAATTGACGGCGTAGACCCGTATACAGGCACGGCCTACACCGCGCGCACAGGCCAAGCGGCCAGGGCGCTTTTTTTCGAAGACATCGCGGCGGGGGTGCTCAACGAGCAAACCTACAGCCTCATCGTGTGTAGTTTTGCCTTGCACCTGGCGGCGCGTTCGCGCTTGCCCTTGCTGTGCATCCGCCTAGCGGAGACCGCGCCCGCGTTGCTGGTCATCACGCCCCACAAACGGCCCGACATTCGCGCGGCGTGGGGCTGGCAACTACACGCCGAGGCGCTGCACGCGCGCGTCCGTGCCCGCTACTACCAGCGCACAAACGCGCAGAATGCCTCTTAAGGTTCAGCCAAAAGGGTACAAACGGCCCGTTTTCCCTAGCTGAGAGGTTCTAACAGGGTTGCGGCGCGTGAATCGACCCTGATATAATACGATTGGCAACTGGAATACCTTCCACATATTGCCCAACAACGCAATCATGTTCCCACCAACGCGGGCATTACCACATGCTACGCCGTTGTTTGGTGTGTATTCCCGCCCCAAATTCACGAGAAACGGAGGTGAGACCTTTTGGCACATGTAGAACTACGCCCTGGCGAATCACAGGATATGCTGCTCAAGCGTTTTCGTAAAGCCGTCGCCAAAGATGGCGTCCTGAGCACCGTTCGCCGTAAACGTTGGCACGTTTCGAAGAGCGAACTACGCCGTATTCAGAAGAAAAAAGCGGTTCGTCGTGCGCGCCGCAAACAGCGCAAGAGTGGCTAATTGTCGCCGGGGGGAACCGTCCCCCCTACGGCACATCCCGACCCGCCAGCGTATAACCAATATTTAGGAAAGTGTATGTCGAAAAGTACTGAAAAAATCGAAGTCGAAGGTACCGTCGTCGAGGCGTTGCCCAATACCCAATTCACGGTAGAGCTAGAAAATGGGCACCGCATCCTGGCGTATCTTTCAGGCAAGATGCGCAAATATTATATTCGTATTTTGCTGGGCGACCGTGTGCGCGTCGAAATGAGCCCCTACGATATGAACCGGGGCCGCATTACATATCGCTACAAAAAACGCTCGGGCGGCGACTCCGAATAAGCACGCCCCACACCCTACAATCCCAGGTGGCGCGTTAGCGAATTGAAGGCCAAATAGGCCATCAACAGCACCGTGGCTACCCCCGCCAAACTAAAGATCATGAATAGCAGCGCAATCGTCAGGCGTGAATTTGCTGCGCCGGGCTCGAAAAGCGCATCAATGCCGCCCCGCCGTTGGCCCGCGCGACGTTCACGCGGCCCTGATGGTTGGTCATAAGCCGGGCTACGGCCTGGGCGATCTTGAAACCGGCGTTGTAAGGCTTGGGCGCTACGCGGCATTTCATCGCGTTGGAGCGGTGCCCCCTGCGCCGCGTCATGTTGCCCTGCACGGGATGCGTCGGCGGGTGTGTCGTCATAATAGTCCCCTGACGAGACCTGACGGTCACTGTACGAGCTTTCATAGCGTCGGTCACTGCTTAGCCCAGCGGCATGGTGTTCGTAGTAGAGATCATCCGCGCTGCCATCATCATAAAAGTCTTCGGCATCCGCCGCGCCCCAGGCATCATCGTCTGTGCCGCCGAAACGGTCACGAAATTTGCGCCGGCGGTATTGTTTCCCATATTCCGGGTCGGGTTCGTTACCCCACATGCTAACGTCCTTTCGGTTAATCGTGTTGCAGCAGTCGTTGTACGCCCTCGGCGGGCGAAAGCTGGCGCGCCGCAACCCGTTCTATCATCTGTTTTAACTGATCGGGCGGGGTCTTG
>DAOTVD010000403.1:0-21721 GCA_034437075.1 Anaerolineae bacterium
CGGCAAATAAAGGACGAACTCGGATGCGGTTTCTTCCGGCGTGTAAAACAGATAGAACTCCCAACCACCTTCGTAGCCCAAGCGCATCTTGCCCAGGTAAGCATTACCATCCTGTACGCCGAATGTGAAGCCATTGAATAGCCACGCATCGCCCCCCTGATACCATCCAACAACATAGGGAACCAGGGTGATGAGGGTTAGCACCACGGCATAACCGCCCACCCAGCGCCATTCAGCCGCCCCCACGCGGCGCTGGGGCTCAGCGTTCACGATACCACCCCCAAGCAACCCCACCCAGCGCGAAAAGGAGCGTCATCGCGCTCACGAATACGCCCAAGCGCACCCCTGTCGGATCATAACGATAACGTTCTTCCTCGGCAGATAATCCGATGTCATCCGCCGGGGACGGCTGCCAACCGGGGACGGCTACCGCAGCATAGAAACGCGCTTGCTGGGTTTGGCCGATGATTTCCAGGGTGTTGGTGTCGTGCCAATCCAGTTCTAGCCCATCGGGGGCAAGCACATTTTGATAGTAAAAAATGCCGTCTTGCTGTTCAGCTAGCACAAGCCCGGGTATGTTGATCCGGTATCCCGTAACGACCCAGTCAACGCCCCACATAGCGAGCAAGCGCGCATCCATTGGTGCGTTTTGGTGAATTAGACTGGCATTGTCTTCTGCTAGCACGACGACCGCCGGCACGGTCGTGCTATAGCCTGCGTACTCCACGCCCGTGGCGCGTTGGGCCAGGCGGATAAAAGGCTCCATCTGAAAAGGGTCTACCCCATCAAAGCGCGCGATACCCCAATAGGCGGAATCCTGCTGCGGGATACTGTAATCCGGGGTATAAAAGCGTCGGCCTGTGTGGGCCAAATTCGCCAGCGGGGCGGGTGGCTGGGGCGTCAACCATTCGGATGCGGGGCGGTTTTCGATCAAGGTGCGGTTAATCCACAGCACATCACCGACGAGCACCAGAAACATGACGAACAACAGCGCGCGGGGCGCTGTGCCGCTGAAAATGATCCAGGCGATGGTTATCCCGGTCAAAGGCAAAGCTAAAATCCCCACGAGCGCGGTGCGCGGTATGTCCGCTTGCTGAAGCAAAATCAGGCTCGAAAACGTACAGGTAAAACCCAGCCCAATGACACCGATAATCGTCAGGCGAGCGCTAGCGAGTTGGGGGGGTGTTTCAATTAAGCTCTGGAGCCCCCAAGCGGCCAGGTAGGGGATGGCGAATGCCACCAACAACCACGCGCGCCCAGGCACCCGAAACCAGCGTATCGGCGGTAGTGTTTCGGCGAGGGCTGTCCACAGCACAAAATTTTCCCCCAGCGCATATAAGGCCGCGAAAAAGATGACCCCCCACCACAGCCCATAGGCACGCGGGCGCAATAGCAGACCAGCCAGCGCCAAGAGCAAAAAGCCAATGCCTGTATAAGTTAAGGTTTCGGCGCCACCACCATGCGTGCCAATCAGCAAACCGATGCCCTGCGCGGGGGATAGACTGAACAGCGCCGCATCTGCCACGCGAATATCTCCGCGCGATAGCACATCTCGCAATTCGAGCAGCGGCACCCATTGCACAGCGCTAAGCCCCACCATAACAAGACCGCCCCCCACGAGCGGCTGCCAGGGTAACTTGCCCCGTTGAAAGGCTAAGCTGAAGGCATATAATCCGGCCACGCCGAAGGTCAGATGGGCTAATTGCAGCGCACCGATAAACATCAGGGCACCCACGCCGCCCAAGCCGACCACGCGCGCGGGTGTCGGGCGCTCGGTAAGGATGTGGTGCAGAGCATACAGCATCCAGGGTAACCAGGCCATGCCCATCAAAAGATCGGTGTGGCCGCTGGCACCATGTGCGATCAGGCGGGGGCTGAGTGCGAAGCCTGCCGCCGCAACCAAGCCTGGCCAGGGCGCTAAGCCGCTACGGCGCCCCCAAAACCACATCCCCAGCCCGGCGAGCCATAAATGGAAAAAGATGAGCAGATTAACATGTAACGCAGGTGGCCATATCAGCAAGCCCCAGGTTAAGGGATACCAGACTTTTGTGCCGGGGTTGGCTGCAAAGGGTTGCCCGCCCATCAAATGTGCATTCCAGAGTGGGAAAACGCCATCTTCCGTCAAGCTGCGCTGAAAATGTAGGGCGTCAGGGTAGCGGCTGATGGCGGCATCCGAGAACGCGGCCTCCGGCGGAAATGGCAAAGTATTTTGGCGCATACCGCCTGCTAACAGAAGCCCCCCCACCAGGGCCGCCAGCGCCAAGCTAACGCGCAGCATTAACGTCAAGGGTATAGAGCGTGACATCACCAAATGTCCGTTCGGCCACTGCGCGGTCTTCCACTTGTTCTTGGCAGACATCAGCGGTGGGTAGGGGTACCTCAAGCTGGCTTAAATCATCTTCATCTTCAAAATCAAAGGGGAGGTTTTCGCCAAAGACCTCATCAATATTATCTTCTTCGGCATCAAAAAGCCCCAAGGCTTCTTCGCTCGGCCCCCACAAAACATATTCTATATCGAAAGATAGGGTGCCAGTAAAGATAATGTCGCAGTCCTCGCCCCGGTAGAACGCGCGTAATTGCTCTAGGCGAATATCAGCCGGGACAGTTTCGAAATCATGCCCGTAAAATGGGCGTAGGGGCGTGCGCGCTGGAACCCAAAGCCCCACGGCTGGGGCACTGACCACAACTTCGTCGCGCGCCGCGTTGTTTTCTAACCAGTTAAACGCATCAATATAATCGGTTTGTAGGACGATGCCCGTATCCGCCCCGACTTCACGATCTAGCGCGGCGGCAAACAAGGGCGCGAAGAACGAAATAAAATGCGTGGGTAAGATCAGGGTCGCGATCAGTACAAAGGCAATCCGTTGCCCCAAGTGGCCTACGCGATCAAACCAGTAATCTTCCATGGAGCGCACCGCGAAATAGACAATCGGAATAATGAGGCCGATATACAACCGCCGTTGCAAAGCAAATTCGGGAAAATAGATCGCAATGCTGTTCACTACTAACCAGATCAACATAAGCTGATCGCCGTCCGGCTCGAAGCGCCGCACCGCACGCACCAACCCCGGTATCGCGATCATCAGCAAGATACTATAACTGGCCAGGGTTAGACTCACCGGTGGCGCAAGCGTGATGTTTTGTTCATTAAAGCGCCCAAAAACGTCGTTGAACTCAAACACGGCCAGGTAATAAAACGCGAACGGCAAAGCTGGCAACAGCAGCATAGCCGTCCAACGCACTTGATGCAGGGGTAATTGGCGCGCGCTAATGCCTTGCACAACCGTATAGGTTACCAGCACACCGCCCAGAACGACCATCGCTGGGGGCGAAATGATGGAGAGCAGGACACCCAGCAGCAGCAGCAGCGCGCCACCGTTGTCGGCGCGGGGTGCCTCGTCGTAGCCCGGACGAAAGACCAGCAACAAATGGCTGGTCGCGAGCACCATGCATCCGATGGCCAGGGGAAAATGCGGGTTGGTGTATGCGGCCAGAAACGGAAAGCCTTCTGCGATCGCAATATCGGGTGGTACATCATCCGACCCGAAGGTTAGAGCGAGCCACCCCAATCCGCCGCCTATGGCCAAGAGCATGAAAAAAACACGGCGCGGGCGTTGGCGTTGCCAGATCGTGGCGCCGAGTTGGTAAAACGCAAAAAACATAAAGATGCTGGTGATGACCCGTGCCAAATGAAATATCACCACTGTCGATAGGCCCAAGAGGCGCGCCGCATGCCCCAATGCCAGGTAAAACAAATGAAAACCAGCGGGTTCATGGGGTTGGGGCGTATGGCGCAATTCAAATAACCAGGCGCCATCCACACCTTGCAGAATCTTCGAGATATATGTCGCACCATCTCTAGGATTGGACAAGACGCCCATGAATTGATATACATCATCCGAGACAAACAACGCCCATGCATATGGTAAGAGGGTTAACGTAACCAAAAAGCCTGTAGTGACGGCCACCCACCACCATTCATGAGACGAAATATTATCATTCTCAGATTTCATCGGTTGTGCCTCTACGGTCGTGACGTTGGGTTAGCCTAGTCTATACCCTTAAGCGGGTATCTGCCAAGGAAAAAGCGGCTAAGCGTGGCTTATGTGTTATACTGGCCACAGCAAGAATCATCAACTGGACGAGGCTTGATATGAATACGATGCAGGCGTTATATCGACTGCAAACCCTTGAATCATCGCTTGATGATGCCAAATCGCGACTGACTGAAATTGAAACGGCCCTGGAAAGCAACGCTGAGCTTCAGGCTGCACGCGCAGCTTTAGCCGAAAGCCAGCATATTCAACAGCAAGCCGATGGGCATGTCAATAATCTGGAATTAGAATTACGCGGCTTACGAGACAAAACCCAACAAGACGAACAGACCCTGTATAGTGGCAATATCACGAATGCGCGTGAGGTCAGCGAGTTACAAGAAGCGATCGATGCGCGGAAACGCCATATCGAGAAACTCGACGCGGATTTGCAAACCGCACGCCAAGAACTAACCGAAGCTAACCAGAGTGTCGAAACCGCCCAGGCGGCTGTTGAAGAAACCGAAGCGCGCGTGGCGGAAGAAAACCAAGACATGATGAGCGAGCAGGATTATTTGCGCAAGCAGATGAGTAAGTGGCTGCGCGAGCGCAAGCAAACGCTCCAAACCATTGATAAAGAATCCTACCGCGTTTACAAAGATGTAAAAGCCAAAAAAAACCGCATTGCCGTCGCACGCTTGGAAGATGGCGATACGTGTTCGGTATGCAAACAACAACAATATCAGACGACTTTATATAGCGTGCGGCAGGGTGATGAGATCGTCTTTTGCCAGAATTGCTCGCGCATCTTGGTCATGTTTTAACCTGAAATAATCTGTGCGGAGGAAAGAAATGGGCTTTTTTGATCCCCTTTCATTCGTTATCGGTACGGGGGTCGGCGCTGCGGCTGGCGCCGGAGGCATGTACCTCCTGAAAGATCGTTTGCCGGGGTTGCCTGGCGCCCGTGACGAAGCAGAGCGTTCCGGGCAGGATAGTACGGCATTGCCGCAAGCTGGGGGGCGTTACGCAGCCGAGTTAACCCGTTTTTTGCAAGCGCGGCATCTGCCCGGCTCGCAAATTCGCCTGACGGACGTGCTGATTGAGCCGCGCCTATTACGCGGGCGTTTGCCAGCCACGACCCTAGAAGAAGACGAAGCCGGCACGCTGCTAGAGACGGATATTTACCGGGTGATTCCGTTATTACACCAGTTCCCGGCCATTTATGCCGCCTTCAGTATGGAAACGATTAGCCTGCTCGATCTGGAAACGGGTGATCGGCATATTGCGCTGCTGGGCCAGCCAGGCACGGGCAAGAGCACCGCCTTAGCCGCCCTGGGGTTAATCGCCTTGCGGGCTATTGATCCCGAAATTATGTTTCGCTCGGCGTTCGAAGAAGCACGCTTCGAAGAAGATGATGATGAAAACACGCCCGAGCATGTGCGCGAACGGCGCCGCAGGGAACGCGAGGAAGTCCAACGCCGGGCGATTGAGCAATTACGCTTCGTGCAACATCGTGAAGAAGAAGCCGAACGCATCGAAGCGCTAGACCTGGCTGTTGATTTTCAAAACCTGCTGCCGATCTACGTTCACTTAAACGATCTTGACCTCAACCCAGCGGCATACGGCGGCAGCATCGACCCCGTCGAGCCCATCATCAAAGCCCAAATGCGGTATCTGGGCGATAACAGCGCGCTGCTAAGTGCCCCGTTGTTGTATAACGCGCTGTCCGATGGGGATGCGTTGGTGCTGCTAGACGGCTTTGATGAGCTTTTGGCTAGCCAGCATGCGCCCTACCTGGAATGGCTGGCCCAATTGCGCCAGCATTATGGGCAGAATTTCCTCATCGTAGCTGGGCCAGCCACGGGGCATGATCCCTTGCTGCGGCAAGGTCTGGCCCCGGTTTTTATCGACGCGCTCGGCCCCTATCAGATCGAACAATTGGTGGAAAAATGGACAGGTAACTGGGATGCGTTTGATGAACCAATGGACGAAGCCAGTTTACAGCGCCTGCGCATTGATAATCGCAATCGGAGTGTCTTAGACCTAACCATGAAGCTGTCATCCTCTTTGCGCGGGCATTTGCGCGAAAGCGGCATGCGTGGCTATTACGAGCGCTGGGTACGGGCGCAATTTGCTAACGAAGATGACGCCCAACAATTCATGCCGATCTTGTACGATCTGGCGGCGCAATGGCTGGATAGCGGCCAAGCGCCCGATGAAGCCACCACGCGCCAGATCATCCGGCATCATTTGGGCCTCGCAACGCCAGAAGCCTCGCCAGAAGCCGAAGACGCCGATAATACCAAAAAACGCAAAAAAGACTCATCCAGCAGCCAGGCCGAAGATGTGCAGGCTTTGCGTAAACTCACCGAGACATCTATCCTGGTCCAACGACCGAATGGTGGCTTGGGCTTTGCACATCCAGTCGTGGCGTGGTACCTGGCTGGCGAATCGCTGAGTAAGGCCAGCCCAGAGCGCTTGGCGCGTTTACCCGAAAACGATAGCTGGCATGGCGCGCTCCGCTTCGCAGCGACCATGATGGACATCGAACCAGCTATCGTCAAGAACGTGATTCAGGCCAAGCCTGACCTCATGTTCTCGAATATTTTCGTCGTCAGTCACTGGATGGCCGATGCGCCGGATGATCGACGCTGGAAAGGCGAAGTCCTCAAGCGCCTGGGCGCTGCGCTGATGCACCCGAATCAGTTCCCCACCGTGCGCGAACATGCCGTGGCAGCATTGGTGACCGCGCGCGACCGTAGCGGCGGGGTGATCTATATTTTTCGCCAAGCGGTACGCTCTGGTAACCCGGATTTGCGGCGGCTAGGGTGTATCGGCCTGGGCGCGATGGGCACCGAAGACGCCATTGATGATCTGCAATCTATGTTGTTTGATGATGTGTTCGAAGTCCAACTGGCGGCGGGGTTGGCTCTGGGGGCTATCGGGACAGAACCAGCCTTGGCCGCGATGTTGAATGGCTTGCTAGAAGGCGAAGAAACCTTGCGCCGCGCGGTGGCCGAAGCCATGGCGGCGATCCCGGGCGAAGGGCATGCTATTCTATATGATGGCATTACCCACGATGACATGCACATTCGGCGGGCGTCGGCCTTCGGGTTGGCCCGCATTCCAGCGACATGGGCACTGGTGGCGCTGTATCGCGCCATGTTAGAAGACGCCCAGTGGTATGTTAAATCGGCGGCAGAGATGGCCTTTTCACATGCACGCGAACCGCGCAGTAGTGGCCCCACCCAGTTGCCAGAGGCCATCGCTTATGAATGGTTGCGCAATTGGGCGGCGTCTCATGGCGAGGCCGTGCCCGAAGGCGAAAGCGGTTTTCAACTGCTAACGAAAGCCTTGCTAGAAGCGCCGAGTATCATGCGTGTCGAAGCGGCTAAAGCTTTGGGCGCTATGGCCTATATTCCCGCCACCAAAGCCCTGTATGCGAATTTGGCCGACGAGCATGCTGGCGTCCGCGCGGCGTCTTACGAAGCGCTGGGCCGCATGGCGGAACGCCTAGGCCGTCCGTTGCCCGGTGTGCTGTAGCGGCGGTCATTAGGCAATGGCTGGCAAGTTTTATGAAGAATTGGCCGTGGGCCAAGTCATCCAGCATCGGGGACGGCGCACCATTACCGAAATGGATAATGTGCTGTTTTGTAGCCTGACCATGAACCCCCAACCCTTGCATCTGGATGAAACTTTCGCCGCGCAGACGGATTTTGGCGCGCGGATTGTCAATGGTATTTTTACGCTAGGGTTGGTCGTGGGCCTCAGCGTCCCCGACTTAACCGAGGGAACCATCGTCGCCAATCTGGGGTATGAGCAAATCCGGCACCCGCACCCGCTGTATCATGGCGATACAGTGCATGTGCATAGCGAAATTATCGCCAAACGTCCTGCCAATTCGCGCCCCGAATGCGGCGTCGTCAACCTGCGTCACCTGGCTTTTAACCAGCATGATACGCTAGTGTGCGATGTTCAACGCGCGGTTCTGTTTTTACGCCAGGACGCCCCCGCCCAATGATTCGCCAACGTCGCGCGCTGCTTTTCATGCCGGGTGATGACCTGCGCAAGATCGAAAAAGGCGCGGGGCTGGATGTTGACGCGATCATCATGGATTTGGAAGACGGTGTAGCCCCAGCCCAGAAACCCCAGGCCCGCGAAACCATATTCCGCGCGTTGGATATGCTGGCGTTTGGCTCAAAAGAGAAACTCATCCGCATTAACCCGATTGGCTCGGGGTTGGCGCATGCGGATTTCGAAGCCACGATTGCCGCGCGCCCGGATGGTTACGTAATCCCTAAGGTGGAGTCAGCCAGCCAGTTACGCGCGTTCGCGGGCTGGTTAGAAGTCGCGGAGCGCCAACTCAATGATACTGCCCACGCTATCAGCATCCTGGCATTGGTTGAAAGCGCGCAGGGCATTGTGCGCATAGCGGAAATCGCCCAGGCTACCCGGCGCTTATCGGCGCTGGTGTTTGGGGCAGAGGATTTTGCCAGCAGCATTGGCGCTCAGCGTACGGCGAATGGGGATGAGGTCGCCTATGCGCGGGGGGCGCTCATCACGCATGCGAAAGCCTTCGGGCTACAGGCTATTGATACGCCCTATGTGGCGCTCAATGATCCTGAGGGCTTGCAAAATGAAGCCCATCGGGCTGCCGCTTGGGGATTTGATGGCAAGCTGGCCATTCATCCGGCGCAGGTGCCCATGATTACCCAGGCGTTTACCCCCGCAGAGGCGCAAATTGAACAGGCGCGCGCTTTATTGGCTGCCTTTGAAGCACATCAACAATCGGGGGTTGGGGTTTTTCGGTGGCAAGATCAAATGGTGGATATGCCCATGATACGGGCGGCCCAACATATCCTGGCACGGGCAGGGTTACTTTAACACTGAGCCACCCCGCACGACAGAGCGCGCTAGCGACTGATGAGCCTGGCTAGCGCGATGACGACCACTGCCCCAATGAACGCTGTCAAGATGTCGGCAACGGTGATCGAGCCTTGCAGGGCCTCGGGCAGTGAAATATCCAGCACACGAAACAGCAAACTTCCAACGAGCGCCCCGGCCAGGCCGATAAAGGTGTTACGTAGCAAGGCGCTGGTGCTTTTTTGGCGCTTATCCCGATAGACCAACTGCGCCGCAGCAGTACCGGCTAGGATACCGATGATAATCAGCGCGATGATGTCGCCTAGGCTTAAATCCATGCGGTGGCTCTCCTTTTGAGTGTCACTTTTATATACGTGCGATTACGCCAGGCCCTTAGCTTCGATGGCGAGGCTCACGAGTTCGGTAAAATCATCAATCTTCAGCGATGCGCCACCCACTAGCGCCCCATCAATATCGGGTTGCTCCATGAAGGCGCGCATGTTGTTCGGCTTCACACTACCGCCATATTGAATGCGCAGCGCATCCGCTGCGGCATCGCCATATAGGTTTCGCAATGTGTCGCGAATCGCGGTTTTGATGATAGCATTGGCTTGTTCGGGGCTGGCGCTTTTGCCTGTGCCAATCGCCCAGATCGGTTCGTAAGCGACCACGATATTCGGCAACTCGCTTTCTGGGATGCCCTCAAAGGCGGCGCGAATTTGGCGCTGGCAGACGGCTTCGGTGTCCCCGGCTTCGTTTTGCTCCAGATTTTCGCCCATGGCGATGATGGGTTTCAGGCCATGGCGTAGCGCGGCTTTGGCTTTCAGGTTAACCAATTCATCCGTCACGCCCAGATACTGCCGGGTTTCCGAATGGCCCACCACCACATAATCGGCCAGGCCAACCAGCATAGGTGCCGCCACGCTGCTCGTAAAGGCCCCTTCATCTTCGTGGTGCACGTCCTGAGCGCCTACGGCAATTTCGCTATTTTCTAATGCCTTGGCCACACCGGGCAACGCCACATAGGACGGAATAACAACACGCTCGACCTGGTGCAGCGTGGATAATTCCGGCACAAGCCCCGTCACAAACCCCAACGCTTCGGCAGGCGTTTTGTGCATTTTCCAGTTGCCAGCAATGATCGGCGTTCTCATGGGCAATTCTCCTATCTATTGAATGAAAAAGGCACATGGAGTGTACCATGTGCCATGTGCTTCTTCAGCTATTTACTGGCTAATCCACCGCAGAGGCACTGCGAAACTGACATCTACGACCTGGTTATCTTGGGCCATGCCGCCTTCGTAGAGTAGGGCACTATCCGTTGTCGCCAGATCAAGCACCTGCAAGTTGAGGTAATCCGGCCCACGGACGCCTTCGGGTTGAATTTGGTATTCGGTAATGGCGACCTCTTCGCCATCGGGCGCCATCATAGCCCATCGCGCGAAGTTCCCCCGCGCGATACGTTCGGGGCTCGGGGCCTCAGCCGTCATATCCAGCAAAAAGAAGCTGTTGTCCGCGCCCTGGCGTCCACCAGCCACAAAGCCTAGGCGGGGCACTGTGTCGGCCCATTCCATGAAGGAGATCGTATCGCCGGAACTGCCCGCGCGGGCGGTGACGGGTGGGCTGCCCGGTTCATCCAAGTCCACAACAAAGAGGGAATTTTCGTCGCCCCCGGCGCGCTGCACAAAAGCCCAGTAGCGCCCATCCGCCGAACGTTGCGCCATGGCATTCACAGGCGTGGCCAGGGTAGGCATCACCAACCCACCATTCGCGATGGTGGTGCTTTCACCCCCGGCTAGGTCGTAGGCATATAACGCCGCTGTAAAAAGGGTGAAGCCATCTGGCAAGGTGTAGTACAGTGTTTCGCCATCTGGCGAGAAAACAAGCTGATTTGTTTGCACGGTTGTGCCAAATGCGCCGCCAGCTTCTTGGGTAAGTACGACGCGCGACCCTTCGTCACCAGGGCTAATACGGTAGAGCGTCCAGGTACTTTGCCCAGAACAATTCTGCACCAACCCGACCCAGGTGTTGCCTTGTGGCCCGTTGGCGACGCTCGCATTGGTGAATTTGCAGTTTTCTTCGGCGAAGAAGGCATCGAATTCGCGATCACTTTCGCCGTCCCAGCGCCCAATCGCGACCTCATCTGCTTCGTTAAATTGGTTGGTGAAGAAGCGCACAAAATCGACCCCATCCGCATGCGCATCAAACGCCACGGTATCATCCAGGCTGAAGGCTTCTGTAAAATCGTTAGTAGTGAGCACACGCAACTGGCCATCCGCAAAATCGACTTGGAACTGGCGCTCGTAGTCCAGATACACCATCTGGGAACCTTCGGCCCGATATTCGAAAATGCCATTGCCCCCCACACAAGTCAGCAATTGGAAGCTGTCATCCACCAAAACAGGTGGGTTATTTCCGCTAATCATATAAAGGCTCGATATAACGCCCGCCTCTACGCCCATATACAGGGCGAAATGCTCATTGCCGGGGCTATTGGGTATGGGGCCACAGGGTTCGACCCGCCCGGATTGCTGCAAGACGTCGGTTAAGGGGCGCAGGCCCTCTTCAGCGGTAATGTAGGCGATTTGGCCTTCTTCTGATACCCGTTGCTCACCTGGCACATGCGCCGGAGCAGTCCATACCAAAATTTGCTCGCCCGACTCTAAGGCTGCGCTCGTTGCGGCGCCTGTATCTGACGTTTCTTCTTGATTCGCTTGTACCTGGTCATCCCCTGGGGTGACTCCTAAGAGCACTGCCGCTAGCAGGCCCACCAGAAGTAGCACACTCCCAAGCGTTACAACGCTGCGTTTTTTCATCGGTCATCCTTATTCTTATTCGCTGGTAAGGTCACTTTAGACTATATCGGATTGTGCACTGAAGTGCTGCATAAAGCCCCGAATTAGTCCGAATTTCCCATACATAGTATAGAACTCATTCTTGCAGGGTGCTGAGTTGGGCGTTCACTTCGCGCTGGACCCACTCTGGCGCATCCGAGAAGCTAGCCGCGAAGCGCCAGGCATCTTCAGCGGCATCGAAATCATCCACGGCGGCGTAATAGTTGCCATAGACGAGATGCGCTTCGGCCAGGTCTTCCTCCTCGGCCAGGGCGCTATCCAAGAATCGTTCGATCACCTCACGCCGGGGCGCGGTGAATAGTCGCGTTGAGGATAAAGTCGCATGCGCGGCCATGGTACGCATAAAGGCCGAATTCGGAAAAGAGTCTCGTAATTCGTTGACTTCGGCAATATCGGTAACCGTGGTGTTTTCGAATTGGCGATAAATATAGGTGCCTGCCGCGTTGCGGATTTCGGGGACTTCCGGTTCGCGGTGATAAGCCACCAACCACAGCAGAATAGCCTCGTCATTAAAGCCTTGCGAGGCCGTTATGCTGGCGGCTTGGGCAAAAAGTTCGGCGGGGGCGTCTTCGTCTGCTACCGCTGCAAATAAATGTTCTTCGGCCTCGTCAAATTGCCCAGCTTCGAGGTAGCGAAAGCTGAGCACCAATTGAGCAGCCGCGCTATTTGGGTCGGCATTGACCATGGCTTGCGCTTCTTCTAGGCTGATGTTGTTGATGTTCAGCAGTTGACCGCGCATTTCATCCAACTCGGGCGATGCGGTGGAGGATTGCACTACCGCCAGGGCCGGGTTGGTTTGCACGATGGGATGGTCATATGCGGAGATAACCACCCCGAGCGAGGCAATGCACAAAAACACTAGGGCCGCCACGCCAGCCAAGACCCAAAATGCCCGAGGCGAGCGGCGCGCGGTTCGTCTGGGGGTGCGTCCAACGCTAGTGGGTTGCGGTTGGCTGGATAAGGATTGCGGTAAGACCTCCGCCAAAGCCGCGCGAATCGCAGTATTCAATTCATCTTGGGAGGTCGGGGTTGGTGTGGTGGCGCTAGCCGGGCCGACCGACAGCGTGCCATAGTCGTCAAAGCGATCTAGGTGCACACTGGCGGCGCTCAGTTCGCTCATATTGGTGCTCTGGACAGCCTCGCGGAACTCCTCGGCCAGGTCGAGCGCGCGCTGGTGACGGTCGGCGGGCGTTTTGCTCAAGGCCCGCACCAAGACGGCTTCTAGCCGTGCTGGAACCGTCGGATTGACGGTCGTGGGCCGGGGAACCGGCTTGTAGATATGGTCGTGCACAATCGCGAAGGGGGTATCGCCGCTAAACGGCACACGCCCCACGACAATTTCATATAACATAATGCCCAGGGAATAGACGTCTGTTGCGGGGGTCAGGTCGCGTTCACCGCGCGCTTGTTCGGGCGAAATATAGTTTGGGGTGCCGATCAAGACATCCTGGCTCATGGTCGATTCGCCCGAGGTCACAATCCGCGCCAGGCCAAAATCGGCCAGATAGGGCCGTTCATCTTCGTCGAGCATCACATTTGACGGCTTGACATCCCGATGTAACACGCCACGATCATGGGCATAGGTCAGCGCGCCAGCAATGGCCGGCAGCATGACGAGCGTTTCTTCCAGCGTAAGCGGATTTTCTTGCAACCGTTGCTTCAGGGTGCGCCCCTGGACGAACTTCATCACGATGTATGGTTCGCCTTCTTCTAACGCGAAGTCATACACGGGCACGATATGCGGGTGTTCGAGTTTGGCGACGATTTGGGCCTCGCGCTGAAAGCGCATGTAAAAACTATCATCATCCTTAAATGACTGATGAAGGACTTTGATGGCAACGTAACGATCCAAACTGCCATGGTAGGCACGGTAGACTGTGGCCATACCACCCTGGCCAAGTTGCTCGGTAATTTTATAGGGGCCTACGTTTTGGCCCACCTGAAAGGGCATAGACTGCCTCCTGCATGTTGTTCATCTATGACTATAAACGGAACATGCTACCGTATCTGTAAAAAGCTTGTAAAAATATCGCGCGCAGCGGGGCCGCGCGCGACGTCTTTATTTATCCGCCAGCGCAGCAACCCCAGGGAGTTCTTTGCCTTCTAGCAATTCCAGGCTGGCACCGCCGCCGGTGCTGACATGCGTCATCTTATCGGCAACTCCTGCTGCCGCTACGGCGGAGGCCGAATCACCACCGCCGATGATCGAAATTAGCCCTTTTTCTTCGGTAAGTTCGGCCAGCATATTGGCAATGGCCGTCGTACCGATAGCAAAGTTGGGCATTTCGAAAACACCCACCGGGCCATTCCAGATCACGGTTTTGGCCGAGCTTAGGATATCTTTGATCTGTTCAAGCGTAGCGGGCCCGGTATCCAAGATTTGCCAGCCAGGGTCCACGCCCTTTTCAACCGCGATTGACTTTCGATCAGCGTTGTTACTATACTCGCTGGCAATGACGACATCTTTAGGCAACATGATCTTATCGCTATGATCTTTCAGCAGTTGCTCGGCGATAGATAAGGCTTCTTCATCCACCAGCGAAGCGCCCACATCGACCCCGCTGGCTTTCAGGAAGGTGTTGCCCATGCCGCCCCCGACAATAAGCGTATCCACTTTGCTGAGCAGCTTTTCGATCACCTGAACTTTATCGATAATCTTGGCCCCGCCCATGATGGCCACAAAGGGACGCTCCGGATTTTCGACCGCATTCGAGAGAAAATCGAGTTCCTTTTGCATCAAGAAACCGGCCACAGCTTCCAGGTGTTGGGCGACACCGACATTGCTAGCATGGGCGCGATGCGCAGTCCCAAAGGCATCATTGACGAAAATATCCCCATATTTGGCCAGGGCTGCCGCCATTTCGGGGTCGTTTTCGGTTTCTCCTTCGTGGTAGCGCGTATTTTGCATAATGATGACCGCGCCATCCGGTGCATTTTCGATAACTTCATCTACGAACTTGCCAAAGTTATCTGGTGCTAAGAGCACTTGCTCAATGCCCAGTAAGTCGGCCAGAACTGGCGCGATGGGCTTGACCGATAGTTTCGGCACAATCTGGCCTTTGGGGCGGCCCACATGGGTCATGAGGATAATCATTTTGGGATTCTGTTCCAAAATGTATTGAATCGTCGGGACTGCCGCGCGAATGCGCGTATCATCGGCGACTTCTTGCTTGTCGTCAGAGACACCCTTCAACGGAACGTTGAAATCGACACGGATCAGCACGCGCTTACCGGAAAAATCAACATCCCGTATGGTTTTTTTGTTCATGATTTATGCTCCCGTTCTAGGTTGTTGCGAGGTAAACATTCCGGCGAGATAGGATATACACCATCTCGCCGGATGGCGAAAGAATGGGGCGGGGTTTACGCGCCCATCAGCTTGACAAGATCGGCAGTCCGCACCGAGTAACCCCATTCGTTATCGTACCAGGCCAAGAACTTCACCTTGTTGCCAGAATACGCCATGGTATTTTCGGCATCCACAATACTCGAATGCGAGTTGCCCACGATGTCGGTGGAGACCAACGGATCGTGCGAGAATTCCAGAATGCCTTTTAGCGGCCCATTGGCTGCATCAGCAAAGGCTTTGTGAATGTCTTCGGTGGTGGCTTCTTTTTCCAACTCGCCGACAAAATCGACCAACGAGCCCACGGGCGTCGGCACACGCACGGCGATACCATGGAAACGGCCTTTCAGTTCGGGGATAACCAGCGCGACGGCCTTGGCAGCGCCAGTGGACGTAGGAATGATGTTCGAGGCCGCGTTGCGGGCGCGGCGCAGGTCGCTATGCGGCGCATCCAGAATGCGCTGGTCGTTGGTATACGAGTGGATGGTGGTCATCATGCCATCTTTGATCCCGAAGGCATCGTGCAACACTTTCGCGGCGGGTGCCAAGCAGTTGGTTGTGCACGATGCATTCGACACGATGAAGTGCTTATCCGGGTCGTATTCGCTATCGTTCACGCCCAAGACAAACGTACCATCTACTTCGCCTTTAGCGGGCGCCGAAATGATGACACGTTTAGCGCCGCCTTCGATATGCGCGCCCGCCTTTTCCCTATTCCGAAAGATGCCTGTACATTCGACCACGATGTCAACGCCCAGGTCACCCCACGGAATATCTGCCGGGTTCTTCTCGGAGAACGCCTTGATTTCGTGACCATCGATGACCAAAGCCTTATCTTTGACTTCCACGGTGCCAGGGTAGCGCCCGTAGTTGGAGTCATAGCGCAATAGGTGAGCCATTGTTTCCAGGTCACCCAAATCGTTGAACGCGACAACTTCGGTGTCGTCGCCATGATAATCTTTTAAGGCGCGCACGACCTGACGACCAATGCGGCCAAAACCGTTAATGCCTACTCGAATTGTCATCTTGTGAAGTCTCCCACACTACTTGATTGTGATTGGTCCCTTATGCCGGACGGCTCAGGGATTTCGATTGTTTAGCTGCTTCAAGAGCAGCCTCCAGCTTCAATAACTGGGCCACTAACTTTTCAGAATCGTGGCGCCAGGGGCGCGCTGCATCGGTTAAATCAGCACGGACCACATGATAGCGTTGTAACACAGGAGTGGGTTGCACGTCAAAACGTACATAGCGCGTTACATCTCCCCGGCGTAAGGGTGGATAATGATCGTTAGCGAGCACAACATTGATGATACCCTGCCCTACATGTTTTTCCAGAGCCAACACATGATCGGCTACGGTGTAGCCCCCGGTTTCGCCCGGTTGCTGCGCGATATTGCATACATACACGACCTGCGCGGTGGAAACTTGCAGGGCTTCGGCTACGCCGCGCACCAGCAGATTCGGCAAAATGCTCGTATACAAACTCCCGGGCCCAATGACGATCAAATCCGCGTTCAAAATGGCGCGAATGACCTCGGGCAGGGCTGGGACGCTCATCGGCTCTAACATGACGCGCTCGATGGTGCCCCCGGCGGTTGCGATATTCGATTCCCCATAAACGCGCATCCGGCGCCCGGCAGGGGTGCGAATATCTGCCACGAGATTGACGTTATGTAATGTGCTGGGCAAAACCCGCCCGGTGATGGCCAGCACACGACCTGCCACGGCAACCGCCGCATCCATATTACCGGTAATATCGGATAGCGCGGTCAGAAATAGATTCCCGAAACTATGCCCCCCAAGCGCGCCATCGCTAAAGCGATACTGAAACAGACGGGTCATCATGTCTTCATCATCGGATAGCGCCGCGATATTGTTGCGCAGGTCGCCGGGCGGTGGCACGCCGAGTTCGCGTCGTAAGCGCCCCGAACTACCGCCGTCGTCGGCCATCGTGACGACCGCCGTGATATTGTTGGTGACGGCCTTCATCCCGCGCAAAACGCTTGGCAGGCCCGTTCCACCTCCGATCACGACCACATGCTGGCCGCGTTGCAGCCGATTATACCGCACGAGCATATCCAGCCAGGGGCGGTTTTGTTGCTCGGCCAGAGGGCGAATCACGGCGTGGTAAAGTTCATACAGCGCCACAGCCACCAAACAGGCCCCCAGGATGAAGAACACCAGCACGCGCCAAGCTGGCGGCAAGAATGTCAGCAGCAAAACATCTGTCCAAGTGTCTAAGATGCCGGTTTCGCGTAGCAGGGCGATCCCCTGGGCGAGGGCTGCGCCGAGCAACACCATCCCCACGGCGCACAGCAACACCCAGCGCTTCACGCGGATGCCTGGGCGTAGCCAGTGTCTGATGTTTTGCCAGTCTGTTTTTTTCATATAGACAGAAGCGTAACAAGTAAATGTTCACCTCGCAATACTCATGTGGGCCATTTACGCACCTGCTCCTCATACGGCGCCAAGCTGGTCTTGACAGAGGCATAGAATACCCTATAATCCTTGAACCTGGATCAATTTCGGCGAAGTGGCGGAATTGGCAGACGCGCTGCGTTCAGGGCGCAGTTCCCTTACGGGAGTGTGGGTTCGACTCCCACCTTCGTCATCCGTAACACCAGACTTATGACCAAAAAGCTCGTGCATCACGGGCTTTTTTTGATTATCATAGGGTGTATGCGCAATGCATCCTCACCACCATCACGCGGACGCCGCAATACCGTGTCGGGCATCCAGATTGTTTTTGCTTCGATCTTGGCCATTGGCTTGCTCTTGACCATTAACTTCAGCGGGCGTATTCGACGCGGCCAACAGATTGACCAAGTACAACAAAACATCGCAGCCACCATCAACATCCTTTCTACCCAACGGGCCGATCTAATCGACGCGCGCGATTTCGCCGCCAGTGATGCTGCGGTCATCCGCTGGGCACACCGCGAAGGAAAAATGGTGCGCGATGGCGAAGTGCTCGTCATTCCTATCCCCGCAGGCCCCGTGGCCACCCCTACGCCACAAGCTACACCACTCCCGCTGGCGACCCCCACCGAGATTCCGGTTGTCGATTTGTGGTGGGGCCTTTTCTTTGATCGTGGCCCACCATTTTGACGGCCTGACACGGAACACCCTTGACGGTCATAGGCTTTCAGCTTATTATAGAGGCCACATTGCGGGGTGGAGCAGTGGTAGCTCGTCGGGCTCAAGACGACTAGACACACCATCTAACGTTATGCCAAACGTGTCTTGCAATGGGCTGCATGGGTGGAAACGCCTATGTGACTCCTGTCAAATTCGGGGAAGCCTGTGGCATGGTGATCCCGAGCCAAGCTCTTGAACAAAGAGAAGGTGTAGAGACTTGACGGCAGGCACCTAAGTAACCTGCAAAGGTTATACGGTGAAGAGAAAGTCCAGACTTCAAACCCTAACCCGGGGCGGTGGAAACCGTAGAAGTATGCATAACCCGAAGGTCGCAGGTTCGAATCCTTCCCCCGCTATCACTCAAAGACGCCCACAGGTGTCTTTTTTTGTTTAGGCCACTTGGCCTATTAAAACAGGCTCATTTTGCACTATCCAAACCACAGGCACGCGCGCAAAATGATAAAAAAGACAATATATCCGGTTTTCCGAATATACATAACTGACGTTACGCACTCACTTAGCATCCAAGGGGTTAAAACCCCTTGTTAACCTATAGTGACCTTTCGTGGCCACTTAACAAGGGGCTTCAGCCCCTTGAAGAAAGCCGATTTTGATAAGGCTGCGTAACGTCAGTACATAAAAAAGGAATTAGTTTATGAATCCCAAAATAATCACCCGCCCGGATGTGGATATTGAAGAAGATATACGCCATTTAATCCGCAGTTATGACCCGCTAAAGCAAGCTCAGCATCATGTGCATTATACTGTGAGCGACGGCCATGTCATCCTTCAGGGCCATGTTCGCAGCGTGCAAGCCCATCGCGTGCTGATCGACAATGTACCCGATATTGAAGGTGTCGTCCGTGTGAATGCGGATGGCCTGTTTGATGATGAAACCGTGCGGCTAGAAATCGGCCAGGTGGTGCCCGCTGGCGTCATCGTGCGCGTGAACTACGGCCATGTGGTGCTCACCGGCCCGCAAAGCCCAGATATTGACCCTGGGGTACTCGTCCCTAAAGTGCAAGCGGTGCCCGGTGTTATACCGGAACATGTAACGACCAGTTTCTACTAACGCATGAACTTTGACTATTTCACCGCCGCCGCGCTGGTGGACGAACTGAATACGACGCTCGGCGGCGGGCGAATCCAGAAGGTGGTCGAGATTGACCACCTTTCGTTGGGCTTTGAGGTTTACGCCAACCGAGCCCGGCATTATCTCTATATGTCCGCCCAACCCGAGCAACCGCGCGTGCACCTGGCAGATGGTAAATTGCGGCGCGGCATGGATAAGCAATCGCCGCTGGGGCTGCAACTTCGCCGTTATATAGATGGCGGCGGCATTCTGGCGGTACGCCAACCACCTTGGGAACGCATCATCATCTTTGACCTTATGACCCAGGATGGTGAATTTTCGTTAATTGTCGAGCCCATCGAGCGCCGCGCCAATATCGTGCTGGTAACGGCTGACGTCATCCGCGAATGCATCCGGCGCGTGGGGCCAGACGAGAATCGTGTGCGCCAACTCTTGCCTGGCCAGCCTTACCGGTTGCCACCGCCCCAGAATAAAAAAGCACCGCAAGATGTCGGCTGGGATGATCTGCAAGCGGCGTTCGCGGCCACACCCGGCGACAAAGCCCGCCAAATCCTGACGCGCCTGGCGCATGGCATCAGCCCGCAACTGGTCCGCGAGATGGTTTATCGTGCGACCGGGCACCCCGAAGCCGTGGCCGATAAGGTCAATATTGCCGATTTGCACGAGGTCTGGCAGATTTTAATGCCGCCCTTGCTCGCCGGAGATTGGCAACCCGGCAATACCTATGACAACGATGGCGAAACCAGCGCGTATGCGGTCTATAAGCTGACGTATAAACCAGGCTGGCAACCGACAGAAAGTGTCAGCGCCGCGTTAATGAATTACTTCGGCCCGCTAAGTGGCGAGAACGCCTACGCAGCGGCCAAAAAGCCCACGCGCGAACAACTTCGCAAAGCCGAAAAACGCCTGAGCGGCAAATTATATAGCCTGCAACAACAGCACCGCGACGACGAAGACATTACGTTTTTCCGGCAAGCTGGCGAGTTATTGCTGGCCTATCAGCACGAAATCGCGCGTCGCCAAGAAGAATTCAGCGCCACGCATGACCCGGAAAAACCGCCGTTAACCATCAAGCTCGATCCCTTTAAGACGCCTGTAGAGAATGCCCAACGCTATTTCGAAAAATACGAAAAAGCCAAGCGCTCGCGTGAAGCCTTGCCCGATCTCATCAAGCAAACTGAGCGCGAACTGCGCTTTTTAGGCCAATTGGAAGTTGATCTTGACCTAGCGCATAACTGGACAGAAATTGGCGAGGTGCAAGAAGCGCTGCAAGCGGCGGGCTATTGGCAGGGCAAAAAGTACCAGCGCACCACCGGCGGCGGAAAATCACGCCCCTTAAAAGTTGCTACGGATGACGGATTTGTCATCTGGGTGGGGCGCAATAGCCGCCAGAATGAAGAAGTGACCTTCAAACTCGCGGGTGGCGAGGATTTATGGCTGCATGTGCGGGGTATGCCCGGCGCGCATGTGGTCATCAAAAGCGGGGGGCGGCACGTTCCGCCCGAGGTCATCGACCAAGCCGCTAGCTACGCCGCGTATTATAGTAAAGCGCGGCGCGAAGGTGCCGCTGAAGTGATGGTCACCGAGCGCAAACATATCCGCAGCATTAAAGGCGGTCAGCAAGGCCAAGTGCGTGTTTTGCAGCAGACTTATCCTTCAGTGAATGCCGTTCCGCTTCCCGTTGCGGACGAAGACGACTAATCCGTATCCCCGTAAATATCCTGATTGAATTCCTCGTCTTCATCAGGCCGAATATCATCAAACACGATGTCTTCATCCGTAGCGGGGCTGGCCGGTGCGCCGCGCGATGCCGTTCGGGGCGCGCCACTGCCAAATAAGCGCTCGCGTTCGGATTGGATTTCCGCGCGGGGTCTGGCTGGTTGGGCGGGGCGCGCGTCATCCGCTGGGCCTGGCGCGGGGGGTTGTGTGCTACGCGGCGCGGGTGCACTTTGGCCGAGGCGGCTTCCCTCCCCCGAAGGCGCTGGCGCGCCGGGGCGCTCTCCATTACGGGATGCACCGAAAAGTTTTTCACGGTCCGTTTGTGCATCTTCGCGTTCACGGGGCCGGGCTGCGCTGGCGGTCTGTGCGGGGCGCGGTCGTTCCGCATTACCGAAAGACGGTCTGTCGCGCTCCGGCTTGGCGGGTATCGCCTCGCGGGCGACTGGGCGTGTAGGCGGTCTGTCGGGGGTAGGATTGGCCCGCGCCGGGGGCTCGGGGGTGGTTTCGCGAATGCGCGGCGTGGCGGGGTACGCGGGGGCTGCGTCACCGCTGGATTCCTCGGCTGGTGTGGCTTTTATCGGGCTGGGCTTCTTGGCGGGTGGGTCATCCATCGGCAAAGTGAGCGCGTAGATGCTGGGTAGCGGTTCGCCCGCCGGATACGGCTCATCGGAGC